>CAYWEH010000001.1:0-4448 GCA_964457305.1 uncultured Gammaproteobacteria bacterium
GTGCATGGTCGCGTGGAAGACCTTGCAGAACGGGCACTCGAGGTCCGAGTACTCCACGATTTTCACGGGAGCATTGAGATCGCCGCGGATGTGGTCGTCTTTCGTCACAGCTGCCACGGTAATGGCTGCGGGCGAAGGCGTCGGGTCAGTCGGAGCGGCGGAGGGTGCGGTCGGCGCCACGGCTGTCACCGGCGTGGTCGAGCTGCCTTGCTTCACCGAACTCGCACCGACCTTGGGAAGGAGAACGACGAGTGCGGCAAACTCAAGGGCGGCGATCCCGGACACGATGCCGAACAGGAACGTGAGCTTTGGCGACGCGCCGGCCAGGAGCGGTTGTTTTGATGGATGGGATGGATGTGGAGAGAGTTCCATACAATGTGATAGGATGTGAGACGTTACGAATAAAGCAAACGGGCCAACGCAGCCGCAGGGCTTGCCACTGCGGTTACGATTTATTAACTCCTGTAGATTTGCGGGTCGACGGTTGCTAGTGCGTACTGACGGAAGACGGGGAATTGGCGAAAACCAGTATCGAAAAATACCTGTTCGCTCAAGCGCCAACGAGAAGGATTTCGGAATTCTCTTCGAATGAGACCATTCCTGATGCGGTGCAGGTTGAGTATTTCCTTCGCTGCGAAAACGAGCAGAAGTCCAACCAGGGCGTATACTCCTTGGCGTCCCACGAGGCCGGAGCTCGCCTGAGCGACGACCGCACAGACCCCCTCAGCGTGGATGGGTGTGGAGAACCAGAAAAGACACAGCATGCCACCGGCTACGATCGCGGCTACGACGAAGGTGAACATGGATTTCCGTAGCGATGGTCTCATTTCTACTACATATCGTAGTATACTGAGCCAACTGTGTCAAATGAGAGCTCGGCGAAGCTGAGCGAAGGTCAGGGCTGTTTCGGGTTGCGGGCCTGTACCCATTTCCCCACGCATCTGTGCTCGGCCTCATTGACGGTCTCGGCTCGCTACACTACGCCGAGACCTATTCGGCCTGCGCACCCGATGTGTGGGAACCCCGAGTTTAA
Organism: uncultured Gammaproteobacteria bacterium; assembly: GCA_964457305.1. Taxonomy (GTDB): domain Bacteria; phylum Patescibacteriota; class Patescibacteriia; order SBBC01; family JACPUP01; genus CAYWEH01. Next base: position 1,034 of record CAYWEH010000001.1, read on the forward strand.
AAAACTGCTACAGCATCGGGTTCGGGAAACGCGGCCGGGCATTTTCCCTTTCCTGCCGCATTTTGCGAATCAGCTTTTTCCGACTCTCGCGGTAAATGATGACTAATACGATAACAACAAAAATCGCAATGGCCCACCACGGCAACACGAAACCAGTCCGAGAGGTCGGCGGGGTCTCGGACGATGGGGCCGTCTCGGTTTCGGTCTTCAGTTCTTGCAAGCGCGCTTGGTACTGCTCGTCCGTCTCAAAACTGTACCGAAAAGGTTCCATGCATCATCAGGGGTTGCGAGCGATGGCGAAAGAGTTTCCGTAGAGCGTGCGGAACTGCGGCGCCTGGCGCAAGTCGTTGATGACGTCTTGCAACGTAATGACACCGTTCGTACCGTTCTTGCCGACGAGCCTCATGCCGCTATCGTACGCCTGGACAAACGCCCGGTCAATCGGGTCGCGGCTGTCTCGCAAGAGGTCAACCATGGATAGGCTGTTGAGATTGACATACTGCCAGGCGGAGATCGGTGCGCCGTTCGCATCGGTGAAGAGGAAGCCGCCGTTGCCGGACCGCGTCATCGTGCCCTGGAGCGCTTGGCGGGACGACTTGGCATCCTTGGTCACCAGCTTCGCCACGCTCGCTTGGAGAAACTTCGACGTCGCTTTCACCGAGAAACGAAGATCGCTCGGCGACGAAGCAACCTTCTTCTTCGCCGGACTCATCCCGTTCGCAAACACCCGGCTGATGACCGTCCCGGGTCGGATGTCGGTGGCCAGGGTGAGCACGTACGAAAGCGCAATCCCCACGCCCTTCTTCAGGGTACCGAGATCCCATTTGATCGTGTGTTTCTTCCCATTGATGAATTGCTCGTTCAAGACGACCTTCTTGACGTCGGCAGTGCCGGTATTCGTGACGGTCAGCCGGAACTTCAGCTTATCGCCGGCCTGAAACGTCTTTCTCTTCGTTTGCAGGAGCTGCGTCACGGCCAGCGCACCGGCTTTCGGGGCGGACTTCTTGACCGCCTTGGGTGCTGCGACCGCTGTGGCCGGCGGCGCCGCGCCCACGCGAACCGTACTTTGGGCCGAACCGCCGCTGACCGTGGTCGCGCCGTACTGGGCGGTCACGCGAGCCGTATTCGTGTAGGTCCCGGCGGGCGTGTCGCGGCTGATGATCATCGTATACGACACCTCCATTGTCTGACCGACCGCCAGCTGGTCGAGCGGAAAGTCCCGCGTGTAGAGGAGCGCGCCGGCCGCGTCCGGCATCTCGTCGTGTACGCGGATGTCCGTCAGTGGCACGTTGCCGGCATTCATCACCGCGATTTGGAACGCGATCTTATCACCCGGGAGTTTGATTCCCGCAGCATCGCTGGTCTTCATGATGGCCATGGCCGGGGCCGGAACAAAGGAGGCCTGCACGGCTGAAGACGGTGGGGTCGGTGGTGCGGGTGGCGTTGGCGGTGACACCGGTGCGGGCGGAGCGATTCGAACGACCGTCTGACCACTGACGGTGTTATTCGCCGTCTGCGGTTCTGGCGTGCGCGTTGAGATCACGGCGTCATTCACGAAAGGCGTATCGCCGTACGGCAAATCCGACGGCAACCGGACGACGACGCTGAACGTCTGCGGGGCCGAGAGTGCGCCGAGGCGACCGAGCTGCCAGGTGACCGCGCCATCTTGGTAGGTGCCGCCGTCCGAGGCGGAGACAAAGGTCGCGTTTGCCGGCAGACGGTCAATCAAGGTCACTGCCTGGCCGGGCACCCGGCCCTGGTTACGGAAGGACAGCGTGTACGTAATAGTGTCGCCCGGCTGGGCATTCGCCGGCGCTTGCAGGCCGAGCGTCAGGTCAGGAAACGCATAGGTGATGTTCCCCTGCCACGTTCCGAAGAGATTGAGGTTCCCCAAGAACCAGTTGGAACCGATGATATTCGTGTTCGCAATGTTCACCAGGTTCGTGGCCGCCCGGATGTCGCCGGTATTGATTAAAGAGTAGCGGTTGCGGTTGGTCGAGTTCAAGCCAGTGGCGGCATTGACCGTGATGTTGTTCGTAATCCGAGCAGTGTTGGTACTGGCGACGCCAAGGCTGCTGCTATAGTTGGGATCAACGCTCATGTCCGATTGGGTACTCGGCAGCGAGCCGCTCCAAGGATTGATCTCCCGACCAGTCCACGAACCAAGGATGTTTGGAGTAAAACCAAAGAAATTCTCGTTGACGATGTTCGTATTGATGGTGTTAATGGACCGGGTTTGGGCAGACACGTCCCCGGTCGAAATCAGGGTGGTGCGGTTGTTCTCCGCGCTGTTATTGCCGGTGTCGGCGTTGACGGCCACGGTATTCACGACGCCGGCGGTGTTGTCGTTCTCGACCGTGAGCTGGGTCGTCGGCGTACCGAATAAGGATTCAAGCACACCTTCGCCCGGCAAGATGATGTCGCCGAAGAATTGCCCAAAAATGTTGATGGTCGAGAACAACCAGTTCGCGCCGACGATGTTCGTGTTCAAGAGGTTCAGGACATTGGTGGCGACGTTGATGTCGCCGGTCGCTATGGAAGTGGGATTGCGCCGCTCCCCGCGGTTGTCATTCGCCGTGTTGCTGCCGGTCGAGGCATTGACGTTCACGTTGTTGGTAATCGAACCGGTGCTGGTGTTGCGGATGTCCATGTTGCCGGCGCCCAGCCCGCCGCTAAAGAGGCTCAAAATGGCCTCCACCAGGTCGATATCACCAATGAAAGTATCAAAAATGTCCCTGGCCAGCGTCGTGAAATTGCTCCCGACAACGCTCGTATTCACCATGTTCATCACCGCCGTGAAAACATTCGCATCGCCCGTCGCGATACTCGACTCACGGTTGTTATTCGTCGTATTCACACCCGTTTCCGCATTCGCCGCCACATCATTCAAAAGGTCAGCTGTATTGTCGTTGGTCACCGTGAAGTCTGTCCCACCCGAACCGACGGTAACATCGGTCACGTTCGTATTCACCTGCATGGCCAGGATCACCCCGGCCGTGGCGACGCCGGTGGAAATGGCGCTTGGCAATGGCACCCCGCACCCGGGAATATTGGGGTCGGCACCGGGCACGCACAGGGCTGGGTCGTAGATCCCAACGGCCGAATTCCCGCCGGTGTTCGCAGCCGCGCTCACGGTATTATGAATCTCCGCCGAGTTCGTGTTCGCGATGTCGGCATTGTTGCAAACGATGTCCACATTTTGAGACGTCGTCCGGTTCCCGGCCGCGTCGCGCGCCTCGGCTGACAGAATATGGTTGCCGTTCGGAACTGTAGTAGAATCCCACTCATAACTGAACGGCGCGACGGTGATCTCCGGGCCGATCGGCACGCCATCGAGTTTGTATTGAACGCCGACGACGCCGACATCGTCCGCGACGTTGACCGATAACGTAACTGACAACGCCAGTACTGTTTC
>CAYWEH010000001.1:4548-6952 GCA_964457305.1 uncultured Gammaproteobacteria bacterium
CGTGGAATCCCACGAGAGCGTGTACGGCTCGACGACCAGAGGGTCACCGATGAGGACCCCATCGAGCAAAAATTGAACGTTCGCCACCCCGGTGTCATCGCTGGCGGTGGCCGACAGCGTGATCGACTGCGCAATCGTCGCTCCGGGCTCGGGCGCCGCGAGCGTGACCACGGGCGCGCCGGTATCAGGCGCCGGCTCCTCGGCGCGAACCGACCGCGGCGCCAGGAGGAGTAATGGCGCAATGGTGTACTGCAGCGTGACCACCACGGCGACGACCAACGCGAGGGGACGTCGAAACGGAGTTCTGCAATGTTGATTGGATCGAGAGAAAATCACGGGATCGCGGTTATGGATATTGCTCGATGGAGAGGAAGTCTTCGGGTCGCGGCTTAAGCTGGCTTGAGCAGCGGCTGAAAGAGGGGAAGGGCCCTTCCCCATTTCAGAGCCATCTAGTTTGTGGTGATGGTGACCACGGTCGTGTTGGCAATGACGCCAACCTCGGACATGGCGTCGGCGTTGCCAGTGGTGATCTTGCCGCCCTTGGCGCGCTGCGAGCCGGTTCCGACTCCGTCGACGTCCGCGTCAGCCGAGTTCCCGCCGGTGTTTGCAACGGTGGAAACGTCGTTATCAACTTTTGCCTTGTTCTTCAGGTCCACTTTGATCTTGGTGGTGGTGTCGCCGTCGCGTTCACAGCCACAGCCGCTCGTGTCAATGAGGACATCGTTCGCGTTAACGCCAACGAGGACGCCAGACCAGGCCGCGGCCTCGCCCGTGTCGATCCTGCCGCCCTTGGCGCGCTGCGAGCCGGCTCCGACTCCGTCGACGTCCGCGTCAGCCGAGTTCTCACCGGTGTTCGCAACGGTTGAAACGTCGTTATCCACCTTAGCATCGTTGTGGATCTTAACCTTGATCTTCGTGTATACGTCACCGCCCACCCAGCCTTCTGATGCGAAGGCCGAAGTTCCGAGCGCGATCAAAGCGAAGACCGAGACTACTGCGATAATTTTTTTCATACTATCACCCCCTCTCTTTATTTTCGGGTCCTCGATCGAGGGTCCCGAAGGATTTCTCTGCACCTTTAACGTTGCAGAGAGCTCGATTGGTCACCACCAACCGACCTCCCTGCCACGTACGGCCAGAGACCGGGAAGACTGTTTTATCGAAGAAGAAAGGGGCAAACACGTTTCTTTCAGGGTTTTTTCAAGTACTCGAGAACGACAGGTTTGTGTTTGACAACCCTCCCCTTTCGTATTGTTTTATGTTGGCGGTTCGACCTTTTCTGTTTGTGAGGGAATTTTTTCCCTCCGAAGTTATCCACAGCTCAATCAGAACTTCTGAAGATGTATTGTAGCACAATCTTCCAAACGCAGTAAGACAAAAAAATGCTCTGTCAATAGGGGTTCCCAATCGCAGGACACAAGAGACGAAGGATGCACCCACAAACGGCTGTACCACCGTCGGAACCTCAAGACACGCCCATTCTTAACTCCTCTCTTCTTCTACTCCCTCGCTTCCGCCAATGCTACACTAGCCCCGTGATGACCATCGATACGCCCGCCAAAGAACTCACCCGCTACGGCAAGGCAGCGGCCAGCCGTTTGAAAGACCTGGGCATCAACACGGCCGAGGATCTGTTGCGCTACTACCCGATTCGTTACGACGATTTGCGTGACGTTGTGTCGATTCGCGGCGTGCAAGCCGGCGACCGTGTCACGCTGCGGGGCCGCATCGAACTTCTTTCCACGCGCCGCAGCTTCCGGCGGCACATGGCCATCACCGAGGTCCTCCTCCGAGACCAGACAGGCGCTATTCCCCTGACCTGGTTCAACCAGTCCTACGTCGGCAAGATCCTGAAAGTGAACGATGAAATTCTCGTGGCCGGCCGGGCCGAAGAAGGCAACTACCCGCTCCACTTAGTGAACCCGACGTATGAAAAAATCCGACCCGAGCAATCGCACGTCGGCGCCATCGTCCCGCTCTACTCGCTTACCCACAACATTTCACAAAAGCAATTGCGCGCACTCATCCGGCTCGTGCTGCCGCTGAAACATCAGCTGCCGGATCTCCTGCCGGAGGAACTTCGACGAACCCATCAGCTTGTCCCTCTGGTCGAGGCGGTCCAGCACATTCATTTTCCGACTGATAACCGCCAGCTGACAGCCGCCCGCCGACGGCTCCAATTTGAAGAACTTTTCCTCTTTCTCCTCCAGGTGTTCGCGACGAAAGCGCTCATCAAGGCCACGCCAGCGCCGGCGATTCCCTTCAGCCAGCCGACGGTAAAAAAATTCGTGGCTGGTCTTCCCTTCAAACTCACCGAAGATCAGCGTCGGGCGGCCTGGGAAATCCTCCAAGCCATGGCCAAGACGCAGCCGATGAACCGCCTACTCGAAGGGGACGTCGGTTC
>CAYWEH010000001.1:7052-43766 GCA_964457305.1 uncultured Gammaproteobacteria bacterium
GTCATCGGCACGCACGCCCTGCTCAACGAGAAACTGTCGTTCGCGTCCCTCGGACTTGTCGTCATCGATGAACAGCACCGCTTCGGCGTGGAACAGCGGAAACGGCTGCGCGACCAGGCGACGTCCACGCACGCGACGATGCCCCACCTGCTGTCGATGACCGCAACGCCGATCCCTCGGAGCCTGGCGCTTACGGCCTACGGCGACCTCGACGTCTCCATCCTCAAGCACCTGCCAGCTGGCCGGCCGACCGTGACGACTGTGCGCCTCAAGCCAAACGAACGCGAGCGGGCCTATGCCCTCATGCAAAGCGAAATCACCAAACAGCATCAAGCCTTTGTCATCTGCCCGATCATTGAAGAGTCTGACCGTTTAGGCGTCCGCGCCGCGACCGAGGAATTCGAACGGCTCTCAAGCGGACCGTTTGCTCCCCAACGGGTCGGACTGCTCCACGGGAAACTCCCGGGAAAAAAGAAAATTGAGGTGCTCGACGCCTTCCGAAGGGGTGAGTTCGATGTCCTGGTCGCCACCTCGGTGGTCGAAGTCGGCATTGATAACCCGAACGCCACCGTCATGCTCATCGAGGGCGCCGAGCGGTTCGGCCTCGCCCAGCTCCACCAGTTGCGCGGACGGATTGGGCGAGGGACGGCAGCCGCCACGTGCCTCCTCCTGGCGGAAAGTGATTCGGAAAAGGTGCGGCAGCGTCTCGACGCGCTCGTGGCCAGCCGCGACGGCTTCGCCCTGGCGGAATTAGACCTAAAACTCCGCGGACCGGGCGAACTCTCCGGCCAACTGCAATCCGGTTTCCTGGACTTCCATATTGCGAATCTCGAGGATTTGGAGCTGGTGAAGACCGTTCGCACTGCCGCCCAAGATTTGTTTGCCAAAGACCCAACTCTTGGGGGTCATCCGCTGCTGAAACAGGCAATTATTCAGGCCGACGTCCATCCGGAGTGATTTTATGGAGTGAGTGGTGCGTAGTTGGTAGTGCGTAGACGGATGTTGATCCGACCCTACTCACTGCCAACTCGCCCTTGACCCTCGCGTCAAACCCCGCTATACTCATGGATACTGTTTTCATTGTCGTCCTTCGACAACTGAAACCCTGTACTTCAAGGACCGTGGCACCATTGCCGTGCCTCACGATAGCTAAAAGGAAGACCAGCGGACCAGACACCCGCTGCATCTTTCCCACCCACCCGAGATTTGACAGGCGCGCCAGCGCTTGCTCCTTCTCATCTCGTGGTGAGGCTCAACACGTGACACGCCAGTGCCACGGTCCTCTCTCCTTCCCTTCGCTGGGAAAGTGACGCCGCTGCCCGTTGCACAGCGTCGTCGGAGGAAAACCCATCATCCAGATGGGTAATCCTCTCGTGTGGTGGGTTGGGTTGTGAAATCTGATCCATCGTGTGTCTGGTCGGTGTTAGACCGAGATGGAGAGAATATGAAGGTACTTCCGCTCGAGTTGCAGTTCTGGTCTCACTTCGGGATCCCGGCCGCCGAGATCCCGAGGGAACCGAGAGACGCCCGTCTCAAGGCCCGGGCGCTCGTGCAAGAGCGCTACGCGACGGGCAACCCCATCGTGCTCAAGCCCTCCATCCTGGGAGTGATGGAGAAGATCGTTCAGGTGGGGAATATCCCGCCGCACGCTCGTCACGGAGTGATCTGTGTGGTCCGGTGCTTCTGCATCGGGCTGCGCGAAGGCAACGACGGGCGGTTCCCGGTTGCCGAGCGGGACCGCGACCGGTTCACCAGGTTGGTTGAGGAGATGACCATCCAGGTCGGCCTCCGCAATCGGCCGGTGACGGTCGCGTAGCGGAAGATCGCTCGTTCCCCACAATGGATAGTGGGGGGTAGTTCGTTGAACAGCCCATGGTGGGCGGGGAGTGGAAGACGCGCGGAGCGCGTCGACCCCTCCCTCTTTTTTTAGCGGGTAGGGAAGTAGCGGGTAGGGAGTAGCGACGGATACGCGTTCGTCTACTCGCTACCCCTTACTCGCTACTCGCTCGAATGGTTCCCAGCACTTCGTGGATAGTATCATTCACCGTCGCCACGCGTAACACATTCAGTTCTGAAGCAGGCAATTTCCCCTGGCTGGCCAGCACGACGTCAGTGAAACCGATGTGCTTGATTTCCTTCAGGCGCCGTTCGAGCTGGGAAACGCTCCGCAGTTCACCCCCCAGGCCGACCTCACCAATGGCCACGAGTTTTTTCTCAACTGGTTTGCCGGTGACCGCCGAGGCGATGGCCAACGCCACGGCCAAATCCACGGCCGGCTCGGACACCCGGAACCCGCCGACCACGTTCACAAACACATCCTGCGTGCCTAACCGCAGGCCACAGCGTTTCGTTAGCACCGCCAGCAAGAGTTGCAGCCGGTTGAAATCCACACCCGTGGCGGTCCGCCGCGGCATGCCGAACACCGTTGGGTTCACCAACGCCTGCACTTCGACCAGGAACGCCCGCGAACCTTCGATGACACAGGTCACGACCGAACCGGGCCCGCCTTGCCGATCCGCTAAAAACACTTGGGATGGATTTGCCACTTCGACCAGTCCATCGCCGTGCATGTCGAAAACGCCAACCTCATTCGTCGAGCCAAAACGATTCTTCACCGCCCGGAGGATGCGAAAGGCATGGTAGCGGTCCCCTTCCAAGTACACCACGGTATCAACCAGATGCTCAAGCGCACGAGGACCGGCCATCGCCCCTTCTTTGGTGACATGGCCGACGATGACCAGGGCAATCTTCGACTGTTTCGCGACCTCTAAAAGTCGTACGGTGGCGGTGCGGATCTGGGCAACGCTGCCCGCTTCCGAAAGCACTTCTTCGCTCGCCAGGGTCTGCACTGAATCAATGATGGCGAGTTGGGGTTTCGTTTGCTCCAACGTGGCGACCACGACATCGAGATCTGTTTCGCCGAGGAAAGCGAGATTTCGACCGCCCATCCCAAGTCGCTTCAGCCGCAGCCCGATTTGATCGACCGATTCCTCGCCGGAGATATAGAGCACGGAGCCGGTTGCCGAGATCTTCCCCGCGAGCTGCAAAGCCAGGGTCGATTTGCCAATACCCGGATCGCCGCCGAGGAGCACGAGCGAACCGGGCACGATGCCGCCCCCGAGCACCCGGTCAAGTTCGCCGATCCCGGTCTGGAGCCGCTGATCGGACGCCGCTGACGTCGCCTCGAGCGTGACAACCTTCCCCGCTTTGACCGAGCGACCCTTCCGAGCGGGGCGCGTTTCCGCCACGACCGTCCCCCACTGCCCGCACTCCGAGCAGCGGCCCTGCCACTTCGGGAACTGGGCGCCACAGTTCGTGCAGGCGTAGATCTCAGTCTGCTTCATAGAGTCACCGGGATTGTACCGGCACCGCCTCCACTAAGGCAACCAGCTCGTCGTAGGTAAAGGCTTCCGAATACTGTTGTCCGTCAAGGAAAAACGTCGGGACGGAGGTGATGTCCAAGGCCTGGCCTTCGCGCACCGAGCGATCCACGATTGACGCCGCTTCGAGACCCTGTTGGCAGGCGGTGAACGTCGCCCGATCAAGCGAGGCGTCGTCGGCCGTCGCCACGATGACCGCCCCGTCCAGGGCCCCCGAGCGACGAAGAAGCGCGTCATGAAACTCCCAGAACTTCCCCTGCGTGCCCGCACACTGGCTGGCCAGAGCGGCCGGCCGCGCCTGGGGATGTTCCGGCAAAGGAAAATCCTTCCAGACCTCGCGCACCTTGTCAGGGAAGTCCTGTCGCAACCGGTCGAGCGTTTGAGCAAACTCCTGGCAGAAAGAACACTGGTAGTCGCCGTAGACGATAAAGGTTGCCGGCGCCCCGGCCGGGCCACGGCTTGGGTCATCGGCGTAGATCGTCGGCTCCAGTACCGCGGTTGATCGCGACCGGCCTTGCCAGACGGACAGCCCAAAATAGGCCACGGTCCCAAAGGCGAGGAGACTCAAGACCAACGTCGTTCGCCGGGCGCTCGTCACAGGCTACTGCAAGCGGATCTCGTGCAGCCGGTTGGTAATGCGATCGCGGAAGTACAGGTACGCGCCGTCCTCGGAGACCCGCACATCCGTCGCGTTATACGAGGCGCTGCCCGCCGCATCGGTCGGGGAGGCGATGAGGTCGCGACCGCCGGTGCGCAAATCAATGCGGTAGAAATCATCGGGGATGTCGCGGGCAAGCTCGGGGAAGCGCCCGGCCCCCTGCGGCAAATACTTCGGCACCCCGCAGACGACACTGATTCCCGACGGATCAAAGGCGCATTTGTCCATGAATGTCTGGACGCCGAGGTTTATCTGCCGTTGGCCGAGCGAGTCGGTCCGGCCGTCCATAATCCAGAGGGTCGGATTATCCAACGTCTCCGCTGATCGCACGGTATAGAGGATGGAATTGCCGTCCGGGGTCCACTGGCCCTGGAAGCCGCGGCCGGCCAGCAAGGCCGAGGGGTAGTTCTCGCTGTGCGCCCCAAGGAAGATGACCTCCTGTTGGCTGCCGCTGGCCGACGACGCATACGTGGCCACGACCTGCCGGTTCGGCGACCACTGCGGGGTCACAAATTGCACCTTATCGCCGATCGGTTCGACGAACTGGGCTTGGGAACCGTCGCTGTTGGCAACGGCCAGCCACCGGTCGCTTTCATCACGGCCGAGGAACTTGAACGCCAGGCTGTTCCCTTCCGGCGAGAACGAGAAGCCCTCGGTCTCGTTCGGCATTGAGAACTGCTGCTGTTTGGCGAAATCGTAGATGATCTTCGCGCCGTCGGGGAAGGCGAGCACCGCTTTCGAGCCGTCGTTCGCCCAGGTGACCGATTCCGCACCGGAGAACTTCTTGTCCGTGAGCAGCGTTTTCGTTTTGCCGTCGCGCGAGACCGTGTAGAACTGTCCGGTGATTGGGTCGTAATAGCGCAGGTCGTTGCCGACGACAGTGTAGTTCCCGGACGTCTCAACCACCGGCCGGGCGAGCGTCAGACCGCCCTGGGCAATCGGCGAGATGTTCGGCAACGCCCCGTTGATGTTGGCGATGGCGCCGTTGACGACCCGGCGGTTCTCGTTCCGGTTGCCTTTGAGCTGGTCGGCGATTTCCGGCAAGACGCGGCCGAGAAACGCACGATTGGCATTCGTCCCCGTCGGCACCGGTACGAGGAAAAACTGCCACCAGATGAGGAGCGCGAAGCCAACGACCGCGGCGAGAAAGCCGACGACGATGAGGATGCGTTTGAGGACGGGGTTCATCGTTACGGGTTTTGGAAATAATGGCGCGGCTTCCCCTCGAGTTTCAGGAGAATCCAGCACCTGGTATTGCACGTCGGCCCGCACTCGCTCGCCGGAAATTCGGCATACCCTAATTGGTCGTACGAGAAACGATTAAAGAACGACGAGATGGCGCCGGCCGGTTTCTCCTCCTGGCACTGCTTCGCCAAATCAACCGTCGCTTTGCAACAGATGGCGTCCGCCACGGCCGCGGCCCGCTGGCTGTTGGTGCAGTAGGTCTGGCTGACCGGGACGAGTTCGTTCGCGCCATAGAGCGCCGGCCCGCCGTTTTGCCAACAAACGGTGTTTTGTCCGCCAGCAACATCGCACTGCACTCGCTCGAAATTTCCTGGACACTGTTCGAGCGGGTTCAACACGCATCGATCCGCATACCCTCTTTCGCTGTACCGGCGGCAAGCGAGTTGCGTCGTCGTCCCAGGCAGCATGAGCGGAGGCTTCGGCTTGCCATCGGGCATCAAGTCGCTGGTAATCTGGCGGTCAGCCCGTTCGCATTCGCTGGCCGACGTAAATTGAGTGTTCGTACACAGATGATAAATGGATACGGGAGAAAAACCATTTGCTTGCCGATCGTCCGAAGTTGTCTTCACATAGACGCAGACAAGGGAATCCTTCGTGCGGATCGGATTGCCGTTCGCGTCGGTCCCCGCCCCGGTATTTGGGTTGACGTATGTGGCAACGCAGCTCCGCTTCCGTCCGTCCGTCTCGGAATACGGAACATCCATGCCGCATGTTTGGGATGCCCCAGCCGCCCGGGCTGCCGGACTGCCGTCTTTACAAAAATAGGTGGTTTGCAACAACTGCTGGACTTGCGTCACCGCCGGGATGCGCAGCCGCGTCAAATTCGGGTTGATGGTGTTCAGGATGAGGAAGGACGTGAGCGCCAACACCACCCCGATGAGCGCCGAGTTGATGGTCTCTTGTGCCGCCTGGATTTTCGTTGCGTTGCCGGCTGCGGTGATCCACCGGAAGCCGCCGAAGATGATCATGGCCACCGCAATCGCGCCGACGCTGGAGATGAAGTACACGTAAATCGCCCGGAAGTAATTGCCGAGCGTGTCTTCGGTCACGGGTTTTCCGCTGGCGAATCCCGGGATAGTGATTTGGGGGGTTAAAATAATGGGGTAAATCTTCACCTCCTCTTTGACGGGGTACTCCCAGGTACGGGGGGCACCGGCCGCCCAAACGAAAAACGGGGTGGTCAGGAGCGCCCCCAGGAGAACGGAAAAAAAGAAACGCCGACGCATACTCACGCCGTCACTCCCATACCGCGGCATCCACCTTCCACTGGTCCCCCTGTTTCACCAACTGCAGGGCCAACGTGGGCTGGGTCACCACCGCCTCGCCGCCTCGCGGCTGTTCCAGGCGCTGGGCGCTGACGTTCACCGCCGCCGACTTGCCGACCACGAGCGCAGTGATCGAAGGACTTAAGGCTTTCGTCAGCACGCTGACCGAGACGTCGCTGCGGGCGTACTTGGCCTTTTCCTGGGAAACGTAATTCCGCGCCGCGCCCTTTTCCTTGTCCGTCATGAGCAGCGCCAGTTCGTCCACGTTCACGCCCACCGTCTCGGATGAGTAACTCCCATAGCGTTCGGTGAACAGCACTGCCAGCGCCGTGACGGCGTCGCGATCCTGAAGCTCGGCCGTTTGCTCGGGGGTCGGCGGGGCAACCGCGGTGTTGCTGTTTTGGACAACGGCCGTGTTCGCGGCGAGGTTCACGTTCTCCGGCGCTTTTTTCCCAGGCAGCACACTCACCACGAAAAACACTAGGGCCAGGACGAGCGCGGTGCCGATGATGAGGACAAGTCGTTTCATAGAGTGTACATTACCCCAGTCCTTCGGTGTGCTCAAGCGCTGGCCCGCTGGCCACGGCGCCAGCCGGCACAGGCGACGCCTGGCCGCTCTGGTCGGCAATCGCTCGCTCGAACTCTTGTTTCGAGGCTTCGATCTCCAAGAGCTGCCGCGGGTCAGAGGTGATGATTTGATCTTCCGTGTACGAGGCGACAATCTTGATGGCCGCGTGCTTGGCGCCAGCGAAGAAAATACCCTCGCCGACGCCGGACTCCAACAGCAGGTACTTCTCACCTTGCGTGAGCAGGAACGTCTTCGCCACGATGTCGATGCCCGCTGGACTCTGCTTCATCAAGAGCTGCAACGCCGAGTTATTCACGATCGCCTGGCCATAGGGCGAGCGCAGGAAGTCCGAGACGTCCTGGGTGATGGTCGTCACCCCGAGGTAGTACTTGCGGCAGCGCTTGACGAGCGCGTAGATGAACTTGGCCGAATCCTCGTTCTGCATGAGCCACCAGGCCTCGTCGATGACCAGGATGCGTTTCTTCAGGCTCGATCGGACAATGTTCCAAATGAACGAAACGATGGTCGAGATGGCGATCGGCCGCAACTCATCTTCCAAGTCGCGGACGGAGAAGACGACGAGCTGGTTGTTCACTTCGACGTTCGTCGGCGAATTGAACAACCCGGCGAACGTCCCCTCGGTGTACTTCTTCAACCGCTGCACGAGTTCGTCCGCCCCCTGCATCCCTGATAGCACCTCCTCGAAGTCCTTCATGAGCGGCGCTTCGACTTGCGACAGGTCCGACTCGGGCGTGATGTCTTTCTTGGCGTACGTTTCCAAGAGCGCTCGGTCAATGATCGAGTCTTCCTCGTGGGTGAGCTCGCCGAGCATCAGCCGCAAGAGCGACTTCAAGGTGATGACCGCCGAGCGAATAATGTCCGCCGTCTTCTCGCCGGAGCCGCGGAGCGGTCTCGGGAGGTCGAAGGGGTTTATCTTACTCTCCGAGTTCAGCGAGATGTTCACGTAGGCGCCGCCGACCGCGTCCGACAGGTACTTGTACTCCATTTCCGGGTCAATGATAATGATGTCCGTGCCGATCATCAGCGACCGCAGGACTTCCAGCTTCACGGCGTAGCTCTTGCCCGCGCCGGACGTCGCGAACACGTTGTAGTTGGCGTTCTGGAGCGAAAACCGGTCGAAAATGATGAGCGAGTTGTTGTGCCGGTTGATGCCATAGAGAATCCCCTCATCAGACGTCAGGTCGGCCGACATGAACGGGAACGAGCTGGCGCACGGACTCGAATTCATGTTGAAGGTGATGAGCAGCTGGTCAACGCCCAGCGGCACCGTCGAGTTAAACCCCTGCTCGGACTGGAAAATCGCCCGCTTGGAAAAAACAAGCTTGGAGCCGAACAGGGACTCCAATTTGTCCGAAACATTGTTCAGCTCGTCGCGGCTGTTGGCATAGACCGTGACGTAGAGGGCAAACTGGAAGAACTTTTCCGTGCCTTGCGTCAAGTCGTCGCGCAGCTTCTCGATGTCCCGCAGCGCCGTTTCGCGCATCGGGTCGCGCGGCGCTCCCTTTTCGGCATCGGCCATGATTTGCGCCTCAACCGACCCGACCTTGTTCTTCAGTTGCTTCAGAATGATCTTGGAAGGCACTGGGTAGAAAAACATGGCGATGTCGAGCGGGACATTCAGATTGATGATCGGCGCGAACCAGCCGACGGCGATATAGCGAGGGTAGGTGACGACAAAGTGCGTCCGGACGAATTTCGCGCCCAGTTGAATCATGCTCGACTCGACTTTGAACGAGGCCGGCGCGATCAGGTCGCGGACGGACACGACCCCGGCCCGGTACACCCGTTCGGCTTCGAGCAGTTGTTTCGTCTCGCGGGTCGCCTGGCGCTTTAACGTCTCCCGTTCCTCCACCGTCATCCGCTCCAGTTTCAGCTTCTGCAGCTCCCTGGCCGAAAGCTTCGACAGATCTATGGCTGGTTTTTCTAAGTTAATTTCCGGCATAGATTAATTCTCCAGGCGCAGTTTACTTTCGTCCACCATTTTTTCGTTACTGTACGTTTCCGGATTGTACGTGTTGTAATAGAGCTCGATGAGGCTCTGCGTGTCGAGCACCGCCGCTTTGAGGCCGGCCGAGGCCAGTCCGTCCACCACCGCGTCCACCCGTTTGAAAAGGCTCAAGCGGTACTGCTCAAACTGTTTCTGCTTCAAATGGATGACCGATGACGGCGAGAAGGCTTCGCCCAGCCGGAGGAAAAACCCTTTCGGCCGGTCGGTCTTCGGCGAGTACGGCACAATGACGTAAAAACGCTTCGTCATGATGTCGGCGATCTCGACCAGTTCGGCCACGAACTGCCGGTACTCGGCGGTTTGCGTTCGCAGCAGTTCGTTCGTCTGCACCTTCTCCAGCTGCTGCAGTTTGTCGAGGTAGGTATCAATGTTCAATTTCCGCGACTGCACCACGATCTGGATGGGGAAGTCGATCGAGTTGAGGAACTGCGTGTAACTGGCGATGACCGCGTTCTGTTCGTCTTCACTCTTCAACGAGAAATTGATCGAGGAAACGAGCAGGACCGCCCGGAGCGTCCCATCGCGGAGCACAACCGTGTCGTCCCGAATCTCAAGGATATCGAGGAAGCGCTGGGTTGACGGAACCTTGGGGCGTTTGACATTCCGTGGTGCGGCGTTGGCAGCCATAGGTTATTTCGCGGTCGGCGAGAACAGCGATTCGCGCCGGTTAATGGAATCAAGATCAAACGCGACGTTCTCGTCCTCATGGTACGCGCCCCCGGTGTCCACGACAAGGGAAAGCTGGGTGAGTTTCGTGGCGGTCAGCGGCTTTTTCACCGCTAGCGCCGCGACCGCTTTGACCTTCTCCGCCTTCCGGACATAATCAATCCGGTCGAACTCCTTGTTCCAGACGCGGAGGTGCGGGAACTTAAACGAGATGAGCACGTTGAGGAGGAAGCGATGGAACGGCTGGCCATTGATTTTTACGAAGGCGAACACCATCGTCAGGGCGAAAATGGCCAGCCCGGTGATGATGAAGACAAAAAAGTTCCCGGTCGCCTTGTAGACGATTTGATAATCGAGCACCATGATGCCGCCGCCAATGAGGAAGAGGATGAACTGGCGGACGGCAATCGGACCGATAATCTTGTCCTCGACGTCGATGAATTGCGGGACGATGAATTGGAGGGCCACAAGTGAGAGGTGAGGGGTTAGAAATTAGAAGTTAGAATTTAGAAGTTAGAAGTTAGAAGTTAGGTTTGGAGCAATGGCCGTCCCTATCTTCTATCTTCAAACTTCTCACTGCCATACTAAGGTCTTAAAAGCGGAGGGCGCGATTCAAATCAGCGATGGCGCGGAATTCGTCGACGGTGAGCGTCTCCTCACCGCGCCCGGCCCGGCTGGCCACGACCGCGGTGATGGGCTGGCGCTCGTTCATGCTCTCGTTGCCCATCGTCAAGTAGAGGTAGTGGAGCGGTGACTGGCGCCAGCCGACGATTCCTTGCACGCGCAGCGCGTACGACTCCTTCGCCAGCGCATCGAACTTGTCTTTCAATTTGAGTATCGAGGTCGAAGTGTTTGCCCCAATCTGCCGGAACTCCTGGACCGTCAGGCCGCGCAATTCGTCCACCGGACCGACCGTCTGGCGAGTGCGGGAACCGGGGCGGATGTCCTGGAGCTGTTGCCGGTCGCTGGTGAACGGGCGGGGCTGGACCATACGCACCGGTCCGGGTCGCAGCGTCTTCGTCGCCGTAATCGGGGCCGGAGCGGCACTTGGCCGCAGTCGAGGCGAAGGAACGTCCGCCATCGCCGCCACCGGCTTCAAGGGCTGACTCGGCGCGGGCGGCGGGGTGGGCGCGGCCGCCGACTGCTGAAGGAGACGAGCCCGTTCGCGCTCAAGGCCAGCTACCCCTTCGGCATCGTGGAACCGCTTCGCGGCCGTTTCGATCTCGGCCAGTACCGCGTCCGCGCGATCCTCGGCCAAGCCCAGGCCGCCAAGTTTCGCGTCGCGCATGAGCAGTGATTTCGTTTCTCGCGCCGGGCGAATCCCCTTCAGTTGGGCAATGAGCGCGGTCCGGAATCGCCGCTGCAGGGCCTCGTCGGAAAAAATGAGTCCCAAGCGCTGGGCGATTTGATCAATCAAGATGAGGGCGAGATCCTCAACCGTTGACGGCGTCAAATCCATGGCCGAGAGCTTCTTGGCGTGGGCCAGGATTTCCTGCTCGTCTTCGGGCGTGAAGTGCGGCGTGGCGGCAACGGGACCCGCCGGCGACGCGGAGCGGGGCGGGGCCGACACCGGTTTGATCTCACCGTGTGCTAAAACGCCAAGCTGGCCACTGGCGCGCTTCACCGGGATTTCTTCCTCAATTCCTTCAACGCTCGCCGACGAGGACTGCAAGAGCCGAAGCATTTCCGATAAATCCTTGATGCGCTGTCGGTCTTCAGCGGTAAAGGCAGCCGCGTTTGGCAGGCCGGCGATAAACTGCTCCGCGTCAACATTCATGGTCAATAACAGCTGCGTCCAATTTCCAACGGTCGGCACTCTCGTCTGTCCGCCGCTCACGACCGGGGCTTCCGTCAACGAGGTGTTGTTCGCCTTCACCCCATTCAGCAGCATCGTTTTTAAAGCCGATCGCTGCTTGACCGGAACGCTTTCGAAAACGATGGTCAGTCGCTCGAGCAATTGCTCGAGGTCGCCGTCCAGCCAGGCGACGATGAACTGGTTGAAGATCTTAGGAATCTGCTCTTCCGTCAATAGCGGCAGGGCAATGAGACCGAGCGAGGGCAGAATGGACGCAAACTCGCGCCGGAGCGGCTCCGGCAGGGCCGGGTCGTTCACCTTGAGCAAGAGGGCGACGGCCGCGGCGGCATCCCGTTCGGCGAGGATCGGCTTGACCATTGCCAAAACGGTCTGACGCCCTGGGGGTGTCGTAAGGTCAAGCGACGCGATTTGTGCTGTTTCTATCATTGGCGATGTTTTTTGAATCGAGAGCGCCGGGCTTCCTTTCCCCGGGAAAGGCTGATGCGAAGCTTCGGCAATTCTTCGTGGTGCTGCATCGAGCAGCATGACAATTATACCACAAAATACGGCGGCGAACAACCTTCACGGAAAAGAAAACTCACCTACGAGAGACCGTGCCCACGCAGGCACTGCCGGAGGCGGGCCGCTTCGGCTTGGAGCGCTGAACCGTCGTACTCGGCCGCATGCGCATGGCTCCCGACATACGAGGGACGTTTTTGGTCAAGGTGCACGCGGAGAACCAACCGATGCGGCGTCGACGCGATTACGTACGCGTGGAACCGCGGGAACGGCAAAGAACCGATGCGTCGCGCGTAGGCCTCCCCGCCCCGATACCCAACTTCGGCATGGTAGCCGCACCGACCCATGAGGACCCGTACTGTCTGCGCTACCGGGCCGCGCACCTCAACCCGCATGGCGGCTCATCCTAGAAGCGTCGGCACGCCCTGCGAATCAAGACCGACCTCTGCCCAACGGTAGCGTCGCGCTGCTTCATCGTAAAAGGCCATCCCAACCATTTCCTGGTGGCCTTCACGGTAAAGAAAGCTCTCCACCCGGATACCGAACCGCGCCGACTCTTCTGACCGCCCGCCGCAGACCTCCGTCAGGACATGCTCCAAAAAGCACTTCAGGTACACCGGGCGGTTCGGCTGCCGGCGGAAATCTTCGATGATGGCCTTGTGGGAAAGCCGACGGTGTTTGTCCTGCAACGTGTTCACGAGCGCCGGCAGGATCGTCTCTTCCATCAGCTGGGCGAATTCGGCATCGCGACTCAACAGCTCGCGAATATCTCCCGATCGCGCCAACAGGAACGCGGCTCCGGTCGCCGTGGGGATGTTCTTCTGGGCGATGCCCGCCTTGAACTCGGCCAGCACCTGGTCGAACGAATAGCCGCTCCGCCCCAGCACGCGCTTCTCGGCCGCGTAGATGGCCTGTTCCATCTCGTCTTGTTCGAAGAGCTGTTGCAGAATGACGGCACGCGTGTCCAGTGGCGCGGTCACGGGCGCCTGGCCGGCCGGTGCGACGCCCGCGGTCTGCAGGTACCCAAGAGCGTAGGGCGCGATTGGCGCGGTGACGATGTACAGATACAGCGTGAACACTTGGCGCAAGAGGTTTTTTTCGTCGGGCGTGAGACCACGGACGTTGGGGCTTTCCGTCAAGTACGTGGCGAGTTCGAGCGACGTCATCCGCTGGACCACCGTCGTATACCGGATGAAATCGAGAATCCAGAACCGCACTTCGCTCGGCTGCCGCCCCGGGAGCTCCGGAATGATGATCGTCCCCTGACCGATGGGTTCCTCATTCGCCGACATGGCGTTGAGCACCTGTCGCCGGACCGTCCGCAAGAGCAAGTCATCGGACCGAAAGAGGAAAAGCATTTCGAGCTGCGTCTTCAGGTCCACGTCCGTACGCAGACTCTCCAAGAGGTGAAAACGGAACAGCGCGACCACCTCGGCGTCCGACAGGCTCGCCAGCGAGGAAAATTGGAGATACCGGACTACTTGGTCATAGGCGGTCGCCAAAGCCGGATTGGTCTGCTTGAGTCCGCTTTCCGCCAGGCGCGTCCGGAGCGCGTTGAGGTAGAGCGTGAGTTCGCTCGGCTCCGCGCGGGTAAGGCTCCGCGCTTGCTCCAAGACGATTCGGAACGCCTCCTCGGTGGTCAGTGGCTCTGGCAGTTGCCGCGGCTCGTCAGCGCTGTCGAGCGGAAGCGTGTCCGCCTCGGTGATTTCCGTCGGCGGCACCGTCACCGAAACCGGCGGAATGTCTTTGATCAATGGTATGGTCGAAGTAGTTGCGGGCATACGTTACGCGGCCTGGTCAAAGGATGATTTTTCCTCCGGCGGTTTCGGCGGCTGGGGTGGACGGCGGGAGGACGCTGGGGCTGGGGCGGATGTCTCCTCGGGTTCGTTCGTGCCTCTGGATTTGGTTGGTGTCGGAGTTTCCTTCCGGAGCCGCTCCGAGTAGCGCCGGAACTCCTCCAAGAACTCGCGGAACTTCCGCACGAACTCACCGTACTCATCGTCGTTCATGTGACCGCGGCCGGAAGCACCGGACAGAGAACTCCGGAATCGGGAGAACTGCTGATTGAGCAACTCGGCGGTGGCGGCCGGCGCCTTTTGCAAATGGTCCCGAATTTGAACAGAAAGTTTATCCATGGATTTGTCCAGTGGATCGAGTTTTTCGCCAAGGCTGCCTAAACCACTATTGATTGCCGTTTCAATGGCTGACAGTTGCTCGGCAATGGTCCGGTCTGGCTTCCCCGCTTCCGCCTTATCGTCGCCCGAGTCTAGCCTTTCAGGTTTTTCTTCTTCCGGAGCCTTTTGGGATGGAGGCGGCGGGGCTTTCGGCGGAGGCGGTGGCGCGGCCGGAGCTTTCGCTGGCGGAGGTGTGGCGGGAGCAGGAGCGGGTCGTGCTGATTGTGGAGCGGGCTGGGTGGGTTGAGCAGCGGTGGTCGGAGCCGAAGGAACAACCGTGGACGGTGTTGGTTTGGGCGGCGGAGGAGGCGTGGTTGTTGCCGCGGAGGCTGGTGTTGACGATACAGCTTCCGCTTGCGGCTGGGCAGGTGCTGATCTTGGCCCCTCAGTTGGCTTGGCGACTGGTTGCGGAGGAGGCGTGGGAACTGCAGCAGCGGCCGCGGCTGCAGCGAGAGTCGGAGCGGGCGGCGCCGGTGGCTCGACGGGCGGGGTTGCTCGGGTCGCCGCCATTGTCCTGGCAGCTGCAACAACCTTGCGGCGCTCTGCGATCTCCGTTTCCAACAACGCGACTTCCCACTCTCGACCCGCCGAAGCGGCTTCCTGGCGTTCTTGTTCGAGCCGGGCAATCTCCCCAGGTAATAAATCACGGACCTCGGCCGCACGTTCAGTAACGGTCTGCGCACCTGGTTCTATTTCCTCAAATCCCCCCTCAACGATACCACCGACGGGCGGACGAGTTGGGCCTCGACCGCGAGCGCTCGCCGCAGCCACGGCCGCAGCTCCGGCGACCGCGGCTGCAGTTCCGACGCCACCGCCGGTTCTGCCACCGCCGCGACGTCCTCCCTTTCGCCCCCCACCACCAGGAGGCGGAGTGCCGCCAGGCGTGCCACCGCCAGGGGTTCCACTGCCAAGACCACCAGCCGGAGTACCACCACCGGGTGTTCCGCCGCCAGGAGTTCCGCCGCCAGCGGGGCCTCCGGAACCACCACCCGATCCGCCTGGTCCAGCACCGGGTGTGCCGCCGCCGCCCGGTGAGGTACCAGGAGGAGTAGGAGGAGGTGCCGGAGCAACCACCGCTCCCGGCGGTGCGACCAGCACCGGCTCGTCATCATCAAATTGCCGAAGGTCGATGTTTGTACGACGTCCATTTTCATCAAGATCGCCAACGCCCACAAGCTCATCAACGCCTTGGCCCGGGCCGAGCTCATGCGTCCAGCCGTCTGTGACGCTGGCAATGCCGTTGGCATAGTCTTTTCTCCTGCTGCGAAGCTGGTTGAGTTTATCCTCGGCTGACTTCTCCCCGGTCGTACCCTTGGCCGCCTCGAAAGCAGCCTCGGCATCCTTAACCTCTGCCTCATCTATAAACTCCAACCCCAACCGACGAGCAATCTCTTTGGGGCCAATTTTGATGTCCATACCCTCTTCCTTGACGAGATTGCCGTCTTTATCTTTTTCCCATGTTCCATCCTCAAAACCCTCTTCATCCCGGTGCAATTTATACGCTTGAAATTGAAACGTCTTTTTCTTATCACCCTCGGCTTTCGCCGCCCAGAATTGGGCGAGCGCAATTGGCTGATATTTAAGCATGTACGCTAACCGGGCATAGTCAACCCGGTCGCCGACGAGGGTGCCAGACTCTTTATCAATGTACTTCGTTTCCCCTAACAGCCAGTCAAGGACCCGCGGCGTGATGCGGCGGGCATACTCGGTCGACTTGGAGCCGGAAAACGCTTTATCGATGTCCCGCTTGCTCAAGGAATCCAGGGAGCCCCCGACGAGCTCTTCGACCGGCTGCCCGTTTTTCTCCATCGGCCGGCCGTCCTTGTCGAGGGCTTGGCGGGAGCGAGGGTTCGCGAAGGCAAAGGCTTGCCAACCAAGAAGATTCTGCTTCTGCCGTTTCCGCACCTCGGCGACTGACTCGGATACCACGTGCTGGCGGGCATGCCTATCGACCGAACCGTCAGCCCCAAAAATCCGGTTGGCATAGAGTTTTCCAGTTTTCTCATCAGCGCCATTGTGCCCCTTATACTCCGGGTGCCCGATCTGAAGCCCCAATTCCCCAATCTCTTCCATGGCCAGCAGCGCTTCCTGGCTGTCGCCAAGAAAGTCGTACATGAACATGTTCACGAGTTCCTGGCTGTGCCACTCGCCGCGCCGCACCATCCGCTGCAGCCGCCGGCTCTCCTTTGGGTCCTGGACATTCTTTGACAAGTGCAGCAGCCGATCCCGGAAGTACCTCGACCCCATGATGTCGTCAACGTGCCCCTCGGAAGCAGCGGCCACCGCCATGCCGACCCGCTGGGCCAGGCCGATCGGCCCGGGGAGTTGGTGCATCTTCCGGGCCTGGGCAGCTTTCACCCGTTTTTCCAAAGGCTTGAACTTCTGGGCAAAGGCTCGTTGCTCGGCCAAAAAACCCATTTGTACCTCTGGTAAATTACGACGTGCGGTCCCGGTAACGAAATACCGCCACCACTGACGGGGACTCCAGGGGGTAAGTAACGGAGCTGACTGCAACAGTTGCGCGGTCTGGCGGCCCTTATTGAGCGCCCGCGTTTGGAAGAGCTTCGTGTCTTCCGCGCGAGTCTGCTTCCAGCCCTCGACGAGGTACTTCGGGTTTAAGAACGCCGGCATCTTCGCGTTCCACCAGCGGCTGACTCGACCGGGGACGTACCCGGCCAGCGCCCGGCCGCCGCCTTTCGTGAGTTCCCACCCTTCTTGGACTTTCTTCCGTCCGACACCGAGCGCCGTAGCCGCGGCCGTGACCCCCGTCGCGAACTTGGCCGCATTGATGGCCTTGCCTGACCACTCGCTGGCGAACCGGCCGGCCGCCCCGCAGAGCTGCTGGGCGACCATAAGCGAACCAATCATCAGGAGGATGGCCACCATGTAATTCAGCAAGTTGCCCGATTCGGAGATTTTCGAGATAGTCGCCGAGATGTCAGTCGCAGCCCCGCTGCCGATATCGCCAAAAAGACCCGAGCCGGCACCGGTTTCGCTCCGGATCTCGCCGCGGTTCAAGTCCACTTTCAGCAACGGCTTGGCCGGATCCGCGTTCGACACCGCCACGACCGTCAGCGACAGCCAGAGGAAGAACGCCATGACCGGGCCGCAGACCACGTACTTGCTGAAATTCGACCACCACTCGCTGGCGTATTTCTGGCCGGCTGGGAACGTCCGCAGCACGTAGGCAAACGGCGACAGGATAATCAACAGCCACAGGGCAATGATCCGGGTGAGCAACACGACGACGTAGACGCCGACCACGATGCAGGCGATGAGGACCAGCGCCAGCGCTAAGAGCATGGCCCCGACCAGTTCGTAGCCCCCGATGTCTTTCGAGTCCCGCAGAGCGAGCAACTGCTCAATCCCGAAGGCCGTCGTCAGGTTGCCGGCGGCCGCCTGGCGGAAGGCGTTGACAAACGTCAGCATGACCACCTGGGCGGCGTCAATGAAAATGCCGGCGATGAACCGCGCGTAGTTCACCAAGAACGCCATCAGGATGAGCCGGCCGAGCAAGCGGTTGTAGCGGTACTGCTGGATGTTCAACACCGTGCCGAAGGCGATGATCAGCAGCACGATGATGAAGAACATGTTCGCCAGGTCGCGGACGATGATGAAGCCCTTTTCGACCGCGGTGGCGTGGATGAAGTCGTTGTAGGCGGCCACGGCCACCATGATGTTAATGAGCGCGACGAGCAGGTTCCCCAAGAGCTGCACCACCGGGTAGATGATGTGCAACGTGACGAACGAGACGACGTTCTGGGAGATGTCGTCAACGCTTACGCCGCCATGCGCGATGAACGGGACGGCCAGGACGCCAAGCACGACCGCCAGCCTCAAGAGCCGTGCTCGCGTCTGCCTCCCCGACCGAGAACTCACACCCAAAGCGGCCATAGCAGTTAGTCCACCTCGATGCTCACCCCAATCGGGACCCAATCCGCGACATTTTCTTTGCAGATGTCGTTCGTCGCGCCGTTGTTGCACCAGCCCCAGTTGTCCATAACGAGGACGCGGGGCGTGTAGGTGACGGATGCGGTCGGATTCGTGTTCGAGTAGGCGAAACGGAAGACGTGCGGGTTTCCGGGATCCTCCTTCGAGTCGTAGGGGAACTCGTAGGTGCGGATGGCGCCGCTGCCGGTCCAATCAATCAGGATGCGTTTCAAGGGCTTCTGGTCGGGGTCGGCGATCGTGTTGAAGGTCAAGGTCGCCTGCTCGCCGCGGTTGATCGAGATGAACGTCTCGCCGCCCTTCCACTTGGCGTTCAGAACCTGCGGCGGGAAGCCGCACCAATCGCTGATCTTAGTCTCGTCACGCGCCCCAGCGCACTTGGTTGATGGGACAACCCATAAACCCAGCAGGGCGTTCGCATCCGCAGGACTCACGACATAAGGGTTCGGAGGTGGTTCCGGGGCACTGGCAAAATCCCCGCAAACGCCGCCCGTACATGAGATATATTTGTTTTGGGACACATCCCAATACCAGACGCCGTGCTGCTGGGCAAAAATCCGCTTCAGGCGCTCGACTGCCGTATTAATCACTTCGACCGAAACAGCGCTGATCGGCTGACACCGTCCCGAAACCGTGGAGCACGCTTCCACCGTGCAACTGCTGTCATTGTCACATAGCTTGCTCGAATTATTCGAGCACACGGTCCGCACGTTGCATTTGTTCTCGACATCGCTGTAGCAGTAGTCAGCCGATTTGCAGGCAGTCGTGCCGTTCGGACAAAGGCCGGTCAATGGCGGTGTCGGCTCGCATTTGGTCGAGTAGCAATCCTCGGCGCGGAGGCAGACCGCCGGCCTCAAACACCGCGAGCAGTCAGCGTCTGTTGTACACCTCCGGGTAGAAACATCGCCCGTGGCTGCATTGGTGCATCTCCCCGTTCGGTACAAGGTATCTTCCTTACAGTACTCAACGGTTTGGGCGCAGTCCGTATCGGTCGTGCAGCTGGTTGCGGCAATCGGATTGCCGTTTGCGTCTGAACAGCGGCTCGTCCCGTCAGTTGATACCAGGTCGTTCGAACACTGGCGGACACCGTTGGCGCGCAGCTCGCAGGTGACTGTCGCGTTGCACTGGACGTCCGGAATGGTGCAAATGCTGGCGGCGTTCGGTACGCAGGTTCCCAACGGTGCACAATCCGCAGTCTCGTCGCAGACGCCGCCGGGCAGCAACGGTCCGGAACCGTCTGGATCGGTGCACGTACCGCCGCACCTCGCGTCCGGCTCATCCGGATTGGCCGTGCATTCGATGGCCGTGTTGTTCTTGCAAACCTTGTTCAACCGACACGCCGTAACCCCGTCCCCGTTGCAGGTGCCAGTCGCGCCAGCGGCAAAGGCGCAGGTTCGGTAGTTTGCCCCAAAGCGGCAGTCCTGGTCGGCGGTGCAGGCCGTGCCGGTTGGTTGGCTGCACTCGGCCGGTGCGCCGACCGCCGGCGGGTTGCAGGTCCCCACATTGCAGGCCGCATCGCGTAAGGCGTTTTGTCCTTCATTACATAGTTTCGTAGGTCCGGAAGACTGAGCCGAGACCGCATACGGCGAGGCCGCGCCAGCCACGCTGCCTGGGACTTGGGCGGGGTTTTTCCCGGCGCACAACAAAGGATTGCTCGGAACGACCTCGGTGCAGGTAGAGCGGACGTCAACCAACGCCCACTGGGTGGGGTCGGTGACCGGTTCCGGCGCGACCAAACGGCCGAACGGATAGTCTACTTGGTACGAGCCGTTCGTGTCCGGCGTGGTGCTGACCGGGTATTTGGCATTGGGGGTGGGAATGGTAGCGGGCAGCGCGAGCGAACCAGTACACGTGGGGGGTACTATGCCAGCCGCTGTACAATCGGCGTCATTGCTGCAGGCGGTCACGCCATCGCCGCAGGTCCCAATCTTCAGTGGGGACACTTGATAATCGGATGTTGCCTGCACCCGCGACGACCAAGCCGCGTTTTGCCCGTAGTCAGCGACTTTCGCGACTACCGCGCAACGGTTCTCCAGCGATGACCCCGGAACTACTGTGCCAATGAATTCCGTGACCGGCGGCTCGGTCACGCCGGCCCGCGGTCGGAATCGGCAGGTGAACCAACAGTCATCGGCCGCCTTCTGTCGATTGCAGATGCCGCCGCAGTGAAGGTTGAGGGCCCAGTCGTAGTACGGAGCTCCGTCAGGGGCGAGACCACCGCCAAGGTCGCGACAAAGATCCCTGGCCCGCTGCTGGTGCCGGTTGCAATCTTTTGCCTCGCATTTACCGCTGCCCCCATCAACGCAGCCGGCCTGGAATTCACCGGGCCCTTGCGCGTACAACCGTGACTGCACGCACATGTAGGTCGGGAACGGACCGCCGTAGCCGGCCGACTTCTCGATGCCGAAGGCGTTCTCCTCGCCGCGGATGGCGTCTACCGGCCACCAGGCAATGCAGAGGTTCGGGTCTTTCGAATCGCGCTCCAGACAGTACCCCAGTTGCCCCTGGTAGCGGGCGCCGGACTCGCTGATGTACTTGCACGCCTCCGCATCCGCTTGGGGGTAGAGGCGGCAGGACGGGAACACGTACTCGTTCGGCCGCGTTTCGAGCACCGGCGAAATCGAAAGGTCATCGAGGAAAATCGTTTCGTCGGTTCCACCGTCCGCAGACGAGAGGAAGTAGAACCGCAGGGTTGTCTGACCATTGAGTCCAGGCACCGGTCCAAACTGATACTCCTGCCACGATGAGGTGACGGCCAAGTCCTTCAAAGTTTTGTACACCGTACCGCCGCCCGTGGCGAACTGCACGCGCAGGGCGTTGGTTTCCTCGGCCGTCCGGATCCGGAACTTGACGAAGTAGTCGAGCGTCGGGAAGGCGTTGAAACTGCCCTTTGGCACTTCGAACAGGGAGTTCTGGTCAAGCCGCGGGGTAACCTTCAAAACATGGTTCAGATTGTCCTGCCCCTGGGTGAGATTCTGCTCCTCGAGATCAATCGTGATTTTGTCCTGGTCAATGTTCTGACTGGCAAACGCTTGGGCCGCCGAGTCTCGACGCTCATTACGCGTGCGCGCCGGGAACTCGAAGTCGCCCTTGGGGACTATGCCAGTTTCTATTTCGACCCGTTCTCCCCATTGGGGCGCCAAGAACCACGGGTACTGGCCTTCGATGACCCCGGTCGCGCTCCCCCAATCCAACCCAGCAACAATGGAACCGGTTAGATTCTGAATTTTCGACACGTCGTCAGGCGTCCGATAGGTGATCGGACGGTAATGCTGGGTCGAAGAAATAACGGTGGTGCAGGTATTCCCCGGCTCGCAGTCGTTGTTGCTGTTGCAGAACCGCAACGGGTCGTTCGAGCACTGGCCGGTGCCGAGGAACTGGTTGCAGGTCCCGCCGGGTCCCAGGCTGGAGCAGGCACCGACGCCGACGCAGAGGTCGTCCTTGGTGCCCGTGTCCGCCCGGGTGATTTCCTGCGACTCGGAACAGGAGATCCAGGTGTCGCAGACGCGGTCCTTCTGCACTTTGAGAACGATGTTCGCGCTGCAGCGCGGCCAGGTGCTCCAGCAACTGGGCAGCGCTGGAAGCTTGAAATTCGCGCCCACGTAACATTCGTCCTTGTTGCACTGGAAGGCATTGCCTGATAATCCTGGATCAGCGCTGCAGGCACCACCGCCGGTGCTGGCGACCGTGCAGGTTTGGCCGACTGGGCAGGTGACGCCGCACTTCGTGCAGTCAGGCACCAGCGAACCGCCGTCACAGAAGAGGAGCCCCTTGCACTCGCCGATTGGGGTTGTTGTCGCCGGCGGTCCGGGGTCAAAGCAGCCGCCGGTCGTGAACACGTGATCAAATGCCGACCCCGACGTGCGGAAGGCGAACTTCGCGCTCGTGTACTGGTTGCCGACCCCGTCGCTCACCTGGATTTCGTAATAATAGAGTGTATTGGGGTCGAGCTCGACCGGCGCAGCGGGCTGGGTGGTTGGATCCGGCAGGTTCGTCTGGTGGACAACGCCGAATGCAGCCTGCTGGTTCGTCCTCCCCAAAGCGACGGTCGGACCCCAACGCACTTCCCACTTGGCAGGTTCGTTTGTTTTAAAATGGAGGACCGCTATCGTGTCGATGGAATCAACGCGGATCTCGGACAGCCGTGGTGGCGCCGTGTCCCCGGAGCTCGCTGGCGTGAGGAACGAGCGCGGCGTACTCTCGACCGTTGCCGACGCGGCATCGGTGGAACGGACGATATACCAATAGGTTGTATCTTGGTTGAGCGGACCGATCGAAATGAAGTGGTCTTTCGTCAGCGTCGGGTTCGGTGGCGGCGTGGTCCCCAGGGCCTCGGTCGGTCCGTATTCGACGACCGTGTCCGCCTCTCGGTTCGTCGTCCAGGCGACTGTTGCCGAACTCGCCGTGACGGAGACGGTCCGAATATTCGAAAGAATGAGTTGCGGCGGTGCCGCATCGGCTGAATGAACTATTGGCTCACCCCCCTGATATCCGAGGGTCAGCAGCGCCACGATCGCCAACGCCAGCACGATCACTCCGGGACGGAGTCGATGTGACTGTAGGAGAATGGCGAAGAGGGTGCGCATAAATCTAGTGGCCGCAGTTCCCGGTCCCGTCGCACGATTCCACCTGGTAGTGGTACTTCTGATTCGCGAGCAGGCCGTCAATCTGGATGCAGTGCGAGTTGGGGTGGGAGCCGGGACAGGCCGGGGCAAAGCCGGGACGCCCATTCGGCGTTGCCGGATCTGGCGGCGGGCAGTTGTCGCCGGTGATGGAATCGTCGTACGAGTACCTAAGGTCATTCAGGTTCTCGGCACCGTACTCGACCTTGGCGGTGGTACCCGGCTCGTCCACGCACCAGCTGATGGTCGCTTTCCACGTGCCGTCGCCGTTGTCGGCCGCCTTGCTGATAACGCTGCTATAGAGAATCCCCGGCGCGTCGACGTCGTTATTCACTTCAACCGTCACGACGGCCGATGTCCCGATATTCCCAGACGGGTCAGATGCCTTCGCCCTCAGTTCGTACGTGCCCTTGTGCTCATCCGGCGTGGCCAGGGTGTTCCAGCCGATGTTCTTCGTGCAGGTGCCTGGAGCAGCCACATTGCAAACGACCGAGGGGCCAACGGTGAACTCGGGCTCCGTGACGGGATTCCCCAGCAGGTCGGCAACGCGCTTGGCAAAGAGTTCGATCTGCCTCACCTCAACGTTGTCCGCGGCACTCACGCTGACCGTTTCCAGGCCGCGGTACTGTCCGGCAACTGGCGGCGGGTTAAAGGGCGTCGCGATGGTCACCGGGTTCGGGGCGGTGTTGTCGCAAGCCCCGATCGAGGTCACTTGTCTGAGCGTCGGCGGCGACGTATTCCCGGCCGCGTCAGTGGACGTAACGCTAATATAGTAGAGGGTGCTGGGGTTGATGCCGGTCTGCAGCCGGACCGAATGGGTCAAGACAAGGGGGGCCACGTCCCGGGTGACCGTCCCTAACTCGTACGCATTCGTCGCGCCGTATTGCACCACCGAGTTTCCCGGTTCGTTCGTCGTCCAGGTGACGTTAATGAAATACGCGGGCAGCGCCGGCGGCGGCGGGCAATCTGACCCCGGCCCGGCGTTCACACCGGAGAGTACCGGCGGCGTCGAATCCGGCGGCAGGTAGTTTACGTTAATCTGATCATCGCGCGGCAAGTCCACGTTGTCCTTGGCGATGACGTAGATGGTATTCGACGCTGGCAGTGGGTTCAGCGGTCCGACGCTCGCGTTCCAGGTCAGCGGACCGGGGTTCGGCAAAGGCACGCTCGGCGTCACGTTCACCAGTGGTCCACCGTTGAGCTGGATCTGGATGCTCTTCAAGTTGACGTTATCCTGGGCGGTGCCGGTGACGTTGATCATGGCTGTATTCACGGTCGCTCCGTCGATGGGCGAGGTGATGACGACGTCGGGATTGTTGTTGTCGAGGATGAGCGTGAACGGAGCAGTCTCTTTCGACCGCCCGGAAACGTCGGTCACCCGAGCGATGAGCGTATTCGATCCGTTCGCCAGCGTGGGGTTCGCCCCGCCCAGGCCGTAATTCCAGGTAGCGGTTCCGGCCGCTGAACCGAAGGGAGCGGCGTTCACCTTCACCTCGACTTGTCCCAAGCCGCAGCTGTACCCGGTGGTGCTCGGCGCGGGCACCGCTGGGCTGTCATTCGTTACCCCCTGGATTGTCGGCGTGGACGTGCTCACGGTATCACCGCTCCTGTGCGAGGTAATCAGGATCTCCGGATCGTTCAAGTCGATGCGCAGCGTCCGAGCTTGCGCTGTCTGCTTACCGACGTTATCTTGCGCCACGACGTTGATCGTATTCACGCCCTCATTGATCTCAGCGGGCGTCAGGGCGATGGTCCAGTTCGGGCCCACGACCGTGGCGTTCCGGATTGGACCGCCGTTCGCTTGCACCGTCACCCGGTTAATGCCGCTCGAATCAGTGGCCGTCCCTTGCCACAGCACATTCCTGCTGTTCACGCACTGGTTCGGCGTATGGGAAGTAATGGTCAACGCGGGGTTGTCCAAATCCAGGTTCAACGTGATGGTCTGGGTTTTAGTCCGACCGGCTAAGTCAATGGCGGTGACGACAATCGTGTTCGACCCGCTCGCCAGCGTCAGGCCCCGAGACCAGCTCGTGGTGCCGCTCGCATCAACCTCGGCCTGGGCGTTGAGCCTCACACGGACCCGGCTCAAACCGTAGTTGTCTGATGCGGTGCCGGCGAGGGTGATGGCCGCAGCGGGAACGTAGGCATTATCAGCGTGCGAAGTGATTTGTACGCCCGGGTCTTGATCGTCGTAAATCAGGTTGAGAACCTCATTCCCTGAATTACTCGGGGAGGTGTTCGGCCTCGCATCGTGCGCCCGGGCGTTTACGGTATTCGTCGCCGGCCATGGGTTTAGGGTTGCAGCATAGGTCCAGGCGTTCGTGCCAACGGCGTTCGGCCACGTAAGATCACCGTTCACCGAAACCTGGACATCCGTTACCGCGATGTTATCGCTAGCCGTGCCGGTCACGGTCAGCGGCGAGACCCGCACCACCTCGTTGTCGGCGGGGGTGTCAATCGTCACCGTCGGCGGGATGGCGTCCGGGCAGACCGCGGTGGAAAACTCGAGATCGAGGCTCGTCAACGAACTCGTCTGCTCGGCGGGTGAAGTGGGGGCCGGATCATCGACCGAGGAGACGCGGGTGACGTACGTGCTATTGCACAGCAGTGGCGTATACGTCTGGGTGTGGGGCAAGACCTGAAGATTGTTCGTCGTGCAGGTGGCTGGTGGGCAAGAGTAATTTGGCGAGTAATTCATGATGGTGCTGCTACCAACTACAACAACATTGTTCCGCGAAGTAGAAACCGCACCAAAGAGATCGGTAAAGACGATGTTCACGGGGGCTGACCATGTGGGGATGGGAGCATTGAGTGAGGTCGTGCGAGACGCCACACCTCCCTCTCCAAATACCCAGGCTTCGGTCGGGCTTACTACTACACCGGCGTAGATACCTCTCGGAGCGAAACTCATAATTTTTACCCAATTTGATCCATCCGTAGTCCGCCAAATGTCGCCATTGAAAACCGTGGCCAGGGCATGGTTTGCATCCCAGGCTCTAATGGAACTCAATGTACCGCTAGGCAGTGACTGGTTCACCCACGTGGCACCGCCATCCGTCGTCTTGATGATGGTCCCTGATTCACCGATAACCCAATACACCTGGGTGTCCACGGCAGCGATCCCCGTCAACGGAACCAAGACCAGCGCCTGGGGAACAAGCCCCCAATTTGCACCGCCGTCCGTCGTCTTGATGATTTTGCCGGATGAACCGACCGCAATGGCCGTCAGACCATCGGGAGTCGCCACATCAGTCAAGTAACTGGTGAGACCGCTCGAAGTCCTGAACCAGGACGCGCCGCCGTCATCCGAGTAGGCGAGCACATCGCTGCCAGTACCATTATGACCAACCGCCCAAACTGTATACGGATCAACGACCGACACTTTGTTGATGGTTGGCCCTCCCGCAACATTCGACGTAGCCCAAGTAATCCCACCGTCGACCGAGCGTTGAACCGCACCGCCGGGACCGGCGGCAACAATAAGATTATTGCCCGCCGCAGCAACCCCGTAGTAATTTCCTACCGCCAGACGGTTCGTCCAATTCGCTCCGGCGGGAAGATACCTCGTCCGCGTATCCGCGTCCCGATTCGTCGTCCAACTCACCGTCGCGGAGTTGTCCGTGATGCCGCCAACGGTCGGCGCGGTCATGGTGAGCTTGGTCGGGGTCGTCACCGCCAACGGGGGGAATAACCTATGAAGCGTTGCCAACGGTGGGATAAAAGTCGTCTGGGCGATTTCAACACTATATCCCGTGCTTGGGGTCAGGTGCGGGACGCGGAACGTCACTTCGTTGCCAACGAGTAAACCGCCGGACACCCAGCCCCTTTCCAGCTCCCACTCGTTCGGCGCGCAGGTTGAGGTGACAGCCGCTGTATTGTAAAACCGCTTCAACGGATAGCCAACGATACACCAATAGATAACGCCGCCGGAATCCGTCTTCACGGTGAGATCCGCCCAGGTGGGTCCCTCGATTTTCGTTACAGTATTTATGACCGCCGCCGCCGGTTTCGCCAGCCACAAACCGGCCAGCACGCCAATGATCGCGAGCGAACGGATGACGAACCTGGCACTGTGAGAGCTCATACCTTACCCACCGCGGAAGTTACGGTTCGGATTCGACGTGTCGAAGAACGGGCGACAGCCGGACTCGAGGTTCACTGAAGCGCCGCATTCGCCGGCCGACCCCTCGACCGTTTGCTTGAGGTAGTAGTACGAGCGGCAACCGGGCACGCCGCCGTCCGCAATTTTCTGCGGCTGGCAACGCTCATTGACCGGCTGGGGCTTGCCCTGGAACATCTCGAGCGGGCAGTCCACGCGGCAGCTCGGCGGGTCGTTGGGATCGCGGTACTCGTTGCAGATGCTCTGGGTGGCCTCACAGGCGCGCGGCGCACACGGCTGCGCCTGACAGCCAGTATCCGTCTGGGAACGGTAGCAGAAGTAGTTCGTCGCCCCGATGGTGCGCTGTTCGCAAATGTCGTAGGGCTTGGCCGACGGGCAACCCAAGTTCGTGCCGGTCAGAATCCAGTGGAACTCGTTGTTCGGCTTGAGTGTGCACCTGCTCCGCGCGCTTTCCTGACAGGTGCCGTTCGGGCAGTCGGCGTCGCTCTGGCAGGCCGCGCCCGGCCCGGGCGGCGTATCGGTCCCCGCGCTGCAGCTGCCGCCGCAGTGCTCGAGGTCGGGCGCGCCGATGCTCTTCGTTCCGACATTCGTACAGGCCGTGACGGTGTCCGCACAGAGCGCCAGCCGGGGCGGCCGCTCGTACGAACAGACGTAACTGCCCGGATCGCGGAAGTATGACTTGGCCCCGTCCAATTTGGCTGTGAACTCGCTACACATGTTCTCGCTGGCCGTGCAGAGGATTGTCTCGTACCGGTCGGGGTTGTTCTTCAAGTAGACCGTCTCCCAGTCCGTCACGGTGTTGACCGCGTCAATGGTCGGTTTGCCGAACGCCTGGCATCCCTTTTCCTCCGGCTGGCAGAGGGCGCTGGAGTTGGCAACGAAGGGACGGATCTCGTCGTACCCCGTCCCCACTCCTTTCACTGTTTCGTCGAAGGGCGAGGTGGAGTTCTTCGTATCAATGAGCTCCACGCAACCAACCTTATCCTCGCCGCAGAGGCGGGTGAACGATTTGAGGAACCGCCGGTTGTTCTGCCGGTCGCTGTAGATCGAGCAGTTCGCCTGGTCGGCTGGGCATGACCGCGCCGTATCTTTCACTAGGAAAACGCTGTCCGTCACTTCGCGGAGTTCGATGTTATCAAGGAACGCGGCCCCGCTCACGTTGATGAACAAGACGTCATTCGGGTCAACCGCCCGGTCAAAGTAGGCCGGACCGAGACTGTACCGATTCCAGTCGTTGCTGAGGGTCACCGCGCCCGGGAAGTTCACCGCCGGTGGCGGCCCGACCGTCCGGAACCACGCCCGGATGGTTGGCGTGCCGGCCTTCGGTTTCGCCCAGAAGGAGAGGATGTACGACTTACCCTGGGTCAGTTGCGGCACCGTGACGGACGACTTCAACTCAACGCCGGGAGCGGGCACGTCCATCGAATGCCCGCCGACGGAGACCGATTCGTTGCTAATGGCAGCGCCGTTCCAATTCGCCGTCGCCCCGCCCTCGAAGGTGTCGCGGATGGCCAAACGGACGTTGTTGCCGGCATTCCCCTTGTACTCACGGCAGTTGGCTGCGGCGGCCGCGCAACGGAAACTCTCGCCCGGGGAAATCATGTAAATCGTATCGAGCCCGGCCGCCTGGTCAACCGAGTTGCGGGCCGGGAAGCAATCATCGACAACGTTGATCGTGCGCGATCGCAGGAGGTAGAAGACATCGCCCGCCCCATTGAAGAATTCCGTGCAATCGGGGTTGGTCCCGATATCGCTCGCGTTGCAGAACGCCGGCGCATTGGGGGCGTCATCAACGCACACGGGATCAGTGTTCAGGCGGCCGACGCTTAGGTTCGTGCAGGGGCCGTTCTGGATGAGCGGGTTATTGCTGTTCGATTGCAGCATCCGGTACGACCGCAGTTCGTAGCCGCGGGTGTCCGACCCGACCCAGGAGAAGAACGTCTGTTGTTTCGGATCGCCGGATGTTGGACGGACGCACTGTTTGATGCGGGTGTAGTACTCGCGCGCCTCGCCGCCGCGGGCTTGGGCATCGAGGTTCGTGTACTCCTCGCAGCCGACCGCGGCCGCACTGCAGGACCGGCCCGTGGACGGCACGATGTACACCGGGTCATTGACCGGTCGGGTCGGGACGGTGTCGATCGGCATCTCGCGAAAGGCGCGGCAGCCGACGTTGCCCGCATCACAGGTGTCCGCGTCCGTCACCACGCCCGGCACGGGCTGGCTCCCGTCCGAGGGCCGATAGAGTTCGCAGCCGATTTCGCTGGCCGAACACGCCAAGCGGCTCTTGTTCAAATAGACGTTGTTGACCGAACCGTAGTCTTTGTACGCGCTCGGACCGTTCGCCTCTTCCAGCTGAACGTTGTCAATGATGATCTCGCAGGTCGGCGTGCCGATCGTCGCGCTGACGACGATATTCGGTACCGGCGGTGGCGGCGGTACATCATCACCGACCACGACATGGCGCTCCCAGGCCGGGCCGTAGTTCTGGTTTACCGTATTCACCGTCGTCCCCCCGACAACCAACGTCGCGTCGCCGGTACAGGCGGGCCCAGTTGTCTTGGCATAGTAGCTGAAGGTAAACGAACGATAGACGAGTGGTTCAAGGGTATAGTGAGGCACACTCATGGTGAGATCGCCGCCGTTCAGGACCAAAGCAGTAAGATTCGTGATGCCTGGGAGATCGTTGTCCGATCCGATTGCTCGGATACTGCCGGTCGTCGACCAACCGGGGAAGGTATCGTTCGGCGGCGCCCCGTCGTCACGGGTCCCATCAAAATCCTCAAAACTCGCATTCTTCGCCAGGTTCGTCCCGTTCTTTACCCCAAGGTACTCGGTGCATCCCTCGGCGGACGCCGGGCATCGTTCAACATCGCGATCGAAGTACTGCTTGACGCCGTCATTCACGCTGCACTGCCACGTCCCGTCGGCTTTCGGCGCTAAACAATACCAACGGCACCCGGCGTTGTCGGACGAACACCCTTCCGTATTGACGGTGTTCGTGAGATACGAAACATCGAGTCCTTCTTGAGATGAGAACGCGGTACAGCTGGCATAGTAATTCGGACAGGCTGTCCCATCAAACCGCCAGACCCGCTTCTCGGCGAAACAGTACCCAAACGCCCGGCACGACCCGTCCTCATTCTCGGCGATGCAGGACTGCTCGTCCGCGCAGTAATCAGTGTTCCGCTGAAGAATCCACTTGCCGATGTCGTTGCCGGTAGCGCAGTTCGGTTGCCCTTGGACCCCGCCAGTCCCGTTAAACGGCTTGGTATCCTGATCACAGACGAACTGCCGGCTGACGATTTCCTCGCCGGAACCGCGCCGTTTGCAGAAGGTCTCTGGCGCTTTCAACACCCAGTTCGGATCAATGAGCCCGCAGTACGCAGAGGGGTTGTTTTCGGGATCACACTGGCCGTAGAGCCGCGTCAGCTCGGTCAAACCGATGTTCCGGTTGTCGAACCTCTTCATGTACTGCGCGGCCAGTTCCCAACCGACCGGCACGACGCGGTAGTGCTTCAGGTACTGGATGAGCCGGTACGGGTACCCGTCCTGCGGCTCGTTGCCCTGGCTGTCGTACCCAAACGTTTTTTGTCCGTCCAAGAGGCCGACATCGAGCGCCTCCTGCACCGTCTTCTTCTCCCGCACGGCCTGGGCGAGCCGGTCATCCACCGTGAGGCCGCGGCTGCGCATGGCTTGAAAGATGTCCTCGGTCCGCGAGGAATCACCAGCCACGTAGTCAATCTGACCGAGGCTGGCAAACGTCTGCCGGCCAGCCGCGACGTTAATGTACTGCTGCCCGGCTATGGTCTGCGCCTGCTGCGGTCCTTTGCACCAGGCCGGATTCAAACCGCACTTCCCTTTAAAAATCCGTTCGGTCCACCGGCTAATGACGGTGTTCGTAAAGATATTGATGATATCCGCGGCCAGCGTTCCCGTGACGGTCCGTTCGGCAATGGTCGATTCTTCTAAGGCGATTTCCGCCCGTTTCCGCACCAAGTCAGGCGGGATGGTAGGCTGTTTCGTTATCTTGGTCGTCACCGGTTTGAACCCGCCCCGGAGAATCGTTTCCTCCTCCTGCACCGCCTCGCCTTGCCTGGCGCGGGTCTCGCCGTAGAGCTTGATGATCTGGCCAAGGTCGTTCTCGGTCGGCCGGAGAGACAGGCTGACCTGGGCGGCCACGCGGGCCTCGGAGAGATTCTTGATGGCTTCTTGACGGCTGCAGGAAGCTTTTTTCCGGCCCTGCTGGCAGTCGCGCAGACACAATTGAAGCAAATTCGAATCACGCGCTTTTTCCTTCAGCAATATGGCATTCAAAATAGTGGCGCACTCGCCCGCCGGTTTGTTGGTACTGGGTGCGCCATACTCCCAATTATTCACATTCGTCGGGTCGGCATCCGCCTTGCGAAGATGGGCAACGCACGCAATCTGTAAATTCGGGTTTTCTTTGGAAATCGCTTCGACCTCCAACACCGTCCGTTGAACGGTATTGATGCGGGACTGCCGAGCGGCTGATTCATCCTGGCAGCGCTTCTGACAGGCCGCGGCGGTGGTTCGCTGCGTCAGCCCTTGGAGCGATTGAATGATCGTGAGCTTCTTCTCGATGCTGATCGGCGAACACACGCTCTGGCCAAAGACCGAGATGGCGAAGGTATCTAGAAATTCCCCGGCGGCCGCATCCGAGAGCTTGCTAAAGTACTTCTTGTCTTCGAGAAATAACGGCTTCTTACCGGTTCCCCAGTTGCCGACCCAGTCAGCCGTGTCTTCCGCGAGCTTGCTGGCGAAAACGCGCAGAGAATGCTTGAACGCGATGTTGGCAGAGACAGTGACCGCCTTTTGCAGTTTCTCCTTCAGCTCATCCTTTACCCTCCAGAAATAGAACTTAATCCACTCTAGAATGGTAATCGAACCCAGGTACGGATCAGTCACCGGAATCTGCGCCGTGGCTGGAGTCGGGACCACAGCGACAACGAAAATAACGAGGCACAAAACCACGGCACACCCTTTTGTCCATTGGGTGATCGAACGGTGTGGCTGGCGACGTGGCGAGCGCATGCTATGGAGTGACTTGGTTTTGCAGTTGCTGGGCAACGGCGGTCCGGAAGAGTTTCTGGAGCGACGCATCGTCTATCTGCGAGAGCGCGCTCGGGTCAGCCCCGCCTTGGCTCAAGAAATTGCGAATGTCCGCGGCGGACATGTTCTGGAGATTATTGACGAACGTCGGGTCATCGATGGTCGTGTTGGTCCCGCCGCCATTGGTGTTGCTTTGATTCACGGCATCCTCGTAGAGCTTGATGAGGGTGGCATCGTCCGCCTGGTCCACGACGTAGGCCGGCGCACCCGCCTCCTTGAGCGTCTGCCGCAACTGGTCAGTGGTGATATTGGTGCCATTGACATTACCAGCATTCGTGTTGGCTCCCGCGTTCACGTTGCCGTTGCGGTTGCTGTTCGTGCCCGGCGTGAGGCTGCAGGCTTGGCCGGCCGGACAGTTGGGTTCGGCGCCCGCATCAATCTCTTGCTTGTCCGTCTTGCCGTCCGAATCCGAATCGGCGAGGAACGGGCTGGTCTGGTACAGAGACAACTCGTCGTAATCGTTGAGCCCATCGTCGTCCGTGTCCTTGTTCTTGAGCTCCTCATCAGCCGGGGCAACGGCCACCGTCGTGTTGGCATTTTCCACGCCGGAAAACGGCGAGCGGATGACGTTCAACAGCTGGAAAAAGCCCAAAACTAAAGCGGTCACGCCGACCACGACGAGGACCGAGACCACCACTTTCGGATTTGCTTCAGTTGCAAAACGTTGATTTCGTTCGGGAACTGGCTGTTTTTGGTCTTGGGGTGGCACGACGCTTTTTTTCAAAAAATCCGACTGCGAAGCATCACGTTCGCATAGAAATTATATCACGGACTCGACAATGTGTCAACAAAAACCTGATGCATTTTTTCCCATTGTTGGGGAACCAATTCTTGCGGCCGAACCGTAGGTTTCAGACCGATCTGACCGAGCCGTTGGCGCACGTCGCCGACCGGCAGGTGAAGCCCGGCAGCCAAACTGTTCTGCAGCTGCTTCCGGCGGCCGGCAAAGGCAATGCGACCAAGCCGCATGATGGCTTCAAGCTGTGCCGGCACTGGCTTCAGCCGGAGACGGACAATGGCGGACGTGACTTCTGGCGTCGGCCAGAACGCGCTCCGCTCCACGGTTTGGATAATCTCGGTCTCCGCCGTGAAGCCAGCCAGCAGCGTGAGCAGGCTGCGGTCGCCCTGGTGGCCGACCAGCCGGTACGCCACCTCGCGCTGGATCAGCAGCACCATGCGGTTCGGCCGCGGCGTCTGCGTCAGTGCATTCCGGAGGAACAGGGACGTGATGTTGTAGGGAAGATTCGCCACCACTACATAGCCGTTATCGCGAAACAACCGCCGCAGGTCAACGCGGAAGATATCCTCCGCTATTACCGTCAGGTTCTGGTCAGGCAAAAACCGTCGCCGCACGTACTCCGCCATGGCCTTGGTGCGTTCGACGGCAATCACTCTCGCCCCGGTCTGCAGCAATGGCTCGGTCAGGCTGCCGAGCCCAGCACCGACTTCGAGCACGGTTTCCCCTGGCGTCAGGTCGGCCGCCGCCAGGCTCGCCGCCGCCACGTTCGACGCGACCAGAAAATGCTGTCCGGCCAGGCGCGACGGACGGACGTTCAATGATCGGAGAGCGTCTTGGATCTCCCGTCGGGTAAACATTACCGTAGCTGACGCCGGTAGAAGAGTGCGAACAGACCGGCCACGGGAAAAATCCAGAGGAGGTTCGAACTCCAGTGGAACAACGCTACGGCCAGTCCGGCGATGAGCAGCTTGCCAACGGCCAAACTCTGTTCGAAAAAAACGACGGTTTTCAACGGGCCTTCTCGAGCGCCACGCTCAAATGCCAGCTCCAGCGTTGGCACGTGGACAAAACTTTTGAAGACGCGGGCCAGCGTGTCGAGGAAAAACACCGGCCAGGCGGCGAAGGCGAACACCCGGGCGAACCACGTTACGCTCGTGGCCGTGGCGCCGAAGGCGATAAGCTGCCCCTGCCGGTGCTGGTCAATGAGCTTCCCGATGTACAATGTCACCAGCGCGGTGAACAGCGTCGCCAGAGCGACGAGCGCGCCCGTCCCCGTGTAGGTTCTTACCGCCAGGAAAATCGCCAACGGCCAAAAGACCATGGCAATAAGCTCCTCCCCATACCCAAGATACGCCACGAAGGTACGGCGACGGTCCTTTGCCCGCAGCCACCGCCAGGCCTGCCGGAAGCCGACAGGTTCGCGGGTCGGCGGATTATGCGAAAAGGCCAGGGGGAGGTTCGCCAATAACACCAAGGCAATCACAAACCCGAACAGCGCCTGAAAACCAAAGAGTTTGATCATGAGGCCGCCGACTAACGGCCCAATCACATTGACGATCGTGGAGAGGGAAACCACTGCCGAAAGCTCCTTTCCCTCCTGATCTTGGTTCGCAAAACGGATAAAGTCAGCTTCCAGGGCCGGCCAGTAGAAGGTTTTGTACAATGCCAGACAGAGGATCGCGATCCAGAAAAACGACGGATGGAGCGGCAACGAGAAAAGCGAGACGTAATAGAAGATAAGGAAGAGGGACGAGAGGAAAATCGATCGCGCGTGACCGTAACGACTCGTTACCATTGCGCCGAACGGGATAATAAGAATGTAGACCAAATAGATGAGCGCCCAAAACAGGGCAACGCGAGACAGCGAGTAGCCGAGGCTGATGAGGTAGATCGGCTCGAACAGCGTGATGGCCGCAATGGCCAAATCGTTCAAGCCGATGAAGAGGTAGAGTTCCTCCAACCCGAACGAGAGATGCCGCGGAAAATAGTGCGGCAGTTTCGGGTGCAGATGGAGATGGAAGAGGCGCATGGACGCGTTAGGCGAGGTGCGGGGTGATCGGCCCAGGCCTGATGACGACCAGCTGTCCGCGCGTGACCGCAACGACCGTGGAGACGGGCCGACGATGGAGACGGCGCGCTGGAACAATCGGAACGGTAGTGCCGAGCAATCGCCGGACGTCAACAACAGTATAACACGCCCGGGCACCGGACCGGTTGGCCGACGTGGCCGTCAGCGGCGCCCCGACCAAGCGGCAGAGTCGCCGGGCAACAGCGGAGCGCGGGACGCGGACGCCAATGCGGCCGGTCGGGGTCAGCGACCGATGGGCGAGACGATGGGCTCGGGGACGGAGCAGGATCGTCAACGGCCCCGGCCAATAGCGCTTCGCCAGTCGTTGCTCCACGGGTGCAAGAAAAAAGAACTTCCGGACGTGCGCCAGATCGGCGGCCAGCAGGGCAATGGGCTTATTCGCCGCCCGGCGCTTGAGCGCTTTGACCTGCTGAACGGCTGCGGCATTCCGCGCATCAACCGCCAGAGCGTAGGCGGTATCGGTCGGGATGACTACCGCCCCGCCCAATCGGAGGCGACGAGCCGCTTCGGTGACCGTGATGCGTTCCAGGCCCCGCCGCGGCATACTAGACGACCAGGTTCAAGAGTTTATCCGGAACGTAGACCACGCGCTTCGGTTCGCCCGGCACGTATTTTTTTACTCCAGGGCTTTGTCGCGCGGCGGCCACGGCTTCGGCTTCCGAGGCATGGCGAGGCAGCGAGATC
The DNA here is from genome assembly GCA_964457305.1 of uncultured Gammaproteobacteria bacterium. Lineage (GTDB taxonomy): Bacteria > Patescibacteriota > Patescibacteriia > SBBC01 > JACPUP01 > CAYWEH01. The sequence continues at coordinate 42,684 of CAYWEH010000001.1, forward strand.
TGGCCGCGGCGGCGGCCGTTCACCTGGACGATGACCGTGACGGTATCGGACACGAGGAGCCTGGCATCGTACGGCGGCCAGACATCGCCCTCAATCTTCCCCGGAAAGTGTCGCTCGAGCAGTTCGGCCGCGAGGTGGGGAGCAAATGGTTTGAGCAACCGGACGAACACGAAGAAGCTCAGGTGGTGCAACGCACGCTCTTTGTCAAAAACATTGGCGAGAATCATCAACGCCGAGACGGCGGTGTTGAATTTGAACGCCTCGAGGTCGTCCCCGACTTTCTTGATCGTCCGATGAAGCAGACGCGTGAGATCGGCACTGGCCGTGTCGGATTGCGATTTCTCTTGGAGCCGCCACACTTTTTCCAAGAACCGCCGCACCCCGACGATTCCTTTGGTTGACCAGGGAATCGCGTCCTCGAACGGCCCCATGAACATTTCGTAGATCCGGAGCGTGTCCGCGCCGTACTCCTTAATAACCGCGTCGGGGTTGATGACGTTGCCGAAACTCTTCGACATCTTCCGGCCGTCTTCGGCCAGGACAATGCCGTGCGAGCGGCGCTTCGCGTAGGGCTCGGCTGTCGGCACCAAACCCTCATCGAAGAGGAACTTGTGCCAGAACCGCGAGTAGAGGAGATGAAGCGTCGTGTGCTCCATGCCGCCTTCGTAGAGGTCAACCGGCAGCCAATATTTCAATTTTTTCTGATCAGCGAATGCCAGCGCGTTCTTCGGGTCGGTGTATCGAAGGAAGTACCACGACGAGCCGGCCCAGTTTGGCATGGTGTCGGTTTCGCGTTTGGCGGGCTTCGCGCAGATTGGACAGGTCGTGTTCACCCAGTCGGTGATCGCGGCCAGCGGTGATTCACCGGTGCCGGTCGGCTGGTACTTCTCGACATACGGCAGCTCAACCGGCAACTGGTCCTCGGGAACTGGCACCGCACCGTGCTCTGGACAATGGATGATCGGAATCGGCTCGCCCCAGTAGTGCTGCCGTGAAAATACCCAGTCGCGGAGTTTGTATTGGACAGTGGATTTGCCCAGGCCGCGTTTTTCCAACTCGGCCACAATTTTTTTTCTGGCTTCG
>CAYWEH010000001.1:43866-64334 GCA_964457305.1 uncultured Gammaproteobacteria bacterium
TCATCATGCGCCGGAACAGCCATGATGGCGCCAGTGCCGTAGGTCAGCAACACGTAATCTGCGACCCAAATCGGAATCCGCTCGTTGTTCGCGGGATTGACTGCGGTGATCCCCTTCAGCTCAACACCAGTTTTTTCTTTTGCCAAATCCGTCCGGTCGAGATCGGATTTTTTCGCCGCTTTCTCAATGTATGTCCGGATCTTTTTGTAATTCGTAATTTGTAATTTGTAATTCTCAATCATCGGGTGCTCGGGCGCGAGCACGACGTACGTCGCACCGAACAACGTGTCCGGTCGCGTGGTGAAGACGCGGATTGAAGGACAGAGCGCTTCGAGAATCGTCGGCTCCTCAATACCTGTAAAGTGCGGCTTGGAAACGTGAACATCAATGACCGGCACACCGAGGCCAGCCGCGAGTTCGGCCGTTGCTTCGGCGGGGACGGCATAGTCACGGTCTGCGCGCAACACGGTTATCGGCCCGGAAATCTTCTTTTTGACCGCGGCAAAGTCAAAATCCCATGAAAACGTCTTTTGAAACGGCCGCGGCTTATCCTTGAACTTCGCTTCCGTGAACCCGCCAGCGAGCACGAGCCCGGCAATCGGTTTCTTCAATCTCTCGACCACCTTCAACGCCACCACAGCGCCGAGACTGTGCCCGAATAGAACGGTGTGTGCATCGAGCGGCACATTCTTCAACACAAATCCCACTTGTTCCGCTTCGGTCGGGTTCGTGGGATTCGGCAGGTTTGGAGCGATGACTTCGTGCCCGGCTGCCTCGAGCTCCTTCTTGAGCCACGGAAAAAAAATGCCTTCGGCCGTTCCGTTAAACCCATGAAGCAAGACAAACCGCCGCTTTCGTAATTCGTCACTCGTCATTCGGAATTCAATTTCCGCGCCCTCACTCTTGCCGATCCAATTCACCTGCTGCGTCTTGATGCGCTCCGGGTAATCGACCGTGTCCAAATCCTTGAGCAAGCGCTCGGCGTACGCCGTGATCTTCAGCAGCCACTGCTTCTGGAGTTTCTTTGTCACCTCGGTCCCACACCGCTCACACTTTCCCCCAACCACCTCCTCGTTCGCCAGGCCAATCTTGTCTTTCGGACACCAGTTGATCGGCATGGTCGCTTGGTAGGCCAAGCCTTTCTTAAAAAATTGGAGAAATAGCCACTGCGTCCAACGGTAGTAGTTCGGATCGGTGGTATCCACTTCGCGCGACCAATCAAGCGACAGCCCAAGCGCCTTCATCTGCCGTCGGAACGTGGCAATGTTTGTGTCCGTGGCGACGCGCGGGTGCACGTCGGTCTTCAACGCGTAGTTCTCCGTGGGCAACCCGAACGCATCCCAGCCAATCGGGAACAGCACGTTCTGTCCTTCCATTCGCCGCTTCCGCGCCAGCGCATCCATGGCCGAGTACGGACGGCAATGGCCGACGTGCAACCCATCGCCTGATGGGTACGGAAACTCAAACAGGAGGTACGCCTTCTGGCGCTTGGAAAAATCTTCGGCCTGAAAAAATGTCTGTTCGTTCCACACCCGCTGCCACTTCAGCTCGATGACCGCCGGATCGTACCGGTCCACATTCGTCATACCGTTTGTCATACTGTGTATTGTACACTTTTTTTCTCACAAACGCAGGCGCCGCTCCGGTGGTTGACACGATGGAATGGGCGTGGTATGGTGCTCGGTGGCGCTTTTTAATACTTGCCGTTAACCGTAGAGACCGACTCGCCGCCAGAAGACACGCTGAGCGAGGGGGGGGTCAGAACGACGCGGCGAGCCCAGAAAAACGCTATTCCACGATCCGTCAAGAAAACAGCGATCGCCCTGGCGCTCGCAGCCCTCAAGACCTTGAGCCAATTCCTCCGGGTGGTTTCGCGTCTCCTGCTGCTCCTGCTCATCGCCCCAGTCGTCTTCATCGTCCGACAACTTGTTCGGCCAATTCTCCTCACCATCTACCGGTGGTCGTTTCCGCTCCGATTGGCCGTCCAGCGGGTGGTGGCGCCGGCGAAAAGTGCCCTCTTCTATCCGCTGACGACCCGATCGGTCGCCCATCTGTTTATCGGGCTGGTCACCCTCGTCGTCACGACCAACAGCATCGCCGCCAAAGAGCTCAAGACAACCAGCGACGGTCAAGGCAGCCTCCTCTCGCACTTCATCGTCTCGGAAAATGAGGACACGCTGACCGTTGTCTACCCGCAGAAAGAATCGGCGGTCATTCCCGAACCCGACGGCGTCCTGGCGAAGAGCGATGCTGCCGTCCCGGCCGAGGAGAGCGACGCTAGCGCCGGCGAAATTACCGCATTGGAAAAACCCGTCTTGTCCGAAACGGTTGCGTCGGGCACCCCGCGACGAGAGGTCGTGTCCTACACGGTCCAAGGCGGCGACACCGTCTCGACTATCGCCGAGCGCTTCGGCATCTCCGCGGCCTCGCTGCTCTGGGCGAATAGTTTAAACGAAAGTACCTTCATCAAACCCGGCCAGACCCTGAACGTCCCGCCGGTCAGCGGCGTCCTGCACGCGGTAAAACGCGGCGACACGGTTGGCGCCATCGCGAATAAGTACAAGGCGAGTGCTGATAGCATCCTCGAATTCAACCAGCTCGCTGACGCTGGTGCCATTGAACCGGGGCAGACGTTGGTCGTCCCCGGCGGCAGCATCACGGAACCGGGCGTACCCTCCTTCCCGACGTCTCGACCAGGCGGATTCGACCAGGGTCCGAGCATCGCTCCGCCCTCGGTCCGGCCCTCCGGCCCGGGCTTGCTCTGGCCAACGCCGTCCCGGCACATCAACCGCGGCTTCCTCGGCTTCCATCCGGCCATTGATATTGAAGGCGATATGGGTTCCCCGATCTACGCGGCCGCGGATGGCGTGGTGGAAACCGTTTCCTACATCCGGTACGGCTACGGATACCACGTCGTCATTAACCACGGCAATGGTCGCAAGACGCTCTACGCGCACAACGGGCGGATGTTCGTGAAGCCTGGGCAGTCTGTGAATAAGGGGCAGACCATCGCCACCGTCGGCCTGACGGGACGGACCAGCGGCCCGCACCTCCACTTCGAATTTCTCGTCAACGGGGCGAAGCTGAACCCACTCGGCTACTTGAACCGATAGTCGGCTGGCAATATTCACAAAACCCGCTCCCGAAATTGCAGCGCCTCGGCGACGTGCTCCGCGCTGATGGCATCAACGCCAGCCAGGTCGGCGATTGTCCGGCTGACTTTGCGTACCCGGAAGTAGCTCCGCGCGGTCATTTGGAGCGACCGGGCGGCTGTCACCAGCAACGCCTCGGCCTCGGTCGAGAGCTTGGCGACAGTGCGAAGCTCTTTAAGCGTCAACGTGCTGTTCGTCCGGATCGTTTCACGAAACCGCTCGGCCTGTCGCGCCCGGGCCGCGACCACCCGAGCTTGGACGATGGCTGATGATTCGGCCGCCGAAGGATCACGCAATTCCTCAACGGGGATCGCCGCCACGGAAACATGCAAATCGATTCGATCGAGTAAGGGGCCCGAGATGCGCTTCTGATACTTCAGAATCTGGCTGCTCGCGCATTGGCACCGGCGCTGCCGCGACCCGGCGTACCCGCACGGACAGGGGTTGCGGGCCCCGATGAAAATAAATCGGGCCGGGAATTGCACGCGCCCCTCGGAGCGACTGACCGACACGATGCCTTCCTCGAGCGGTTGCCGCAGCGCTTCCAAGACGGCCCGGGGATACTCGGGGAGTTCATCAAGGAACAGCACACCCAGGTGCGCGAGAGAAATTTCCCCTGGCTGCGGGTCATGTCCGCCACCGACCAGGGCGACGGCCGAACTCGTGTGATGCGGGGAACGGAATGGCCGGCTCCGGAAAAACGAATCGACGTCAACGACCGCACCGGCGATTGAGTGCAGCGAGACGACTTCCAGAAGCTCTTCATACGAGAGTGGTGGGAGAATGCCGGTGACGGCCCGAGCCAACAGCGTTTTCCCGGCGCCCGGGGGTCCTGACAGCAGCGCGTTATGGCTCCCGGCGGCCGCGATCTCCAGCGCCCGTTTCGCCTGGTACTGACCGCGAACTTCAGCGAAATCCACAGCGGCAGACTGAATCGAAGGCGGTGCCGTGGCGGCCGGTCGTTCAACTAACGGGGTTGCACCAGCGAGGTGGTCAACGACTGCCCGCAATGACCGGGCGGGAAAGACCCGAATCCGTCTTTGCAGAGCTGCCTCCGTGGCGTTTTCCCCAGGGACGATCACCCGACGAACGCTGTGCGGGGCACCTAAAAGCATGGGTAACACCCCATGAATCGGGGCAAGCGAACCGTTCAACCCCAATTCCCCCAGAAACAGCGTGTCGGCGGGGGTATTCGGAACAACCTTTTCCGCCTGTAAAACGGCAAGCGCAATGGGGAGATCAAAGCCCGTTCCCGCCTTTTTTACGTTTCCCGGGGCCAAATTGACCGTCACTCGGGTTTGTGGAAAAGGGTAATCGCTGTTGCGAATAGCCGCCCGGACGCGCTCGCGGGCCTCTTGCACGGCCGTATCCGGCAAACCAACCACCGCCATCTGGGGGAGCCCCGAGGCGATATCGGCTTCAACGCGCACTGGCACCATTCCCAGCCCTTGCCGGGTGCCGGTTAAAATTGTCGGGTGTGAAGACACGATGGCTCCATTTCGGCAGCCACCGTCTTGCGCCTAGGAGATTACCGGGTATCCGTCGGCCCTGTCAAGCGTGGAAACGCGAGCCCGAGAATCCCAGCGAGCACCAGGAGATCCGCCAGGTTGAAAATCGGTAAGGGTCCCAGCGCAATGAAATCAATGACCGCACCGTACCGGAAGCGGTCGAGCAGATTCGCTCCGCCGCCGACCGCCAGCAATCCCCAGGCAAACCATGGGGCACCCCGGGCGAATTGCCGCACGGCAATGACAAAAAGAACGACGACCACCATCGCGACGATGATCGTTGTCGCCGCTGACGGCAACGGCAACGAGAACGCGATGCCGGAATTCTCCGTCGGCCGCAGCGCCACGAAGGGGACGAGTTCCCGCTCGCCGAGGCGATGCGCCAAAAACTTTGTCATTCGATCCACGACGAATAGACTCGCCAAAACCGCGAGCCCGATGACCGAGCGGTGTCGCATATTACGCGTGGCGCTTCAGGCAGTGCCGCGCCGCCGGAAACGCCTCCAGCCGAGCCGCCTCGATCGCCCCACCGCATCGCTCACACGCACCGTAGGTTCCGTTCGCCATCTTCTCCAGGGCGTGACGCACCTCGTCCAGCGAATGCTGCAAATCCTTCTCGAGCCCGAGGTTATCCTGAAATGTCGCCACCTCGGCCGCGTTCTCATCGTCCTTGGAACCGAACTGCGGAAAATCCGTTCGCCAACCGTGCTCGTGCGCATCGCGTTCAGTGATCTTCGCCAGGCGCGACTTAATGTCATGTTCTTCCTGTTCGAGCTTGGTCTTGAGTTCTTTCAGCGTTGCTGACTTCATAGTGAGATGCGAGGCAAACGCAAGGGAGCCATCGGGCTGACCGACCGTCTGCGTGAATTTCCTTTTGTTCGTACGCACAGCATACTACGGCTGTGAAAAACCGTCAACGCCCCACAAAAGAAATTTTGTCCAAACCTAAAGGGCCTCGTTGCCCCGATAACATGGTGATTAACGGGCGTGAGGCCCTTAGTCTCCCAGAAGTCAGAGACGAAGGGCGTCCTAGCGACGGCCGACAGTGATCTGCCGCCAGTAGGACACCCTTACGTCATGAAGCTTTTGAGAGCGTGCGACTTTCTGCGAACCCAAGATACAGAAATGTGTTCTGACCGTTCTTCTGGTTTTTCTCATCTGACGATGGGAAGCACCTTTGTATGTTGTTTGATTTTTTTCAGGCGCCTGGGTCGCCTCAAATCCGAACAGTGAGAACGCCACTGCACTCAACGTTGACGTTGAGAGGAGCTGGCGCGCTCACTCTTTGTCGGTTCCGAACGGTCTTTTTTCGGATTTTTTTGCCAAAGAACAACTTCAACATTCCGGAGTATAGCACGGGAAACCTGGGATGTCAACGGGGTTTTTCCACTGTTTTCTCTTGGGCGGAGCGGATGATGGCCATGGTCTGGTCGAACATCTGATCCGGAGTCAGGTGCGTGGTGTCAAGGACCGCATCGTAGTGCTTCGGATCGTAGATATTCTCGATGCCGTAGTATCGCTGGTACCGCAAGACGTCTGACGCGATGCGGCGGTTGAGGGTGGCGCGGACACTGTCGAGCGTCACGGCACCGGCCGACTCGACGCGCCGCCGACCCGAGGTGAAGTCATTGAAGATTCGCTGCGCGCCGATCTCGGGCGCGACATCGAAGAACAACTTCAACGAGTGGGGAATGAAATGGAACGAGGTTCGTCCTTCGATGACGAAGTCACGCTCCTTCTGCCCGAGCGTCCGCTGGTACTCATCGACCTCGCGGTCGGTCCAATCTTCTTTTTCGCCCAGCGCATTAAAAGCCTCGAGGGTGAGGCCGCGATCGGCCGCCATTTTTCTTCGCCAGCCGCCGATGTAGTAGCGCGGAACGCCTAGCGCTTGGGCTAGGCGTTCGGCAATCGTACTTTTTCCAGATCCAGGTTTTCCTGAGATGGTGATAATCATAGGAGATTGGTGAACAAGGCGCGCTGTCGTCCGCGAGCGAGCGAAGCGGGGCTTCACTCAACTCGCGTCCGACCTCCGGCTCGGTCTCCCGCCTGCCAGCGCCTGAGGCGTAGGCCGATGGCGTGGCCGGTCGCTGCGGTGCTCCCTCGACGTCCGGCTTTGCCGGACGCCTCGGTTCGCTCCTCGCTGCAGACCATCGCATCGCATCGTTTTTCACCAATCTCCTTCCCGAAAATTCAGGGGAAGTAAGATGCGATCAATAATTATTCCGTGGACGGCGCGGTCCGCGATCGAATCCGCCGTGCCGCGGTCGGAAACGGTCGCGCGGTCCTTGGGACGGGAAGTCGTCGGACATGGGCGGCGGTTGTTTCGGCAGCGGCGCGTTGATCTGCTTCATCGAGAGCGAAATTCGCCCGCGCTCCTTGTCGACCTCCTTCACGATGACTTTCACTTTGTCGCCGACCGAGCAGACATCAGACACTTTCCCGATGCGCTGGTTCGCGAACTCGGAAATGTGCACCATGCCGTCATGCCCCGGGAAGAGTTCGACAATGGCGCCGATCTCGGTACCCGTGTTCCGATCCTTCATGATCTGCGTCACCGTGCCTTCGAAAAGCTCGCCGACCTGGACTTCGCGCGTCAGGTTCTTGATCCACTCAATCGCCTTGGTCGCCATCTCGGAACTGTGGCTCGTCACCAGCACCAGACCATCCTGTTCGATGTCAATCTTCGTGACGTCAATGCCGCCGCACTCATCAATAATCTTGTTGATGGTTTCGCCGCCGCGGCCAATGACTTCGCGGATCTTCTCCGGATCAATGCGTAGGGTCGAGATGCGCGGTGCAAACGGCGAGAGCTCGGGCCGCGGTTCGCTGATGACGGCAGTCATGGTGCCGAGGATTTTCTCGCGCGCGACCTTCGCGCCCTGGAGCGCTTCTTTGCACTGGTCAAGAGTTATGCCGTTGGTTTTCACGTCGTACTGGAGCGCCGTAATGCCCGTTTTCGTCCCCGCCACCTTAAAGTCCATGTCCCCGGCATGGTCTTCCACCCCCTGAATGTCGGTCAAAATCACGTATTTGCCAGTCGTCTGGTCGGTGATCAACCCCATGGCAACCCCGGCGCACGTGGCTTTGATAGGGACGCCGGCATCCATTAACGCAAGGGAGGAGCCGCAGACCGACGCTTGGGATGACGAACCATTGGACGAGAGCACTTCAGAAACCACGCGAATGGTGTAGGGGAAGTCCTCTTTCGACGGCAGGAGCGGCTCAATGGCCTTTTCCGCCAGTGCCCCATGACCGATTTCCCGGCGGCCGGGCGAGCGGATCGGCTTCACTTCGCCAACCGAGAAGCCGGGGAAATTATAGTGGTGCATGTACCGCTTCTTCCCCGATTCTTCCATCGTATCGAGGACTTGCTCATCGCCTGGAGAACCCAAGGTCACAATCGACAGGACCTGGGTTTCGCCCCGGGTGAACAAGCCAGAACCGTGCGTCCGGGGAAGGATGCCAACTTCAACCGCCAGTGGTCGGATTTCATCAATGCCTCGACCGTCTGCACGCTTGCCCTCTTCGAGCGTCCGGCGCCGTGCTTCGTCGTCAATCATCGTCTCCAGCATGGCCACGCCTTGGGCTCGCCCTTCCTTATCCACCTCGTTGTCCGCTTTCAGTTGCTCGTCGAGGGCGGTCGTCCACTCGGCAATTGCTTTCAACCGCTGCGTCTTGTCTTTGCCAAACATGAGGTCAAAATTTTTCCCGTGGAGGAATGTTTTGACCTTCGCTTCGATCTTTGCCTGGGCGTCTTTTTCCTCGTCCGTAGCTTCCGGCACGACAAGCTTTGACGAACCGACTGCAGCAATCACCTGCTCGATGAGCGTCAACACTTTCTTCGCGTGCTTTAAAGAAAAGGCAATACCCGAGGCAACGATCTCTTCGGGTACTTCCTTGCCGCCGGCCTCGATCATGACGACTTTATCAGTGGTCGAGGCGAGGACGAGATCCAAGTCGCTTTTTTCGCGGGCTTCGTACGTCGGGTTCAACACCCACTCGCCGTTGATGATGCCGACGCGCACGCCGGACAGCGGACCGTTCCACGGGATGTTCGAAATTGCCAGCGCGGTGGACGCCGCCACGAGGGACGGAACATCCGGGTCATTCTCCTGATCGACGGATAGCACAGTAATCACCACTTGCACATCCACGCGCATGGTCTCCCGAAACAGCGGCCGCACCGAGCGGTCCACCAATCGGGCGGTCAATATTGCCTCATCCGTTGGCCGTCCCTCGCGCTTGATGAAACGAGACCCCTTAATTTTTCCGGCCGCGTACAGTCGCTCTTCGTAATCAACGAGCAGCGGGAAATAATCGATGCCCTCGCGGGGTTCGGACCCCATCACGGCCGTCGCTAACACCACCGTGTCGCCGTAGCGCACGGTCACCGAGGCGTTCGTCTGGTTGGCGAGCTTGCCGGTGCCGATGGTCATGACGCGGCCGCCGATCTCTGCCTGGAATGATTGTTCTGCCATAGGGCAGTTCCTTTCTCTGTGGCTTGACCGCCAGACTCTAGACCAGCGTGTAGGCTCTTGGCCTCGGCTTGTCTATGTGTCTGTCGGTCAGCCGGTTAGTGGTGGATATTTTACTGTTGCGGGTGAATGACGGGATTGTCCTCCGGGCGATTGTTGCTGCCGCCAAGGAAGCGCGGACGGCGCGGTCGGAGAGCCGCGCGGATGGGCAGGAGGAACGTCTTCTTGTCGTTCGCGAGATCAAGGAACTCATCAGTCGCTTCTTTGAGTTTCCCCGACGCGGATGCACCAAAACCCATGACCTCAACCCGACAGCCTTGGCTCTCGCGCAGGTAGTTGATCAATGGGACAAAATCTCCATCGCCGGTCACGAGCACCACGACATCGAGCTTGCTCGACATCTTGATCGCATCCACGGCCATGCCAACATCCCAATCGCCTTTCTTCGAACCGTCCGAGAACACTTGCAGGTCCTTCATCTTAATGGTGAAGCCCGCTTTCTCCAACGCTTCAAGGAACGGCTGCTCTTCCGGACTCGCGGTTTTGATGACGTATGCCGCCGCGTGAATGAGGCGGCGGTCGGCGGTGGCCTGCTCGAGCACTTTGCCGAAGTTCACCCGCGACGTGAAAAGGTTCCGGGCCGAGTGGTACATGTTCGATACGTCCATGAAGATGCCGACGCGCTGATCTTTGAGTTTCATACAGTGAGGAGTCGTTGTTAGACGATCTTCAATTTCTTTTTCAGATCGTCGGCGGCCTGCGGATTCTCTTTTTCCAAATACCGAAACAATCGGCGGCGTAGCCCAACTTTCCGCAGCAGTCCGCGACGGGAAGAAAAATCTTTCTTGTGGGTTTTCAGGTGGCCGGTCAGTTGCTCAATTTCCGCGCTTAAAATACCGATCTGCACTTCTGGGCTTCCAGTGTCTCCTTCATGGGTTTTGAATTTCTTGATGACTTTATCCTTTTCTTCTTTCGGCAGCGGCATGTCTTGTTTCCCTTACCCGGGCAACCCCGGAGTGGCGGCGCAACACTTCTCGTCCTGTCAGCGTCGCCTCCAATTCGGCTGAGCCGAATTTCGGCTACGCTGACCCTTCGGGCTTGGGCTTCGCTGCGGTGCTCCTCAACGTACCTCTTAGTACGTTTCGTTCGCTCCTCGCTCCAGCCCGGCGCAGTTCGCAGAAGTGATTGCGCCGCATTGGTTTCCTCTTTGAGGTACCCCAGCGGCGTCCGATCATTACTGTAAATGAGATTGCCTATCCGAACATGCTCCTGCACATCAAGTCAGGCGTAATCGAACCTATCATTTTCTGCGTTTTCCGTCAACTATTGGGCTTGTCGCGGCATGTTCATTTTTCGCCACATTTTCAATATTTCTGATTTTTTTTCGCTACGATTAGCAAAAATATCATCAAATACTGTCCGGGGGGCTCTTGACAAAATTTTACCAATGCGCTATCATAGGCGGTCTTTTTGAAAACTCATGGGTCTTTCCGCGGGTGCTTGTCCCCTCGCGAAGACGAAACTTACGCCCTCCAAGGTACTGTGGACACGACAAGCATGGGAGTTAGACGCAAGGAATGACTGGGACCCCCTCCTCGTCACCCCCTTCGTTCAACTCTCTTGTCCACAGCATTTTGGGGGGCGTTGTGCTTACGGAGCTACCGGCTTCCGGCTACCAGCAGTCAGCTGCTGACGGCCGAAAGCCGAACGCTGAAAGCTCCCTTGGCTCGAGCGGTGCATCGCCACTGTGATGGACTGCTCAAGCGAGGAAACGCTCTTTACAACTTTCGATCCTACACATTCCCCACTCCGACTCGACGACATGGAGGGGATGAACGCGGACTGAACGGCAACGAACTCGTTAGGCGGTACCCACTGCCGAGGAGCTTCTGCGCCGCTCTCGGTGAACGTTCGGCATAGCCGGACAAAGTTCACCACTCTCGAAGACGCTGCCAACTTTCTGCCATCAGCCGACCGCTGACTGCCGAAAGCTGGCAGCCGCCTTCGGCCGCGCCTCACCTCCAGTTCGTCGGGTCGAAGCAGAGGGGAGGATGTGATGCGGTATAGAACCCGAATCCGTCTGATCGCGTTGTGCGGAATCGTGATGATTCTCGGCTTGGCACTGCGGTGCCCGGCTGGCAACGTGATCTTCGCAGCGTTCGGCGGAGCCTTCTGCTGGATGTTGCGGAAGTAGAGGATCGAACCACGTGTGAGGGGTTGGTGGGGTCTGCCGGAGCCGAGCTGCTCTGCCAGATTCCACCGCCCCTCGCCAATTTCTTTGAACGAGAAGTAAGAAGAATGAAGTTAGAAGATAGGGAGAGTTTCTCCTCGCTCGAGTGTTTCAGGGTCTTGTATCTTGGAATGCTCAAGCGAGCAGTAACGGTTAGCAACTTCCACCCGAACCCCTAGGAGGGGCCATGAAGATCCGGATCGCGACGTCGGAAACGCCACATCTCATCTCCGAGCTGGTCTCGACCCGCTCGCTCGAGCAGAGCGGCGAGACCAACTTCAACCACCCCCGCTGTGTCCGATGTGGGGTGGCGGTCGGGACCCGCGCCATCCGGCGGGGCGATGTCGTCGTCCCCCTCTGCCCGCTGGACTGCAGCGAGCGGACGCCGACCTTCGAGTCGGTCGTCCGCGACTGGATAGACCAGCGGCGCAAGCGTGCTCCCTGGGAGCAGCTCGCCCGCGAACGTGGCGCCCGCGTGCGCCGGACCGTCCGTCGCGTCCTCGCGGCCTAACCCACTCACACCATTCCCCGCACGCGAGTCCGTCAGGACGAGTAGTGCGGGGCCTACCGCCGCAATCGCGTTCGACAATCCGCCGGACGCGAGAACGGTACCACTGCTCCTTTGCCCCGGGCATAACCCTATCTCGACCCCTAACATCTTCAGAGCCCGGGGTCCCACCGGACGGATTCATGGCGGAAGCTAGAAGATAGAAGTTAGGAGATAGGACATTACAGCCTCCTAACTTCTAACTCCAAACTTCTAACTTCTCGCAGTGGATCCGCGCGGCGGGATCTTTCCACAACCAGTCAGTACGCTCCCACGACCATTGTCAGAACCCAGTGTTCCGGCAATCGTCGTGGGGGAAGGTCCGAGATCGAGTTCACGAAACGTGGAGGAGGATGTGATGGCAACCGCCGGTGAGGAAGTACGGTTCGTGAAGCACGAGACGTGGCGGCGCAAGGTTCGCGCTTGGAAGCGCGAACGGCCGCCGCAGGTCAGGCTTCTGAGGTCGAGGGAGCAATCGCTGCCCCCCAACCCGTTCAGGGCCGCCGAAATCCTGATCCGCGAAGGTCAGCGTCAGGCGACGTTGATCCGCTACTGACCGGCTGACCCCATTCGGGCGCGGTGATGCAACACATCTTTTGCACCACACCACCGCGCCCACCTGTCCAAGCGCTGAGCCTAACACTCAACGCTTCGACAGGTGTACACTGACAAAGGAGGTGGTGACCCATGTGTAATGGATCCACCATCCAACAAGAGCTCCTCGAGCTCATGCGGCGGGCACATTCCTACCGCGAGCTCCTCGAGCTCACCGCGCCGCAGCCCAGACTGCGGACAGCCGTGAGTGCTCTGTCGCTCACCGAGTTGTTCAGCCTCTGGTGGCGCGGGAAATACGCGAGCGGGTGAACCCACGCCATGGGGATCCACCGCTCGCCGGAGGGACGGACACGAAGATCAGCAGGCCTTACCACCCTGGTCTCACGCCCGTCCCCCACTCCCCCGAGCTTCTCGATTCGAGATTCTCGATTCTTGCTTCCTGATTCTGAAGCTGGGGGGAGGGGAACGAATCTTGACAATCCATCAAAGCACCCTCCGTGTTCGCCGGAACCATTCATCCCGAAGGGAGTGCGCAATGAAGCGCATCGTGCTCCTGGCGACCATGCTGGTCGCCCTGCAAGTCGCGGCCGCGTCGGCACAACCGACGCAGCTCGTGACCCGCGCCGACGGTTCGCCGGCCATCCTGGTCGGCGACGACGCCTCCGCTCGCCACGGCCTCTGGGGTATCACCCAGAAGTCGTTCCTCGAGCGCTGGGGCGCGCTCAAGGAGGCGAATCCCCAGCTCGGGCGTCGGTACGTCGTCCACACGGGCGACGTGATCAACGTTCCCGCGAGCTGGGGCACCGTCGCGTCCGCGCCGACCGCCGCGACCTCCGACACCTTGTTCCTCAAGGTTGTCGGCGCGCCGGTCCCGACCAAGGTCGTGCCGACCTGGGTCTGGGTCATCGGCCTCATCCTTCTCGCGGGGCTCATCGGAGCTCTGCTGGAAAGAGGGCGCGCGCCCCTGCCCGCCCCGCCTGCGCCTCTGCCTCTGACGCTCAACCAGAACGGTTGGGTGGTCGGCGGGCAGCCGGTGCAGCCGCCCGCGCCTGCGGTGGCTCCGGCGAACGCGCCCCAGCCGGCACCTCCGGCCGGACCTGCCCGTCAGGTCACGGTCAACGGCGCTGGCGCGAACGTCACGGTGACGTTCGCCGCCAACGGTGCGGTCACGGTACACACCCAGCCGTAACTGGCTGGTCGCGCTCGTAGCAGCGCGATGCTCTTTCTCCGGGTCAGAGGCTACGCTCTGACCCACCCACCATTTCCCAACCACGACTTGGTTCCCAGGTCCGAGGCTTCCGCAGCATTGGCGAGAAGATTCGGATGTGGGAGGTAGGTTCGAAGACCGCAACTTGAAAAACGTGTGTGGAGGGGGAGTATGCTCAAGAACAGTGGACGCAAGCCGCAGCCGCGGAAGCTGACCATGTCCGACATCCTCCGGTCTCTCGAGACCGAGGAACCCACGCCGACGGAGTTCGTCAGCACCAAGGCCGCGACCGAGCCGCAGACGCGAGTTGTGCACCAGGAATGCTGGACCACACTGCCCACGCGGCAGCCCCACGGCGTTCACTCGGTGACGCCCACGCCCCGCCGGGACGTGACCGTGACGGAGAAGCCGTTCCGTCAGCCTTTCCCAATGTTCTTGGGGTTTTTTGTCATCTTTCGCATTTCTCATTCTCACGTTCGGCCGAACATGAGAATGGGGTTTTTCCTTTCCAAACTGCGTGATGTGTCGTAAAATGTAGAAATGGCTACACAGACAGAACTCGAGCGCTGGAAAGACCGTTTCCTCACCTACTTGGAAGTCGAGCGGGGGAAGTCATTACTCACCTGCCGCAACTACGACTTCTACCTGACGCGCTTCATTGAAGTTTCCAAACTCACGAAACCGGAACAGATCACCCCGGACGATGTCCGCGATTTTCGCTTGCACTTGAACCGTGTGGAATCTAACCGAGGCAACGCCCTCAAACGCTCAACGCAAAACTACCACTTGATCGCCTTACGATCATTTTTACGCTATCTCGCCCGCAATGACGTCAAGACGATGCCAGCGGAGAAAATCGAACTAGCGAAGACCGGCCAGCGGCAAGTGGATTTCCTCGACGGCCCGGACCTCGACGCTTTCCTCGACGCGCCGCTCGCCACCAAGGAGCCGGACCTCATCAAACGCCGAGACAAAGCAATCCTTGAGCTCCTTTTTTCGTCGGGATTGCGCGTCTCGGAATTGGCGAACTTGAAACGCGACACCGTGAATCCGACCAAGGATGACTTCACGGTCCGCGGCAAAGGCGACAAACTGCGTCTCGTTTTTGTTTCCGGGGCAGCCAAACAGGCGCTCAAGGACTACTTTGCCCTGCGAAGTGACGACTCGCCATTTGTGTTTATCCGCCATGACCGGGCATCTACCAACGACAAACTACCAACGACAAACTTTCAGCCGCTCACCCCCCGCTCAATCCAACGCCTCGTGCAAACGTACGCGGTCAGGGCCGGCCTTACCAAGCGCGTCACCCCGCATGTCCTCCGGCACTCGTTCGCCACCGACCTCCTGATGAACGGGGCGGACATCCGCTCGGTCCAAGCACTCCTTGGCCACGCATCCATCACCACGACGCAGATTTACACGCACGTCACGAACCGGCAACTCAAGGACGTCTACCGGGCGTTCCACGGGAAGCGCCGTCGCTAGGCCCAACGCCTCACCGTCGGCTGCTCGCGCGACGTCTGTGACGTCGCTGGCGCACGAAGAGGACGAGGAACGTGACCGTCGACCCGGCCAGCAGTACGGCCAGGATGACCAGGAGCTTGAGGATGAGCCGGTACGGAACGAGTGTGTTCCCGATCCGCGCGACGTCAGTGACGACGCGGAAGCGGATGACCGGCGCATCGGCGGTTACCGTGCCGTCAGCGCCAACCGTCGACACGCGAATTTCGTGTTCACCCGGCGACAAGTCCGGCCGGATGTCGACCTTCCAGGCGGTCAGGCCAGGCGGCGCGGGCTCGATCGGGTTGGCATCGACGATCTCGGCCACTGGGAACTCGAAGACGCTCTCAACGCTCCTCACGACAATGCGGATCCGGTCTGACGCTTTGGCAAACCCGCGCAGCACCAGACTCGATCCAATCGTCACGATCGGCAGCGTCCGTGAACCGCCAGCCAGACGATCCGGCGGCGTCTCGAGAATGGCCGTTAGGCGCACTGCATCGGTTGAAGGTACCGCAGCGGTTGGCGTGACCGTAAACGTGGCACTCGCCTCGCGCGCATTCCCGGCCGCATCGATAGCCTTGACCGTCACCTGATGGTCGCCTACCGTCAAACCCTCAAGCACATGCGGGCTAGTGGCGGATGCGAACGACCCGCCGTCAAGGCGCAGTTGGTACTCGGCCACGCCTGAGGTCGCATCCTGCGTGGCGAAGGTCACGCTGGCGCGGCCGGCCGTCGTCGTTTCAACCGTCAGCGAAAAATCCTCGGGGGCAGTGCCGTCGACCCGGAACGCGAAGTGCCGGGCAGGAGACCAGCCGTCTGGGTAGTGGGCGCGGACGTGTAGGTACCAGACGCCGTCCCCGAGGTTCGTTCGTCGAAACAGGGCGGTTGCCCCTTCGTCAACCTCGGGCGGCGCCGTGGTTGCGGTCTGGTCGAAGACGGCGTTGTAGCCGCGCCCGCCAGTCCCGGCGGTCCAGCGCGCCGCCGCCTCACGAGCAGGGTACCAGCGGTTCTGGTCAGGGTGGGTGTCGGAGACGATGGTCGGCGCGGCCAGCGTCGGCTCGGCGGCCGGCGCCGGCTCCCGAATCGTGATCGCGGCGCTGCCCGTCCCGCTCAAGATATTCGTCCCCTGGCCGTCATTGGCGAGCACCTGGGCAGCGCCGATCGTCAGCGTGGCCATGCCCGCTTTCTTCGCCCGGAACGTGATGCTGATCACGCGCTTGGCTCCGCCCGTGTACCCCGGGCTCGGCAATCCGCCGGAAAAGCTCGCTGTCCCGCTGGCATTCGAGATGGCTGGATCAACGGCCCAGAGGGTGAAGACTGACCCGCTCTTCGAGACAGTTTTGGCTTCGAGAAGCTCTTTCGGAAAAGAGACCGTCGCCTCGGCGGCATTGATTGCCTGACCGGTCGAGGCAACCAGCACCTGCACCGTCGTCGTCTCGCCCACCTCGATGGTGACGCTGCGAGGTGACAGGGAGAGACTCGCCCCGGCGCTTTGACCGACCCTGGGCTGGGCGAGAGACAACACCAATCCAGCCACCAGGGACCAGCCGATGAGCGAAGCGAGTGGCTGATGACGAACCGGGTGCGTCATAGGACACGAGAACGCCGACGAAAACGGAGGACGATAATGCCGAGCATCAGCCCCAGTATACCGCAACCGAGGAGGAGGAAGAACCGCACCTGATCATGGCGCAGCGCCGCGCTCACGAAACTTGTCGTGACGGCATTCCCGGCGTAGTCATACGCCCGGAGTGCAACGGCACCGCGGAAGGGCTGACGACCGAGTCGCACCGGACTCTCCACCACCTGCCAATCGGCGTCCGCCACAAATGGATACCAGCGATTCGACGGCCGGACGAGTTTCATCTCCAGGCGTTCAATACCGGATGACGCATCGTCAGCCCCGAACACGAGCAGCCACTCGCCGCTCGGCGCGTCGTGAACGATCTCACTGTGGATCAACCACGGCCGGGTACCATCAATCATGACGCGGTAGCGGGCGACCTCGCTCCAGGCCTGGTCCGCCGGTCGTTCCTTGAGCGTGAAATACCAGATGCCGTCGGTCAGCGCCGGGTAGAACATTTCGCCGGTCGTGTCGTCTCGGCGATCGTCCGGTTCAGCAGATCGTTCTGGACTCAATTGGAAGCTGTAGTCCGTCCGCGGGTAGACGGTCCACCGAACGCGGAAATCCCGCCCTGCCGACCAGCGAGTCTGGTCAGGGTGCGTGTCTGACAGGAGGGTTGGAGCGGCGTAGGTGCGTGCCGAAACGGTCAGCGTCACCGCACGCCCAGAGACGAGCGTCGGCGTGCCCGCACCGTCGTTCAGTAACACGGCTGTTTGCGCACTATCGATACCGATCAGACCGCTGCCGCTGTGCTGGCCAGCCACGAGGAGGGTGAGCACTTCGGCATCGTGGGCAATACGCCCATTCGGGATTCCGCCCACGAACCGCACGGTTCCGGCCGCGTGGTCAACCGTCGGCGGCTCTGTCCAGAGTTTCAGGACCGAGCTGCCGCGACGGACTTCGACGATGTCCACGAGTTCGGTTGGATACGTCACCACGCCTTGAATGACATTGACGCTGGCGCCCTCGGTATCGACGACCACCTGCACCGGCACGGTCTCCCCGCGGGCAATCGTCAACCCTGGCGGCGACAGGGACACCACTGCCGCCCGCACGCTCCGTCCAGCGGTGACGCCGGCGGCAACGACGAGGAGAATGAAAACGAAGCGACGCATAACCTAGCGCGACCAGTTAAAGAGCAGAATGCTGAAATCGGTCAGGTTTACGGTGCCATCGCGGTTCATGTCCGCCCGAGCATTGGCCGGCTCGCGCTGGCGCCAATAGAAAAGGAGAATGCTGAAATCGGTCAGGTTCACCCTTCCGTCACAGTTGATGTCCGCCCGATTTCTCCCGTCGCACGGACCAGCCGGGCCGGCGACGACGCTGAAGGCGACGGACTTGCTGAAACTCGAAACCGCCTGCTGGGGCGACACCGCTTTGGCGCGCGCCGTGTGATCGCCGATCCCGATGTCTTGGGCGACGATCTGCCGCACCCAGGCGCCGCTGGCATCGGCGGTGGTCGTGAACATCCGGTCTTGCTCGGAAGCGACAATAATGGTCACCTCGCTCTGGGGAGCGGTCACGCCGAGGAGCGTGACGGTATCGCCGAGACGCAGCCGGTCCTTGTCCGCTTGGATGGTCGGCCCGAGGAAGATGCCGCTCAAGGTGACGGTCGAACCGAGCGTGAGTTGGAGCGAAAAATCCATCGGGCTGCCCACGAGTCCCAGAGCGTCGGAAGCAAAGACGGTGTACGTGACGGGGCCCGGCGCCTGATTCGAGAGTTTGACATCAAAACGCGCGGCCGGGTCAGCCGGCACGACCACTTGCGCCACCCCGTTGCGCTGGATGGTCACCGGTGAGTTCGGGTAAGCGATGCCGCGGAAAATGACCGCCGTGTCGGGCGGGAGCGGCGGGCTGGTATCCTGAACAAGTGCGGTAATCAGGACGTCGACCGCGATGACGGCTACGGGCACAAGGGCGAGGAGAATGCCGAGGGCCGGCCCTCGTAGCTTCATGGGTCGTGTCGGTTAAGTTTTCTTCGCCTTCGCCTTGTCCTTGTCCTTGTCCGACGGCGTTGGCTCGCGATCGGTCGTCGGTTTATCCTTCGGCTGTTGGTTGCGAGCGATAATCCAGCGGTTGTAGCGTTGAATGAAAACCACCAGAAGCAGGGTGACGAGGACGAGTACGATCAGCCACAGCAGCAGGATGCGCCAGGGGAAAATTTGAAATTGCAGGTTCGCGACGGCGACTTTATCCTTGGTCGCACCGTACCGGAGACCAAGCTCCGCCGTATACGAACCAAGGCCGAAATTCTTCCATTCACGTCCCAGCTCCTGGAAAAAAGATCCTGGCTCCCCAGCCAAAGCTTCTTTCTCCCACGTCACATTGAACTTGCGCACCTGCTGGGGCAGGACCGCCTGGAGGAGTCCGGGATTCACGGCCAGGGTGCTGCTCGTTCCGCCGAGGAGATTGCGGATGGTGATTTCGCCGGTCGGGCGCAGGTGGGCATTCCCGCTATTCAGGAAGCGAATGAGGAAATCAACCGGCAAACGGTTGAACGTCTTCCGGCCGCTGGCCGTCGTAAAAGAAGCGATCGAGCCTGACTCTTTGATCACCCCTTCGACGCTCACGAGCACCAGACTGGCGACTTTTTGGGAGATGGCGACCTGGGTACTGTCTCCAGCCTGGGCTGGCGGTTCCGGGGAAATGAGGACGGCCGCGTAGTGGCCGCCGGGCGGCGCATCGGCCGGCACCGCAATGGTGACGGCGTACTCAATTCGCTCGCCAGGCTGCACCAGGCGGCCCTCGCGATCCACTTCCATCCAACTGGCTAAGTCGCTCTGATCCGTTTCGGCGAGGATGTTCGGGGTTCCCGTCTCGTCGAGCGCCCCGAAGTTCGCCGTCGAGGCGTAGATGGTCTTCGGCGTCGCCTCTTCGTTGAAAACCTTTACCTTCGTATCGATTTTCTCACCCGGCCGTACGTCGAGAAATTCCTGGGTTGGCGGGATGACCGTGATGGCCTGCGCCGACGGCGTCAAAACAAAAATGCCAAGTACGAGTGCGCTGGTGGCGGCGAGGAAAAGGAGGGGTTTTCGGTTCATAGGGTTTTCCACTTTGGTCTTCAGTTCACCCCTTCAGTCTACACCCTAGAATGTTGCAGTGGCAATGTAGGTGACGGTCGTCGAGTAGCTTCCGGCCTCCGTGATGGTCGAGATGTTCGCGAGGTACGAAACGCTGATCGTTTCGGTGTTGGTCTCCCCGCTCTCCGAGGCGAGCGTCGTCGTGGTTCCGGCGACGAATGTCCAATCCGCGGCCGCGTCCCGGAGGTAACCCGCAGCGATGGTTGAGTCGCCATCGGTGCTCGCGCCGATGCCGAACTGTTCGGAGCCCGGCGTCCCGTCACTGTCCTCATCAATGGCGGACGCGACCGTAATCGTATTCGAGCCGCTCGTCAGCGTCGCACCGTTGTACGTAATCGCCCAGCCGGACTGCGCGTTGGTCGCAATACCCAAGGTATGGGCGGCCGTCGGCGTCGTCGCCGAGGCGTTCGTGCCGAGCGTGTCGCCCGTGGCCCAGCGGCCAGTCGAGCTGGAAAGCGATCCGAAGCCGATGGTGTTGTCGGAAACGGTAAACGTGATGGTCGGATCGACGGTCGCGGTCACGGCCACTTGTTCGTCAGCGATAATATTGATTGCCAGCGTGCCGGAATCGCCGAACGTGCCGCCGA
>CAYWEH010000002.1:0-63737 GCA_964457305.1 uncultured Gammaproteobacteria bacterium
AAATCCTGGTGAATTTCAAGTCCACGAACCCGCCAAATGTCCGTACCTAAAACACGTCTGTGTTGGGGAGTTGACGTCAAAAGTTTCCCAGGCGTTGAGCGTCCGCTCCGGCCAGAGGGATAAAGGACTGATTTTGTGCTACAGTCGGGAATGCGAGCTATGACTGCTGCCAGTACCGCCCGTTTTTGAGATCGTCGAGGGCCTTCGCATCGAGCGCTTCGCGGATCTTCCAATTTTCGGTTTGTCTCGCTTCGGCTATCAAGCGTCCGTAGCGTTCGGTTCGCCCTCACACATTGCCTCGAGGTGAACCCGTTTCTCTTGTTCGGGGTCGCGCTCGCTTGTTTCGGAATGATCCATAATCAATCGCTTTGTTGTATGCCAAATATACCCAATCACCTAGGAACAAACAAGGACTTTTTAGCGGGCCACCGGACTACATCGGACCGGTCCTTTCGGAACGACCGGGAAAGATTTATACTGCGCAGTGCGAATGCGGGCGGCAGCGCTGGACGCGCGTCCTCGCCCAGCTCGCCGACCGATTAGCAAATCTATGCCCGCGACTCCAAGCCCCGAAGCCATCAAGCAAAAACTCACGCCTGAACAGTACAACGTTTGCTTTTTGAAAGGGACGGAACCGCCGGGCAGCGGCAAATACCTCCATACCAAAGAATCAGGGATGTACGTCTGTGTGGCCTGCGGACAAGAACTCTTCGCCTCTGATGTGAAATTCGACTCCGGCACGGGCTGGCCGAGCTTTTGGGATCCAGCCGAGAAAGCCAACGTCCGTCTTGAGCCGGACAATAGCCTGGGTATGCGCCGGACTGAGGTCCTGTGCTCGCGTTGCGACGCCCACCTCGGGCACGTCTTCAACGATGGCCCGAAACCAACCGGCCAGCGCTACTGCATCAATTCGATTGCCCTGGACTTCCGACCGAAAAAGTAGCCATTGATCATCCACCAAATACGGACTATACTGCGGACTGGCCTTTTCGTCGTGGAAAGGCATAAGCGAACCCGGTATGATGGAGATTCTTCGAAACATGTGGCGACGGAAACTGCGGACTATTCTGACGATGGTCGGCATCGCCGTCGGCATTTTCGCGTTCACGGTCATGGGGTCGATGGCCTTACGGTTCAACCGAATGATCGATGGCGGCAAGCGCTACATCACCGGGCAGATCACCATCATGCCAAAGGGCGTGGAC
Organism: uncultured Gammaproteobacteria bacterium; assembly: GCA_964457305.1. Taxonomy (GTDB): domain Bacteria; phylum Patescibacteriota; class Patescibacteriia; order SBBC01; family JACPUP01; genus CAYWEH01. Next base: position 1,206 of record CAYWEH010000002.1, read on the forward strand.
GTTTTTGGTCACGGCGGTGGCAGCATGCTGCCCGTCGACACCCTGACAGAAATTTCAAAGGTGGAGGGCGTCGAAGCCGTGGCGGCGGGCGTCGAGCTCTCACTCGAGGAGCTGGATCCGAACAACGCCAGTAGGTCATTCGGCCCGCCCCCGACCATCGAAGGGATGGAGCTGAGTTCCCGTTTTGAAAACCGCAACTGGAAAACCTTGAAAATGCTCGAGGGTGAAATGCTGAAGAACGGGGATCCGGATTCCGTCGTCGTCATCGGCATCAGCATCGCGACGGACAAAAAACTCCATGCGGGCGACACGATGAAAATCCGTGGCCGCGACTTCAAGGTCAAGGGAGTCATCGACCGAACCATGACCGGCCCCGATACGTACGTGATGATGCCGATCACCCCGGCGCGTGAACTGCTCATCGAATCGAATCCCTTCCTCAAATCACTGAAAGAACAGGCGGACTCGGCGACGAAGTTGTCTGAAACGGAACTCGCGAGTCTGCCCGAGGCGACACGGAATCAACTGCGCTCGGCCAAAACCTTCAAGACAGAGGACATGAACACCGCCGCTTCCATCTCGTGGAAAGACGGGCAGGATCCGGAAGAAATCGTCAAGCGCGTCAAGGACAAATTCGGCGACAAAGTCACGGTCCTTTCCCCGAAAGCCATGGGTGAGCTCATCGACAAGGGGACGGTCGTCTTTAATGCCGTCATCCTTGGGAGTGCGTTGATCGCCCTCATCGTCGGCGGCTTCTCCATCATCAACACCATGGTCATGTCCATCTCCGAGCGGACCAAGGAAATCGGCATTAAAAAAGCCCTGGGAGCGGCCCGTCGCACCATCGCCACCGAGTACACGCTCGAGGCAGGCGTCATTGGCATCCTCGGCGGGGTCATCGGGCTTGGTTTCGGCATTCTCCTAGCCTGGAGCCTAAATAAACAAATGGCGGCTAAAGGGGCGGAGATCTTCCTGCTTGATCCCTGGTACCTGGCTGGCGTGGCGGTCTTCTCGTTCATCCTCGGCATCGTGTCCGGCCTCATTCCGGCTGTCCGCGCCGCCCGCCTCAAGGCGGTGGATGCGATTCGCGAACTCTAATGTCCACCCCTATGGCAGACGTCATTATCAGCGTCAAGAACTTGACCAAGTCCTATCAAATGTCCAAGACGAACACCGTGCACGCGCTGCAGGGCGTGAACCTCGAAGTGCAGCGCGGCGACTTCACGGCCATCATCGGTCCCTCGGGCTGCGGCAAATCAACCCTCCTCCACGTGCTCGGCCTCCTCGATGCGCCCGATAGTGGGACGCTAGCCATCGATGGTCAGGAAGTCCACCAACTCTCGGAAACCGAGGCAACGAAACTCCGCGCCAAGAAAATCGGTTTTGTTTTCCAGGGGTTCAATTTGATCCCGTCGCTCACCGCATTGGAGAATGTGGCACTGGCGGGTAAGTACGGCGGCGTTCCACGCAACGAACGGAAAGGTCGGGCCACCAAACTCCTGACCGACCTCGGGTTGGGCGATCGTATCAACCACCGGCCGAACGAACTTTCCGGCGGTCAGCAGCAACGGGTGGCCCTCGCTCGTGCGTTGATGAACAACCCATCGCTGATCCTGGCGGACGAGCCGACCGGCGAACTCGACACGACCACCAGCCTGGAAATCATCGAGCTACTGAAGAAACTCAACCGCGAGGAGGGCCGGACGTTCGTCATTGTCACCCACAATTCGGAAGTGGCTGCCGCCTGCCAAAGGACAATTCATCTGCGCGACGGCCGCAACGCCTAAAAACCCCGACGCGGAAGCGACTGGCGCAGCCGGTCTTTTACGGCTATACTGATTTTTCCTATCCATAACGTCCCTTTCCAGGACAGGAGGCACCATGCTCAAACAAACAACGGTCTACCCGACGATTCCGGTCACCAACCTCGACCGCGCGAAAATATTCTATCGGGATACGCTGGGCCTCGGGGTCATGATGGAGGACGCCGCCGGCGTCATGCTGGAAGCCGGTAATGGAACCGGCGTCTACCTCTACCAACGCGGCCCGTCGAAGGCTGACCACACCCTGGCGGGCTTCAAAGTCAACGACCTGGCCAGCGAGATGGCCGTCCTTAAGGAAAAGGGGATCGCGTTCGAAGAGTACGACTTGCCGGGACTCAAGACGATCAACGGGATCGCGACCATCGGCGGCCAAAAGGCAGCCTGGTTCAAAGACCCTGATGGCAACATCCTTAGCCTCACCCAGCTGAACTAAGCGGCAAACCACAAAAAACGGTGTCCCCGCCGGCACCGTTTTTTGGTATACTGCCAGGGTCCGTTCATTCATCCTCGTTCAATGGCACCGCCACGAAAAAAAACGTCCAAACAGCACCCACGGGCCGGATCGCACTACATTTCTGGGCACGCCGGAACCGTTATTTTGCCTTTCATCATCGTGGTGCTGGCGTTGCTCGGTTTCGTCTCGGTCACCCTGTTCGCCTTTTCCGGATCACTCATCCCGAGGTCGCGGCCAGCGCAGACCGCTGGACCGGTGGCCAGCAACCTCAACCGCAATGACGGCGGCCTGACCGAAGAGAACGGAAAATTTTGTTTCAACTACCGTCGCGGTGGGAACATAATCAAATACTGTCCTTCGCCCAACCCATGACCAGTGACGCCATCGTAGTCCTTGCCGGCGGCGTGGCGGCTGACGGCTCGCTGCCTCTCTGGGTCCGCTTTCGGGTCGAGCGCGGCGTAACGCTCTGGCGCAACGGCATCGCCCGAACGATCATCCTGTCCGGTCGCTGGGGTTTCGCTGAACCGATACCCCCACCCACCACCGAAGCGCAAGCGATGAAACGTCTGGCGATTCATCTTGGCGTACCGGCGAAACACATCCTCACCGAGGAGCAGTCGCAGGACACCATCGGCAACGCCTACTTTACCCAGACGACGCTGCTCGTTCGGCGTGGCTGGACACGACTCGTCATCGTCACCTCGGACTACCACCTGGCCCGAGCCCGATATATCTTTGAAAAAATTCTCGGACCAAAATACGTCTGTCGTTTCGTCGCCGCGCCGAGCGGCTTGTCGCCCCGTGCCAGACGAGAACATGGTGTCGTCGAACGGGCACTCCTCGCGCTCACCAAGCATTGGTTGGACCGGATCCCTGACGGCACCACCGCCTACTTCGCCGCCTTCCTCGCCTGCCAGCATCCGGGGTATAGCCAACTGCCAACGACCGCCCATCGAACACTGGCGCGCTTCCTCCACCGAACGCCTCGACACCGCACGGCCCTCGCTTGGCACCTCCGCTTTCTCGCCCGCCGAATGACCAGCACGCCATTCCGCCCTGCGGCCAAAGACTCGACACCATTCCATTAGCGAAAACCGGGCCGGGGCACGAACCACGTCGGCAGCCACTGACGGGTTTTTACCTGGTCGGGCGAGAGCGGGCGGGCGGTCCAGACCGGCCAGAACCACGCGCTAACGGTAAAAACAATTGCCAATACTACCCCGCTGATGAGGAGACGGCGGCGCGAGTTTCCCAGCCACGTCCGCCATCCCACCAAAGCGAGCAGCCAGAGAAACGGAACGGCGAGCATCGCATGATACGAGAAGAGCGGGCGCGTAATGGCCGCAAAGGGGACCAGCGCCGCAAGAACAAACAAGAGCAGTTGATGGACACGCCGGTCTTTCCGAAGGGCGATGACGGTGGTGACTGCCCCGACGACGCCACCCCACCACAAGACTGGATTGCCCAGATCGGCAATCAGCTGACGCGACCCATCGGCGGCGGTCGCGGTGGCATACATGAACGGACGCCAAAGAACCAGCCACGACCACCACGGCGACTGGTAGGCATGCTGTTCGGCAATTCCGGTGTGATGGCGGAGCATCGCGTAGTGCGTCAGCCAGAACTGCTGCGGCATGCCCGTCAACGCAAAATGCAATTCGAACAACCCAATGTACACAATGAGTGCGGCGGCCGTAAACCCAAGTGCCGAACGGAGAACAAAACGAGGATCCCGCTGCCAGGCGAGCATGGCGACCGGAAAGACCAATAAAAGCGCTGACCACTTCACGCCGATGGCAAGGCCGAACACGGCGCCAGCGACGGCCCAGCCCCCGGCGGTCTTCGCCCGCGCTGCCAACCACACGGCCAACAACGTCGCGAAGGCCAGGGTAATATTGAGCAGGCCGAGACGAGACTCAACCACAAACATGCCGTCAACGGCCACCAGTGCCGCGGCGACAATCCCAATAAGCGTCGAGCCAGTGAGCCGACGGCCAACGAAAAACATCAGCGGCACGAGCAGTGTCCCGAGGAGCGCCACCGGCCACCGCCAACCAACCGGCGTATCACCCGCGAGCGCAATTCCAAAAGCAATCACCAACTTCCCAAGTGGCGGGTGCACGTCGAGGAACGGTTCATGGCGCAGGTAGTGGCGCGCGTCATTCACGAAGTAGACCTCGTCGCTGGTGATCTCGGGGGGCGTTCCGATGCGCCAAAACCGCGCCCCACCGCCAAGGAGCGTCAGCACGAGGAGACTCACCCCAATCCACCGTCGCCGGGATTCCATACCACCAAAGTATACTGCACCGCGAACGACCCACGCCACCAAACACCTCTCCGTTGTCAGGCGCATCGTTTTATGGTATATCCAAGGCAGTCCCGCGCCATTTTTTAGAAGCCCTCGGCCGAACGCAAATATGAAAAAAATCCGCAAAGCCGTTATTCCGGCCGCCGGCTGGGGCACCCGTTTCCTTCCGGCCACGAAAGCGCAGCCGAAGGAAATGTTGCCGATCGTCGACAAGCCGATCATCCAGTACGTCGTCGAGGAAGCGGTCGCCTCGGGCATCGAGGACATCATCATTGTCACCGGCTGGCACAAGCGCTCGGTCGAGGACCACTTTGATTATCCATTCGAGTTGGAAAAACGACTGCTGGAGGCGGGCAAAGAACAGCAGGCGAACGAGGTTCGGAAAATCGCCGAGATGGCGAATTTCATTTACATCCGCCAGAAGGGAATGTACGGCAACGGGACGCCCGTCCTCAATGCCGAACCGCTGATCGGCGACGAACCGTTCGCCGTCCTCTGGGGCGATGAGTTTATCACGGCCACGCCGCCGCGGCTCCAACAACTCATTGACCTCCGCACCGAACTCGGGGGATCGGTCATCAGCGCGGTCCGCGTCCGACCCGAAGAAACGAACCGCTATGGCATCGCCCGGGTTACCCCCGTGCGCGAACGCGTCTCGCGCATTGAAGAGATCGTCGAGAAACCCGAACCCGGGCAAGCCCCCTCGTCGCTCGCCACCCACGGCGCCTACCTCTTGACGCCGGATATCTTCCCTGTCCTCCATGAGCAAAAACCCGGTCGGGGCGGGGAAATATGGCTGCCCGAAGCCGTCAATACGCTGGCCAAACGCCAGCCGGTCTACGCCCTCGAGCTCGCCAACGCGGTCTACTACGATTGCGGCTCAAAACTCGGCTGGCTGCGCGCCAACATCGCCTTTGGCCTCAAACACCCGGAAACCGGTCCCGGACTCAAAGACTACCTCGCCTCCCTTCCCCACTAACCCATGTCGCGACGCACGATCATTCTCATTCTCATCGCCATCGCCGTCCTGGCGCCGTCGTTCCTGATCATCTCCGGCGTCATCTCGAAGAAGCAGATCGTCCCCGCCCCAGTCAGCCTGACTTGGTGGACGATTGATGACTCGCCCGAATCCCTCGCGGACATCCTCCAGGCGTACCGACAACTCCATCCCTACATCAGCGTCACGGTCGTGCAAAAACCGGCCGACTCGTATGAAGCCGATTTGAAAAACGCCTGGGCCAAGGACCAGGGGCCGGACATCTTCTCGCTGCCGAACACCGCCGTCGCCTCGTTCAAAGACTTCATCCAACCCCTGCCGAAGCAGACCCGGACCGCCTTCTTCAAGACGCGCAATCTCCTGGTTCGCGAGGAGCAGGAAATTACTTACCAAGTCGAAAGCAGCATCACACCAAACCAAATCCGCCAGGAATACATTGACGCCGTCGCGAAAGACGTCGTTATCCGCGATGCGCAGGGAACCGAACAAATCTATGGCTTGCCGCTGGCGGTGGATACGCTGATGCTCTTCTACAACCGCGACCTGTTGAGCAGCGCCGGCATCATTGACCCGCCAGCGACGTGGGAGGACTTCGTCGCCGCCATCCCCCGCTTGACGCTCCAAGATTCGGACGGGAACGTCGTCCGGCCCGGCGTCGGACTCGGCTTGGCCAAGAATGTCCCGTACGCCTTCGACATCCTCTCGCTCCTCATGCTGCAGAACGGCGCGCTCATGGTCGACTCGAGCGGACAACAAATCCTCTTTCACCGACCGAACGAAGCGGGCGAAACTCCGGGGCTCGGCGCGCTGAAATTCTACACTGACTTCGCCCAGACCAACCCGCCGAAAGAAGTCCTGACCTGGGGGACAAACTTCCCGAACGCCCTGACCCTTTTCGCCCAGGGAAAGCTGGCCATGGCGTTCGGGTACCAGCGCGACCGGCAGTGGATCTCGGCCGGCAGCGCGAATCTCAACTACGACGTCGCACCGGTCCCCCACATTCATGAAAATGAACTCGACAACGACGCCACCGCCCCCGCCGGCGACCAGCTCCGGAAAATCACCTACGGCCGCTACGGGATCCAGGCCATCGCGCTTAAGGCTCGGCAGAAAGCGAATGAGGCGTGGAACCTCGTGCAGTTCGCTTCCCGCAGCGGCGTGGTGCGGAACTACCTCGGCCGGACCGAGCAACTGTCCGCCCTCCGCAAAGTGCTCCGTGAACAACAGGCAAACCCGGCCCTGGCGGTCGCGTCGCTGCAGGCACCGGCCATCCGCAGCTGGTATCACGGCCAGAATTTCACCGCCACCGAGCAGTACTTCACCACCATGATTGAAGAGGTCGCGCTCAAGGGCAACGATGCCTCGCAAGCCCTCAACCTGACGGCCGATCAAATCAACCTCACGCTCCCGAGACCGCAATGAAACGCCGTCTCATCCTGCTCGCCTGCCTCGTCACGAGTTGGCTGCTCATCGCGCCGACCGCCTCGGCCGCGTCACGTTTTCTCATTCGCCTGCCCACCTGCGAACAAACGGTTTATAAGATCGAAAACAAAGAGAAAGTATCGCAGACGATGTCGCCCGACGAATACGACGCGAAAGCAACTGCTGACCCCACGTTCAAGGAAACCTGGACGGTGACCGAGGTCACGACCAGCGGCGATTGCGGCGTCGACGAGTTCTTTCAGCTCTTCGCCAGCCTGGCAACGTGGGGCTTGAGCATCCTCGGCGCCGTTGCCGTCTTCTTCTTCATGTGGGGCGGCTTTACACTCCTCATCGCTGGCGGACGAAGCGAGAAGGTCGAGGAGGGAAAGAAGATCCTCAACGGCACATTCATGGGGGTAATCGTCGTCCTGACCGCCTGGATTATCGTGAACGCGTACATCATCGGTTTTGCCGGCGGCAAATCCATCTTCCCCAATTCACCTTTCACGCGCAGCGGTCTAGGCTCCACCGGTAGTCAATGTCGGGCAAGCTATCTGACAAACTATTCGCAAACCGGTTGTACCGGGAATGACCTCCACTTCGGCTGTGCGGACCCGACCACCGGCGACGGCGCCGTGACGAAACTCCAGACGCTCCTGGCGGCAAAATGCCCGTCGGTCGGCGCCGCCGACGGTTGCTTCGGGAGGAACACGGCCTACGCGCTCTGGGGATTTTTGGCTTCGAACGGGTACCAACCGATTCCGGAAAATTATCGTGACGTCCGCGGAAACGCCGCCACGCTCCAACGGCTGCTCACCGACCCGACGAGCAAAGAGTGCTCCGACGCGTTCGGACTCACGCCCGTGTCCGACCCCGCCGACCCGAGCGACCAACCGGCCTCATCGGGTTGCTGCGTTCCCGCGTCCGTCGATGCGCGCGGGAGCTGCATCGCAGCCGCAACCGCCGCCGACTGCCCGGTTGGCCGCGGTACTGTTCCCGATTACAACTTCCAATCGTTTGCCTGCAACACCTTTCCGCTCTGCACGGCTGGCTGCTGTATCAAATACCAACCGAACGGGGCGAAGACCTGCGAATCCTGCACTCGGGAGCGCTGCACGACCGCCGGGGCCGTCTGGCAGCAGGGCGCATGCACCTTCTCCACTAATCAATGTCAATCCGCAACCCTATGTTCCTAACCATCCCCCTCATCGTTTCGTTCCTCGTCGCGCCGCTCGCCGCCTGGGCCGTGGTTGAAATCCCCAACCCAATTGCCTGCGGCGACCTGGTCTGCCTCTTTGTCGGCGTCATGCGTTTTTTCTTGGCCGCCATCGGCGTGTTCGCAACCTTCATCTTCATGTGGGGTGGTTTCCTCATGCTCACGTCGCAGGGTGAGGCGGAGCGGGTAAAAAAGGCTCGGGATACACTGTTTTGGGCGACCATGGGGATTATTACCGTTCTTGGCAGCTGGGTGTTCATCCGATTTATCCTCGAGACAACCTCGACCGTCACTCGATAATTTGACATTTCCTGGCGGTTCTCTTATACTGGCGCTGACGTTCCCATACAAAACCGAATCCACTCGGCAAAAACATCGTTTGCTCACTTTGAACGTCAAATATTCATTCTTCTTAGACAGCGCCGTACTTGGACATGGGGGTGCACGTTACGTGTATCACGAAAAGTTATACACAGGAGCATGCCTCCTTAAAAAAGACGCCACCAAGACCGGCTCTGCGGAAACACAAACAGGAAAAGCGAAGACGAGTTTCAACGCTAATTCCATAAAGAACCTATGAAGAAGTTCACAAACCTCGCTGTCATCGCTGCCCTGCTCGGCGGGCTGGTCGTCCCAGCCGTCGCCGTCGCGCAGACGTCATTCAGCATCGAGAACATCGGCGGTTCCATCGGGCTCGGCACCTCCGACCTGAAGACGACCGTCATCAATATCATTAAGTGGGTCCTCGGCATCCTCGCCCTCGTGGCGGTCACCCTCGTCATCTACGGCGGCTTCACCTGGATGACCGCGGCCGGCAATGATGAGCGGATTGACAAGGGCAAGAAGATCATCTCGGCGGCCATCGTCGGTCTGATCGTGGTGATTCTCGCCTGGGCCATCGTCATCTTCGTCGCTGGCACGACCCGCAACGTCACCTAGCCAGTTCATCACACGGACACCACACGAGAGGGGGTGATATCGCATGAAAAAATTCGCAATCACAGCCTCGACCCTTTTTGCGCTCGCGCTGGTCGTCGCTCCGATCGCCGTCGCGCAGACGTCGTTCAGTATTGAGAACATCGGCGGTTCCGTCGGTTTGGGGACGTCCGACTTGAAACAGACCGTCGTGAACGTCATCCAGTGGGTTCTTGGCATCCTCGCCCTCGTGGCGGTTCTGATGATCATCGTCGGCGGCTTCCAGTGGATGACCGCGGCCGGCAATGATGAACGGATTGACAAAGCGAAGAAGATTATTTCGGCAGCGGTTATCGGTCTAATTATCGTGTTGCTCGCCTGGGCCATCGTCATCTTCGTCGCTGGCACGACCGCCAACGTCACTTAGTCACTTGCAGGCATTCTCACCCCGCACCTTTCTGCAGACGAGCCGGTCCCCGTGATCGACTCGCCCCCGGGAAGGTGCGGGGTTTGTTTTTTCGTTCATCGTTTGCCACAATGATTGTATGACCACACCATCCGCGGCCCGACAGCGGCGCTGGCTCGTTACTGCCATGTCGCTGGCCTTCGTCACGCTACTCCTGACCATCACGGTCAAATGGCAACAGTTCGGCTACACCGGCCTCGACTTAGCCATCTACACGCAAGCCATGGACAACACGCGGCTCGGCCACCCGATGGCCGTGACCATCCATCCGCATTCGTACTTCGGCGACCACGTCGAACTCATCCTGATCGCCCTCCTGCCCTTCTACGCGCTCATTCCCTCGCCGCTCACCCTCCTCGTCCTCCAAGCGCTCGCCCTCGTGTCGGCGGCGGTACCGGTCTGGCTCCTGGCCCGCCGACGCTTCCCCAATGGCCCAATTCCGCTGCTGGCCGCTCTCGCCTATCTTCTCCAGCCGTTCGTCCTCAATACCGCCCTGTTCGAATTCCATGCGCTCGCCTTGGCCATTCCGCTGATTTTTTGGACGCTGCTCGCGTATGAGGAAAAGCGCTGGCGATGGTTTCTCGTCGGACTCGTCGGCACCTTGCTCGTCCGAGAGGACACCGCCCTCATCAGTGTCGGTTTTGGGCTGTTGGCGCTGATTGACCGACGGTCACTGCGCTGGATCGTGACGCCGATTGCGCTTGGGGCCATCTGGCTCAAATCAATGATGACCGTCACCGGCTACTTCAACCAAGAGGGCACGTACAAATTCGTAAAACTCTACGGCTGGTTGGGCGATTCGCTGCCGGCCATTTTAAACACGGTGGTGCTGCGGCCTTGGGTGTGGCTGCAACGGGTTTTCGGGCTGACCTCGCTGGTCTCGCTGCTTGGACTCCTCCTGCCTTTCGCCTACTTGCCGGTCCTCGCACCGCGCGTGCTCCTGACCGCCGCGCTCGCCTTTCTCCAACTCCTCCTGCTCGGACTCGGCGAAAATGGGTTGCGCATCCACTACACGGCGCTGTTGCTTCCCTTCCTATTTGTTGCCTCACTCGATGCCCTGGCTCGCATTGCCCACGCGACTCACGGCCGCGTCCTTCCACTGTTACGGCGCGAATGGCAACTCGGAACTCTCGTCCTCGGTACTATCGTCATCGCCTCATCAATCGTTGTTGGGCCTTATGGCGCCGCCGCACTTGAACGGTGGCAAGGAGAGCGATCCGTTTCTGCCGAAGACCGGGTTGGATGGTCCCTCCTCGCGACGCTCGACCGGCCGGTCCGAGGCGTCTTTAGCTTCCGTCCCATCACGCCGCTCGCCCGGAGTCCCGATGTTTACTCGGCGCACTACATTTTCCTCGGCCATCGGCAGTACACCACGAAACCCTACCCGGTCAGCGACCGCGTCACGCTCATGCTCCTTGATGACCGAGACCTCCTCACCTTCCAGCTCCTCTACAAAGGGGATGACGACGTTGGCTACGGACGGCTAGCCGCCTTCCTCAAAGAAAGGCGTTTCGCGCTCGCCCAACAAATTGGCCATCTTCTCCTCTACGATGCGAGCGGGACGGATCCGCGGCCTGTGATCAGCGAGTTGACCAACGTGCGCCTGAACGACGCGCTAACCCTCACCGCACTTGAACCGGTCGCCCTGACTCGTGAAACAATTGGAGCAGACGAATATTCGGTGGCAACATTCGGGCTTCGTTGGCGCGCAGAAAAAACCATGGAAGAAAACTTCCAGCTGCGGGTGACGCTCCAAGATGACCGCGGCGAAATACAACAAGAACTCTTCGCCCTCAACCCGCTGGAGCCAACCCGGACCTGGCAACCGGGGACTGATCACGCCTGGACCTACCGCCCGGTGCTGAACCGCACCCCCATCGGTTCGCTCCAGACACGCGTCGAGGTTATTTCCGTCAAGGGTGTCGGCGGCCTCAACGGCCTCCGGAGTATTGTCCCGCGCTATCGTTCGATCCGGCCAATCGGGTCACCCATCGTCATCCCCACCGCCGCGGGACGTTTCACCCGGTAGAGAAAAATCGTCTGACCGACATACACCGGTTCAAGAAACGATTTGGTGTTGGGGTCAAACGAGCCGGTGGATCGTTCTAACGGCCCCCAAAAAACATAGGAAATCCGATTTTGATACAAGAAATTTGCTTGTTCCTCCGGGGATTCCTCGTCACGGAAAAACGCCTCGACCTGCTGCCGTTTCCGCTCGTAGTCTAAAGTCTCAACCGGATGGCCAACGTAGGTTCGCCGCCCGGTAAAACCAGGGATGACATTGCCGGTCCCCGCCCGAGCCAAGATGATCGCATCGCCCTCGGTCCGCTTCAGCACATTGAAGGCGTTGGCGTACTCATCCGGCAGATACATCACGAACGGCGCCGTGCGATTGGTAAGGACAAAATTGATGTCTTGTCCGAGAACGACCGCGTTGGAAAAACCAAACAGAACCAAAAAAGCGAAGGTGAGGGCAATTGGACTATTGGCGAAAAATGCCGCAAATGATTTTGGCCGTTGTCGCCACCGCGCAAAAACCTCCGCAATGAGATCCGCCGTCAATAACGCGAGCGGGATCGAGAGCCCTTGCGTCAACCGCCGCTGAAAGAACAACGGAACGAAAATCAGTATCCCCTGGACGACAATCCAGAGCGCCAGCAGGGAACGCCGCTCATCTCGCCATGTCGAACGTCGAACAAACATCAACAATGCGGCTAATGCCAGGAAGCCATAACTCTCGAGTACAATATGGAAGGCCGGTGTCGGCAAGACGTTTTGCGCGGCTCGGACAACGCCGATGGGATTCGTCGTCGCGGCCACATACTGCCAGGCAAACGCAGGCGCGGCAATCACCGCGGCTACCATCATCTGGAGAAGGCACTGAAGCCAAGGGACCCGGCGATGGAAACACTCCCATAGACCCCACACCACGATGATGGCCGCGAGTGACGGCGCATGGAACGGGTGGAACGCGAACAGCCACAGGGCGGCTAGCCCCGCCCCAATGCTATACCGATATCGGCCGGTCCGCCAGGCGAGAACGATACCGGCCAACACGAGCATGAAAAGTATGGTCCCAAAAGTGAAGTGCCCGGTTTGGTGGAATTGAAGAAAAGGAAACGCTTCCGTCACCCAAAGGTCCATCGGGTAGGTCATGGGGGAAACGCCTTTCGGAAACTGCCCCTCCAAAGGCAGGGCGAAGTACCCGCCGAGTCCGGAGGCAAAAGCCACGAAGATGAGGGCAATTTTCCGCCGCGAAGGCTCGCGGAAAATGAGCGCCGAGAGTACATACGCCACGACAATAAACAAAGGAACCATCGCCAGCCGAGCCAGGTGGAAGGCGGCCGGTGGCGACAAGGCAAGCAGTCGCGCGACCCAGCCAACTGGCAGCCAAAACACATTTAAGTTAAAGGGGGCATGCGGTTCGGAAGTGAACAGATCGGAAAAAACGACCATGCCTTTGGCCGCCTGATCGATGTACGAATAATAGACCGGATAGTCACCGGGTGAGAGCGTGTGCAGGCCGGTGGCGAAGTACCCGGGAGGTGTCAGAACAACAATGACCACGAGGGACAGCGCGGCCAACGCCACGGCCACCACCGCAATCTTCCCAACAAACGCCCACTCATTTCTGCCAATCGTTGCCAAGAATGAACGCATGGTTATCGAAAAAGAAGATCAAGAATCATTCGCAGGTACGCGGCAATGACCGCCGGACTAATTTTACTCTTCCCATACTGGCGGTCCTGAAATTGAAACCCGACCTCGTCGATCCGTTTCGGCTTTCCGCGTACGAGCATTTCCAACAGAAGCTTATACCCGCGCGGGTGGAGTTGTAGATGTACCTGGTCGAAAAACGTCCGCTGGACGGCAAAATACCCGCTCATCGGATCGCGAACCGGAACGCGAAAAAGCAGTCGCGCTACCCCCGTCGCCACCCGGCTCATGAACTGTCGCCAGGCCGGCCACCCGACCATGCCGCCGCCCGGCGCAAACCGGGAACCGACCGCCACCGTCGCGCCGGATCGGAGTCGTTCAACCAAGGCCGGAATGATCTCCGGATCATGTGAAAGGTCGGCATCCATGACGACGAGGAATTGCCCATGCGCGGCCGCAAACCCATCGACCATGGCTGATGCCAGGCCGGATTTCCCAAGACGATGGATGATGCGAAGCGGATACTGGCGGGCCAGATCATCAGCCAAGGCACCGGTGCCATCGGGAGAGTTGTCATCCACGACAATCGCTTCCCACGACGCGAGTCGAAGACGAGCAATCGCCGCGAGAAGCTTGGGCAGGTTCTCCCGCTCGTTATAGGTGGGCAGAATAATGCTAATGTCCATGGGCGCGGGAAGTGAGCCACCGAGGCGGCCCGGCAATGGCCAACGCGGCAAGAGTGAAAAAAGTTAAGTACGAAACGTAATTCCAGTTGAAAAAACGAGATAAAAACCAAAACGTAAACGAAAACACGGACGCAGAAATCACCAGCTGGGTAAGAGAGTTCCGCATTCGCTGTAGATAAAGTAACACGACGAGTAGAGGGCCAGCGATGGCGGCCTGAAGATAGATAATTGGGTAGTAGTCCCAAATACTCTTAATAATCCCGCTGCTGACCCTGAGATCAGAAATCCCGAACCCGGAAATCGGGTAGCTCGTCGTCAAACTGCCCGCAGGGTACCGATAGATGTCGTCAATGAAATCCTTTGGATTCCACAAAAAAAATGGAAGGATGAAGAGCGCGGCTACTCCGGCCGCGATGAAAGTCGGTCGCCACCGACGCCAACCAACCACACCGCCGTGCCACACAGTGTACGCGACGAAGAACGGCGCGAACATCCAGGCCGACTGCTTCGATGCGCAGGCGAGTCCGAAAAGGATGGCCCCCCAGCTCCAGCGACCGCGCTGGAAGCACCAGAGCATCCCCGCCATGAAAGTAAAAACGAAAATATCATTATACCCCTGGACAAAGAACTTGATCCAGAAAGGATTCAACGCGAACAACAAACCGATAAGTAGCCGCCACTCACGACCTCGCGCGAGGCCGATAACGAAAAAAAACGAGACGATCTCCGCGAGCACGTAGACAACGCGCTGATCGTACCAACCAGTCAGGTGATTGAGCACGTACGAGAACGGCAACGAAGCGAGAAAATGGAATGGCAAATACACATGGTGCCACCATGCCGGATTCGGACGGATGCCGCGTGAAAACCCATCGAGGAACCCGCCAAACGGCATGGACCGGTAATCGGCACTGTACGGATTCTCCCCACGGAGAAAAAACGTGATTGCGTCTTCCGTCTGAACCGCACCATCGTGAATCCCGCGGGTCGGAACCGTCTTCGCTCGAATAGCCATTTGGTTTACTTCAAGAACGAGGAAGAACACCGAGGTAACTGCCACCATACACATCGCTCGGTAAAACCACGTTCGACCTGGTGATCCACCTTTCCAAACAAGAAGCAGCGGGACCAGGAGGATGGGACTAAATATGAACGCCCACCAGGCATGCAATAACACGAAACTCATAATAGCTAATACCGGAAAAAGGAGCGCGCTGGCCCAGGCGATTCGCCGTTCGGAAACATCGTGGGGGTTGGCGGGGTGTCCAATCATGGTTTATCCACGCGCTGCACTGATGAGGTGGTACGTTTGCCCAAAATGCCGTTCATGGTGAAGAATGATAAATCCAGCAGTCATCAGTTCTTGCTGCAGCACCCGATCCGTAAATCCGGGCGTATGCAAATCCTGCCAGACCGCACCGCGCGAGCGCGTCCAAACCCACCACACCGCGTTGAAGATCCGCCCAGTCGGTATGGTTATCAGAAACACGCCGCCCGGCCGCAACACGCGTCGCACCTCACGCAGCAATGGGAAAACGTCAGAGAGGTGTTCGAGGACGTCGAAGGCGGTGACGAGATCGAAGTGACTCGATGGGAATGCCAACGGCTGGGTGATATCAGCGACCTCAAGGTGCAGCGTTGGACGATGCTGACGCCCGTAGGCAATCGCGCTTTCGGAAAAATCGAGTCCAGTCACTTCCGCCCCGGTCCACGTCGCCAGGTACGACGTCAACCACCCGCTATGGCATCCGAGATCGAGAATGTGTGATGGTCTGCGGGGGAGGCGACGGAGCGCCCGCTGCAATAAACGCAACCGGCCGCGGTGCCAGAACCGTTGCCAGATGTTCGTCCGCATGCCGGTCTCATAATACTCGGCCGGCACGGCTTCATGCAGATGGTGTCGGTCCTGGCTATCCATAGCAGAACTCACAAAGCCGCGGGCACACGGTAGACGGTTGCGTCCGCATCTCCATAGACCTGTTCTAACGCGGGTTCGTTCTTGACTAACCGTTCCATGGCGGTGTGGTCGCGATCGACGAACACGTACCCGGCGTCGAGTTCGCGCAGGCCAGCGAGCAGCGGCTTGGCGTACACGCCGGTCGTGATGTCCACCCACGTCCGGTAACGAGCCGGGTCGGCGGTGTAAAGGAACGTTGCGTCGAGACCGGCCAGGTACCGTGACCGGTCGTTGTAGTAAAAAAGAACGGGAAACTCATCCCAATCGCTGTGCACGACGATGACGTCGGGCGGGGCGTGATCGCGCAGCCAGCGCATCGCTCCAGCGTACTGCGTCTGGCGGAACCCCTGGCGAAGATCGCCATGTTGCGTTACGAGGTCGCGGACAACGACGGTCGGCAGGAGGATGGCCAGGTAGACGACAAGGATCACCGACGGGATGAACGTCCGCCAACGGGCGACCACCGGCCGCACCCGCGTCCGAAATTCGCGATCGAGACGACGGCCTTTCCAGGCGTCGCTATACACCGACAAGACAAAGAACATGCCCATCGGCACGTAGTACTCGACGTAGCGCCGTGATTTCACGGTCACGGCAAAAAAAAGGAGCGTCAGAAGCAAAAGGACCAGCGATCGACGCGACTGCTTCGCGAACGTCAAGGCATACGTGAAAAAGGCGACCAGGAGCGGAATCGTTAAGACAATGGTGTTCGTCAGTAATTCGATCGGCTGGTACGGGTACCACTCGCCGCCAACGCCAATGACCTGCCGGTAGTTCACGACGCCGACCTGGATGAATTGATGAAAGAAAAAGGCCAGATTGTCTGGAAAGAAGGGATTGATCACCACGCCGAGAACAAGACCAACCGTGGCGGCCAGCAGCAGGTTGAGCGCGTGCGGCAGGCTCGACCGGCGCCGGAGGTGCGTGGCCGGGAAGAGTCGGGTGAGAATGCCGTCCGCCTGCCGATGTCGCTCGATCGCATCACCCATGACGGACGCTCCAACGAACAGCGCCGCGGCCACAAAGACCAACGGAAACCCGTTATGCGACCAGACATACAAAAAGCCCACGACGGCCAACAATTTCGGACGGTAAGCGAAGAGCGCGTAGCACGCGACCAGGAGTAGGATCAGGGCAAACGCATTACCCTTGGCCAACCCGAGCCGAAAGGTGAGCGGGGTGATAAACAGCAACAACAGACTGCCAACGAAAGCGTGGGAGATGTGCAACCCCCGCATGACGTAGTAAAAAACCAACAGAAAACCGACGGCCAGGGCAACCGTCGCGATCTTCAGGCCCACGAGCGGATCGGGGTAACTGACAAAGGGAATAAGCAACACATGGTAGAGGAAGTGCTGATCCGCGTAATGACGGGCGAGCTCGGTATACGGCAGCCACGGGAAAGACTGGACCACCCCCCGATCACGGATGAGCTGCGCCATCTTCGCGTGGTAGAAACTGTCCGGATCGGCGAACATCGGGCTGGCCAGCTGAACGACAAAGAGGGCGACCGTCAACACGACTAGGGTCAGCGGCTGCCCCCACTCGCCCCAAGCGCCAGTTCGTTTCATCCGCGCCCCCGCTCGAGCGCCCGCTTGAAGTAGACAACCCAGGGAATCGCCGCCGGCCTGACGCGGTGGAGGAGGGCCAGGTAATAAGACAGCAGGCTGGTTTCCGCGAGAAACCCAAAAGCATTCGCCACCGGTGCGCGTCCGAACGTCGGCAGGTGGAACGTCGCCAACCCGCGGCGACGGAAAATCCGCTCGGTCAGCCGAAAACGGCGACGCAGTGGTTCATCACCCGCGGCGGAAAGGAACACGGCCGCCCCGCGCTTCACCGCCGTCGGAAATCCCAGGCCCTCCAGGAGATGATGATTAAGCTCGGGCAACGCAAACGGGCTGGCAAAGGTCTTCGCGTTCTCGTTCAACTGATTGGCGAGGATGTGGGCGTTCCCGAAAAAACGGTCGCTGGCTACCGCCATGACGAAACGCTCCCGCAACGCCACGGCCAGCTGCTTCAGCGCGTTAGCTCGCGTCGGGACTTCGGGGTGACAGCGGCGCCAGACCGCGGCCGTCGCCGCTTGCGCCGCTCGCTGTTCCGCCCTCGGGAACCGACGCCACCCCAACGCCGAAAACAGAACGAGGAACGCCGCTGCCGTAAAACCGATCCCCAACCGAGGTTGTCCCGACGGATTCCGCCGCGTGTCAATGAGATACAACGGCACGCGCCAGCGCCGCGCCAGCGTGGCCAATGCCCCGCCGCCGGCCATGACGATCATCGGCACGCGCCGCTGCCGGGCCGCCTTGGCCGCCGCGAGCGTCTCGGCCGTTCCCCCGGAATAACTGACGGCCACGACCAAAGAACCAAGACGAACGGCCGCTGGCAGTTGCGGTTCTCGGACCGCAATGATTGGCGCGGGCAGCGTACTGGCGACCAGCCCGCGGACCAAATCTGCCCCCAACCCCGAACCGCCCATGCCCGCCACGTACACAGAACGGCTGGCGCGCATGCGCGCGGTAACCCGGGGACGAAAAGACGCGACGGCATCACCGATCTGCTCCGGCAGCCGCTGCAGAGCCGCCGCAACAGAACCGTTGTCGAAGCGAGCGTACGGCGAGGCGAGATCAAGGAAAGAGGACATAGCTGGTGCCGTCAGTGTACCAAATCCGGTCACTGCCTAACAGTCGCAGGCGTTGACCGAGGGCGGAGAAAATGGTATGTTCAACGCACCTCCGCTGCCTGAACCACTTGGGCTTTTTGTATGTCCGGACACTCGAAATGGTCAACCATTAAACGACACAAAGGCGTCGCGGATGCGCGGCGAAGCTCCCTCTTCACGAAGCTCGGCCACGCCATTACCATTGCCGCGCACGACGGCGCCGATCCGACGATGAACTTCAAGCTGCGATTGGCCATTGACCGCGCCCGCGCCTTCAGCCTCCCTAAGGAGAACATCGAACGGGCCATTGCGCGAGGAAGCGGCGCCGAAGACGGAACGACGCTGGAGGAGGTGACCTACGAAGCGTACGGGCCGGGTGGCGTCGCCATCATCATTTCCGCGCTGACCGACAATAAGAACCGTACGACGGCAGACGTTCGCAGCGCGCTGAATGCACACGGCGCCTCGCTCGCGTCCGCCGGCAGCGTCCGTTGGCTCTTCGCCCCCAAAGGCCGTGTCCGCATTGCCCGCGAAGCTTTGGCGGCCATCGGTGAGAACTTGGAGCTGTCCCTCATTGATGCCGGCGCGGAAGATATCACCACCACGGTAGAAGGAACGACGATTACGAGCCCACTCGGCGCACTCGAGCCGATCCGCCGAGTCCTGAAGACCAACGGCGTCAGTGTCGCCGACGCGGACAGCGAGCTGGTGCCGGCGAACGTGGTCTCACTGTCCCCAGACCAGGTCCGCGCGCTCGAACGTTTAGAGGAAGAACTCGATGACATCGGCGAAATCCAACGTATCGCAACGAACGCGGCTGACCCCGTTAGAGACCGGGTCTCTAATGGGGCTGACAGCGCCTAAGGCGACGGTGCTCGGGCTCGACCCCGGTATCGCCCGCGTCGGCGTTGCCCTCCTCACCGGCACGCCGCGCCAGCCGCGGCTTTTGGCCTGCACCACGCTCACGACCCCCCCGAGCAACGACCCGGGTACGCGCCTCGCGGCCATCGCCACATCGGTCGAGAGACTCATCCGCCGCTACCGACCAACCGTCGCCGTCATGGAAAAACTCTTCTTCCAGAGGAACGTCAAAACCGCTTTGAGCGTCAGCGAGGCCCGCGGCGTGCTTCGCCTGACCTGTGCCCGCGCCGGTCTCCGGCTCATCGAATTCACGCCGAACGAAGTGAAACAAGCAGTCACCGGCCATGGCCAGGCGGACAAACGTGCGATTCAGAAGATGGTCAGGCTGATCCTCGGTTTGCACACTCCCATCCGGAGCGATGACGCGGCCGACGCGGCGGCGATCGCCCTCACCGGCGCCCTCCATCTCCCCTATGGACCGTAAACGTCGCATCCACGAGCTCGTTGCCACCTCGACTGACGTCCTGCGCGATGTCGCCCTCGAAAACGGCGCCATCGTCGCTGCCAACACGGACAAACCGTACTACCCGCGCGAGGCGTCGGACTACCGCTACGTCTGGCCGCGCGACGCTTCGTTCATCTGCGTGGCAGCGGAACGGCTTCACCTGCCGATCCAAGAACCGTTCTTCCGCTGGCTCGACGAGAACGTTGAGGATTTCCGCAAAGACCGCCTGCTCTACGCGAACTACGCGACCAACGGCCGGATGGGAACGCTCGGCCACGCCTTTGAGCCCGACCAAATGGGCACGGTGCTCTGGGCCATCGCCGAGCATTTCGGGCACAACCAAGAACGGGCCCGGGCGTTCGAGCCGCTCATCCGACGTTTGGCGGACGGGCTGTGCGCGGTTTGGGACCACCGCTGCTTTATCCCCAACACGGTTGACCTCTGGGAAGACACCAGCCGCATGACCACTGCCCGCATGGAAAATAACTTTACCTACTCGCTCGCCGCCTGCGCCCGCGGTCTCTTGCTGGCGAACCACTATCTCCCAACGGCCATTTGGCGGGAAACGGCCACGGAAATGCTCCGCGAAATTGATGAGGCCTACCGTACGACAGACCGCCTGTTCCTGCGGAACTCCGGCAAACTCGCGGACCGAAACGTTGACGCCTCGCTCCTCGGACTCCTCTGGCCGTTTGCCGTCGTCGAACCGTCCGACCCGCGCTTTCGGAGCACGGTGGAACGCATCGAAACGACGCTCGTCAGCCAGGGGGGTGTGCGGCGTTTCCAGTTTGATTACTTCGACAGCGAGGGTGCGGCCTGGGAGGGCGGCGGCGCCTGGCCCCTGCTGAACTTCTGGCTGGCCATCGTCTGGCACCGTCTAGGCGATGACCACAAAGCCCGCGCCTACTATGACTGGGTGCTCGAGCGGGTAGATCAATTTATCCCCGAACAACTCTTTGACGACTTCCGCGTTGGCATCTACCCGCTGGCCTGGAGCCACGCCCTCTTTGTCCTGGCCACGGCCGAACTCGGCCTCCTGCCCCCGTCGCTATGAAGAAACACCTGACCATCGTCAGTTGCGCCCCTGAGCTCTCCCCGTTCGCCAAGAGCGGTGGCTTGGGTGATGTCGCCATTGCCCTACCGAAACACCTGCTCCAGCTTGGCCACGAGGTCATCGCCATTCTCCCAATGTACTCATTCCTGAAACGCCGCTCCGGCGAGTTCACCAAAGTCGGCGAGGACGTTATTCGCATCGGGTATAAAAAGTACCCGGTGAAGTACTACACGACCACATTCGAAGGACTACCAGTCTACTTCGCGTGGAACGAGGAACTCTTCAGCAGCGCGAAGATGTACGGGTGCGACAACGACAATCTCCGTTTCTACTTCTTCGATCTCGCCTGCCTGCAGCTCATCGAGAAACTTAACGTGAAACCCGACATCATCCACTGCCACGACTGGCACACCGGCCTCATCCCGAACCTCCTGGCGATCCACCACGCCCACGATGGGCGTTTCGCGAAAACCGCCACGGTGTTCACTATCCACAACCTTATTTTCCAAAGGCAGGGCAATTGGTGGGTCAGTAACGACGATCAGCAGGATAACGGGAAAACAGCACCCTCCACCTCCTTGCGAGAGATACGAAAAATGAACTTTACCGTCCGTGGGATTCGCTTCGCCACGGTCATCAACACCGTCTCGGAACGCTACGCCCAGGAAATCCTCACGCCAGCATTTGGCCAGGGCTTGGACGGGCTCTTGCGCAAGCGGGCCGACGATGTCTACGGCATCATCAATGGCATCGACTATTCAGTCTTCAACCCGGCATTTGACAATGCGATCGAATGCAATTACGACTGGCGTTCGCTCGACAACAAACGGCGGTGCAAAACCGCCCTCCAACACGAAGCTGGCCTCGAGCCCAAAGCCGACATCCCATTGCTTGGCATGGTTCACCGTCTCTCGGAACAGAAAGGCATCCACCTTATGATGGGGCTCATGCCAACGCTCCTGAAATTGCCCCTGCAAATCTGCGTGGTCGGTTCGGGCGAAAAGGACTACGTCAAATTCTTCAAGTCCGTCTCGCACAAGCATCCAAAGAAAGTTGGCGTCATGACCCACTTTACCGACGCCTCGAAGGTGTATGCTGGTTCGGACATGTTCTTGATGCCATCACGCTTTGAACCCTGTGGGATTTCCCAAATGATCTCGCTCCGGTACGGGTCGGTACCAGTCGTGCACGAAACCGGTGGCTTGTCTGATACCATTACAAACTTCACACCGCGAGCGAAACGCGGTAACGGTTTCGTCTTCTCGACGTACACCCGCGAGGACTTCTTGGTCGCGATTGTTCGAGCGCTCGAGACGTACCGGTACCCCGATGTCTGGAAACGCCTCACGGTCCAAGGAATGCGGCAATCGTACTCATGGGAAATCCCGACAAAGAAGTACGTCCAGCTCTACCGCCGGGCCCTGACGAAGAAAAACCGTCGCTGATATGCGCTGGGTCAACATTCTCCATGCGTACCAACCCCCAGACTGGGACCCGGCCATCATCCGCCGCGTCGCCCAGGAAAGCTACCGACCGCTCACCGAATTCCTCCTGGCGCATCCGGCCGTCCACATTACCTTCAATCTGGCCGGCAGCCTGACCGAACAGCTGGCCGCCCACGGACAGGGTCGCGTACTGCAAAACCTCAAAAGACTCGTTGGCCGCGGCCAGGTCGAGTGCATGATGATGCCCAAGTACCATCCGATAATCCCGTTCCTCACTGACGAGGAGCTGGCCGTCCAGGTGTCGGCGAACGAGGCCACGAATCGGAAGGCGTTCGGCGCCCGCTACCGACCGAGGGGGTTTTTCCCACCGGAACTGGCGTGCGACGACCGCACCGGAAGCCAGGCCGAGGCCGTTGGCGCCCACTGGGTCGTTCTCGATGAACTCGCCTACGCCGGACGCTTTGGCGCCGTGGGGCCCGAGCAGCACTTTCGCTGGGCCGGCACGGACGTCCGCGTGCTCTTTCGCGACCGCCGCGTGTCGGACTACCTTGCCTTTACCTTACAGCCGGGATCCGTCGGCAGCTTCAGCGAACTTATGCATACGCTCCAGGTGCCCGGCGAAACCATCGTGACCGCGATGGATGCCGAGAATCTCGGACACCACCGGCCGGGAGCCGATCGCGCCTGGCAACAACTCATCACCCAGCCAGACGTCGAGACGCTCACCGTCAGCGCCCTGTTGGCCTTCCCCGGCAAAACGCAGGATATCAAACCAATCCCGTCCAGCTGGTCAACCGACAACCACGACCTGACAAAACATATCCCCTATCCGCTCTGGGATCACCCGGAGAATCCGGTCCACCGCGCGCTCCACCGTCTCTTCGCCGAAGCGCGCCAGACCGTGCTTGTTCACCGCCAGCACCCAGGGTACACTGAAGCGCGCCAGCGCCTCGATCGCGCGCAAGCCTCCGATGTCTTCTGGTGGGCCTCAATGCGCCCCTGGTGGGACGCCCCCATCATCCTCCGCGAGGCGGAAGAACTCTACCGCGCCAGCGAACCGCTCCAGCTGGTACCGAATCCGCTGACGGCCAGCTGGGAACACGTCCGTTCCGTCACGATCGAATGGGAAACCACTGGCTGGGCGGCCGCGGCCCGCGCCGACTATGTCGAACGCCACAAACCCTCCCTCTTCTTCGCTGGGCAACACGTTTCCTAACCTATGCACTGGGCGAATTTCCTCCACATCTACCAGCCGCCGACGCAAAAAGCTTCCTGGGTGAAAAAAATCGCGAACGAATGCTACCGCGTGCTCCTGGCGGGCTTGAAGCGGAACCCGAAAGCGAAGCTCACGCTGAACGTCAACGCCAGCTTGACCGAACTCTTCGAACGCCACGGCTGCCATGACGTCATCAACGACATCCGGCTCTTGGCGGAACGCGGCCAACTCGAACTCACGGGCAGCGCTAAATACCACCCCTTCCTGCCGCTCATGCCGGAGGACGAAATCCGCCGACAAATCGAATTGAACACGGAGACCAACCGAGCGTTTTTCGGTTCGACCTATGCACCGAAAGGTTTCTTTCCGCCCGAGATGGGGTACCACCGCACCGTCGCCGACGTGGCCCGCTCCCTGGGGTTCCAATGGATCATCATTGACGAACTCGCCCACACGGGGAGGATGCACGAGACGCGCTGGGACACCCTCTATACCCTCCAGGGGACGGACGACTTCACCATCTACTTCCGCGATCGTGATGCGAGCTTCCGTATTCTCTCGGCCGAAGTGGGCATCAGCGTTTTCTCCGCCGGCATGCTCTTGAAAGTCCTGGGGAACCGGTTGGCGAAACGAGATGAGTTCCTTTTGACGGCCATGGACGGCGAGACGTTTGGGCATCATCGGCCCGGGCTCGACACGCTGCTGTTTGAACTGTACGAGGTGCCGGAACTGCCGTCCGTGACCCTGTCAGAACTGCGAGCGAAAATCGCCCGCCGCGAATCCGTCGAGCCGCTTCCCTCAAGTTGGGCGCTGATGAAAAAAGACCTCGAACAACACACGCCGTTTTCGCGCTGGAAGGACGAACACAACGAAATCCATCAACGGCAGTGGAAGCTGACTGACCTCGCCATCGCGACGACCCGCCGGCTCCCGCCCGCCGCCCCCGCCTACCCGACCGTCCGGGCGGCGCTCGACCGGGCGGTGCATTCCGACCAATACTGGTGGGCGTCGGCGAGCCCGTGGTGGTCTATTGAAATGATCGAGGCCGGGGCCAAGGACCTTCGCGACGTCGTGTTGGGGAATCCGGCGGCAACCGAGGTGGAACGGCATCAGGCGATGACGCTCTACCAAAACATCGTCTTCACGGCCTTCGAGTGGCAACGGACTGACAAGATCGCTGAACTCATCAAAGCCTCGGACGAAGATGTGACGCAACGGATCACCAAAGAGGTCCCCTACATCCCCCTGGCCGAGTTTAATCGCATGGTCGCCAACCTGGAACGGCAAATGCACACGGCGGCCGACCACCAAGAGTATGAACGCGCCGCCCAGCTCCGCGACCGCGTGAAAGAGCTCCAACTAAAGAAAGACGAGATCACCCGGTCTGACTGATCTATGGGTCCGCGCGCCTCAACCACTCGTGCTGCACCGGCTTGGCCCGCGGGCCCGCGCGGTCTCCGCGGTTTTCTCCGCCGCCCGGGCGCGCTGGAACAGTTCTTCCGCCAGCACTTCCGCCGCTTCGTCACTGACGCCCATGAGTTCGTTCGGGCCGACGTCCGCTTTCCCGAAGCGTTCTCGCCCTCGAGCGTTCTTACCCACGTGGCCGTCACCGTGCGTTCAGCCCGCACCCAAACGACCGTCCGCCTGCGGGGGAATCGCGTGTCGCCCGAGAGCATTCGCGTTCTCCGTACCCTCTGTCGAGCCGGCACCCTCCGCGTTCCGTGCCCGCGGTGGTACTACGCCCGGGCCGGGTACTTCTTCTATGAAGAGCTCTCGGGGAACCGACTGCGCGACGTAAACTTCCGCCGTGCCCGCATCAAGCAGATCATGGCTGCCGTTGGTACCACCCTCGGCTCGCTGCATCGAGTACCGGCCGCCGGACTGCCGAGGCTCTCCTGGCACCAAGAACGGCTCGCCCTGGCCGCCCTGCGTCGCCATCTGGCGCAGGCCCGCTTCCAGCAAGGACCCGCGCTTCACTCCGCCCTCCGTCATCTGCACGCCTGGGAGCAGCGTTGGTGGCAGCGTTTGCCGCAGGTTGTTTGCCACAACGATTTCCAAGGCAGCAACATCCTCGTCGGACAAAACGGGAACATCTCACTCATTGATTTTTCGCGGAGCGGACGCGGCCCTTTGCCCATTGACGCCGGTCAGTTCATCGGGCACCTGACGGTGATGCTGGCCCCGCGTGTCTCGTCTGCCGCCATTGGCCGCTTGCGGACCGTGTTCTTGGGCGCCTACCGCCGTCGCTTGCCAGCACCGTGGCGACGCATCTTCGACGCGTCGCTGCCCGGCTTCGAATTACGCATTGCCCTGGAAATCCTTGGCGTCTCTTCGCTGTTCCTGAAAGGGAAGCGGCGAGATCGCATCCTCGCGCCATTGCTCACGCACCTGCCACCACTCCCTCGCCTATGAACCAGCTCCGCGTCCTCTTCGCGGCCGCCGAAGTCACGCCGATCGCCAAGGTCGGTGGGTTGGCGGACGTGGTCGGCGCGCTCCCCATCGCCCTCCGACGACTCGGTCTTGATGTCCGCATCGTCTTGCCTCGGTACGAACAGATCGATCCGGCTCGGCTTGGCTGCGTTGATCGCGGCGACGTGACCGTCACCGTCAGTGAAGGCCAGTTCAAGGTTAAGGTGTGGGCCGGGGTCTTGCCGCAGACCGATGTTCCCGTATTCTTTCTCGACAACGGTTCTTTTCTCTCCCAGGGGCCCATCTACTTCGAACAGAGCGCCGCCGATGGCTCGTTCGTGGAGTTCCGGCGCTTCCTGTTTTTCGATCTGGCGGTCGCCGCCTTCTTACAGACTTTCCCTTGGCAACCACATATCCTCCACTGCCACGACTGGCAAACCGGGCTGCTCCCCGCGCTGACCGCCGGGCAATACCCCTCAGTCTTTACCATCCACAACCTCGCCATGCAGGGGGGGTGGGCGGCGAAAGACATTCTGACGTTTGCGTTGCTGGACGACGCGCCGCACCCGGCCTTGTCGTTCCGTGACCGCAACGGCGACCTCAACCTCCTGGGGACGGCCATCATCAGCGCCGACCGCGTCAATACTGTCTCCCCGTCGTATGCCGAGGAAATCCTCACCCCCGCGCTCGGCGTCGGCCTAGAGGGACTCCTCGCCCAGCACCGCCAGAAGCTTTCGGGAATCCTCAACGGCATCGACACTGATCGCTTCGACCCGGTGCACGACCCGGCCATCGTCCCCTACGACGCCCGGCATCTCGAGCGGAAGCGGGAAAACCGCGTTCGGCTATTGCAGCGCTTCAAATTGACGGGGGCCGGCCCAATCTTCGGCTTCGTCGGCCGCCTGACCGAACAAAAGGGGAGTGAACTCATCGTCGCCAATCGGGAATTCTTCGCCCGGAACGGCGCGAACCTCGTCCTGCTCGGCAAGGGTCTCAAAGCGTTCGAGGCCGAGGCCGAACAACTGACGAAACAGCTTGTCGGCCAAGCCGGGGTAGTCATCGGGTTCGACGCAACACTGGCTCAACAGATCTACGCGGGCAGCGACTTCTTCCTCATGCCTTCATACTTTGAGCCCTGCGGCCTGGGTCAACTCATTGCCCTGCGCTACGGCACCGTCCCGGTTGTCCGGGCGACCGGCGGCCTCCGCGACACAGTTCAGGATATTCAAGGAGACGACGGCACGGGCATCACATTTGCCGAATACACCCCGGCTGGACTCGCCGCCGGGCTGTATCGAGCACTGGCGCTCTACCAGGATACGAACGCTTTCCGGGCTGCCCAACAACGGGCTATGGCGCAGGACTTCTCCTGGAATCAATCGGCCCAGCAGTATGCCAATCTCTACCACGAACTCTTGCCCTCCGCTGCCGGGCGTGGGACACTGATCGCATGAAGCCCCAGATTCGCATTGACGAAATCCATGATCGGGCGGTGATCATCGCCCCGTCCCGCAACAAACGCCCGCACGACTTCCTGACCGAGGCCTTGCCGCCCGGGCCCCCGTCAAGCGCCTGCATCTTTTGTCCGCACAACCTAAAACACGCACTCTCGCTCGACCGCATCGGCCCGCTGCGCGCCTGGCGAATGAATGTCATTCGCAATATTTTTCCGGTTGTTGCCCCCCAGTTCCCCCAGGCCTACGGACGCCAAGAGGTCGTTATTGAAACGCCGCACCACAACGTTGAGCTAGCCGAGATGCCGGTCCAGCACATTGCCGAATTGCTCCTCCTCTATGGCCGACGGACACGCGCCATCGCCCGCGACAAGCGGATTGGCTACATTCTTGTTTTCAAGAATAACGGCGGGCGAGCGGGTGCCTCGATCACCCACGCCCACTCGCAAATTTTCGCCTCGGAATTCGTCGCCCCGCACATCAAGGGGAAATTACTCCGCGCCCAAGCGTACCGTATCAGCCACGGCGAGTGTTACTACTGCTACCTGATCCGCACCGAACGAAAAGGGCCGCGCTGGATTGCTGACGCGAAATCCGTCGTCGCGCTCACTCCCTACGCATCAAGCTACAACTACGAGGCGTGGATCCTGCCGAAACGAGAGGTGGACAATATCGCCCAACTCACCCCCGATGAACGGCTGGCCATGGCTCGTCTGTTGAAGCAGATCATCAGCCGGCTCCGGGCGCTCCATCTGCCCTACAATTTCTACCTCCACCAGAATATCAAAGACCGCCAGGAACACCTCTACCTTCGGGTTTGCCCGCGCCGCGACGTCTGGGCGGGCATTGAGCTCGGCTCGCGGCTCATCATCAATACAGTAGCACCGGAAGCGGCGGCGCTATTTTATAGACGAAAGTAAGTAATAAGTAGATGGTAGTGAGTAGAATTTCTCTACCAACTACTCACGAAAAACTACTCACTGATCCGCAGCCGGTAGAACCGCCGTGGGCCGATTTGGAGTATGTCTTTATCCCGAATGTGGACGGATTCGTTCCAGTCGGTGATTTGCTGGTTGGCCAGGCGGATACCACCTTGTTCCATTAAACGTCGTCCCTCGGATCGACTACCAACGAATTGCTGTGACACCAGCAGATCGAGGAGTTTGTGCTCCTGGCCACGAACCGTAATGTCTGGAATCTCCGTCGGCGTGCCCTTCTTCTGAAACACGGCCGTGAACTCTTCGCCAGCTGCCCGGGCGGCCGCGCCGCCATGGTAGAGGGTGACAATCGCCTCGGCCAGTTTCGCTTTGGCGTCGCGTGGGTTCAGCTCCTTCTTCCGCATCGCCCGCAGCATGTCCTTCACCTCCGTCTCGGGGACATCAGTACACAGCCGGAAGTATTCGCCAATCAACGTATCGGGAATGGACATGAGTTTTCCAAACATATCATGCGGGGTCGCGGCCAGGCTGATGGTATTCCCCAAACTCTGACTCATCTTCCGCTTACCGTCCGTCCCGCGTAAGAGCGGCATGAGGACAAGGTCTTGTGGCTCTTGATTGAACGCCCGTTGCAGTTCGCGCGCTTGCAATTCATTAAACTGCTGGTCGGAACCAATGACCGTCGCATCGGCTTTGAGCATGACGGAATCATACGCCTGGAGCACGGGGTAGACGGGTTCCTGCAACCGTATGTCCTTGCCCTTTTTCATACGTTCGACAAACATGTCCCGTTCGAGCATGCGCTGGGTGGTGAAGTGGCTCATGAGACGGAGGAGCTCTTCGGCGGGCATTGTTTCATACCACTCGCTGTTCCGCCGGACCTCGGTCTTTCGCCTATCAAGGACAACGCCAATCTGATCAAGATAGCTTTGGGCAGCCGCCTCGACTTCAGCTGCGCTGCGCATTTTCCTTGTTTCCAGCTTGTCGTTCGGATCGCCAAATCGGGCGGTGAAATCGCCGATGAGGAAAATAATCGTGTGCCCAGCGTCTTGAAATACCTTCAGCTTCCGGTAGATGACCGCGTACCCGAGGTGGAGATCGGTCGACGTTGGGTCGACGCCGTGCTTAATCCGCAACGGTCGGCCCGAACGCAACTTCGCCTCCAGACTCTTGCGCTCGATGACGTCGGCGACCCCGCGCGTCAAAAGTTCCTCGATCGGTGAAACGGTGGCCATGTTGAAAGAGTACCATGTTCCTGCTATAGTGAACAACGATTTTGCGGCCTTTTTCGTCGGCCGCTCTCTACGACATGCCAATCCCCCACCTGCGCTCACCCCGTTTCCGACCCCTGCCGCCCCGGGGGGCGGACCGTTCGCGTCGCCGGCCGCGTCGTTTTCCCTGGCGGCTCATGATTCGGTTGGCGGTCGGTGCATTCTTCGCGTTCGGAATTTTCCTCGCTGGAGCGTTTGCCTACTACGCCAAGGACCTTCCCAGCCCGGACCGGCTGCTCGACCGCAACGTCGCCCAGAGCACGCGCATCTACGCCCGCGACGGCAAAACGCTGCTCTACGAAATCCACGGGGACGAACGCCGCACGGTCACGAACATCAAAGACATCCCGGCCGCACTCAAAGAAGCGACCGTCGCCATTGAGGATAAAAACTTCTACCAACATCGCGGTTTTTCGATCACGGGGTTCCTCCGCGCGCTGTGGATCAACGTCATTTCCGGCGGCAAACGCCGCCCCGGCGGCTCCACCATCACCCAACAGTTCGTGAAGAACGCCATCCTCACAAACGAGAAGACCGTCACCCGAAAACTCAAGGAACTCGTTTTGTCTTTCGAACTCGAGCGGAAGTTCTCGAAAGACCAAATCCTCCAACTGTACCTGAACGAAATCGGCTACGGGTCAAACAACTACGGGGTGACCGCTGCAGCGCGGAGTTTTTTCGGGAAGAATGTGCAGGACCTCACCGTGGCGGAAAGCGCCGTTCTGGCCGCGCTGCCCCAAGCACCGACCTACTACTCGCCCTACGGCAACCACCAAGAGGCGCTCTCCGCCCGCCACCACCACATCCTCGATCTGATGGCCGAACGGGGGTACATCACCCCGGAGGAGGCGAAAACCGCCAAGGCCGAACAGATCGTGTTCCAAAAATCGCGTGAGGCGATCCTCGCCCCCCATTTCGTTTTCTTCGTCAAAGACCTCTTGAGCGACCGCTATCCGTTAAGCCAGATCGAGCGAGGCGGCTTGCGGGTCGTCACTACGCTCGACCCGGAGAAGCAAAAAATCGCTGAGGAGGAAATTGCCAAGGGGGTCGCCGCGAACGAGAAGCGATATCGGGCAACGAACGCGGCGCTCGTCTCCGTCGACGTCGCGACCGGCCAGATCGTCGCCCTGGTTGGTTCGCGCGATTACTTCGACGAGGAACACGACGGCAACGTCAATGTCGCGATTGCCGAACGGAACCCGGGCTCGTCGTTCAAGCCGATCGTCTACGCGACCGCCTTTGCCAAGGGGTTCACGCCCGAAACGATTCTCTACGACGTCGAAACGAACTTCGGTCCCGACGGCAGCGGTAAAGACTACGTCCCGAGTGACTACGACGGGAAGGAACGCGGCCCGGTTTCCATGCGCCAGGCGCTGGCCGGTTCGCTGAACATTCCGGCGGTGCAAACCCTCTACTTGGCAACGATCCCCAAAGTCGTTGAACAAGCCAACGCCTTCGGCTACACGACGCTCAAGAAGCCGGACGAGTACGGTTTGGCCCTCGCCCTGGGCGGTGCTGGCGTTCAGCTCCTTGAACACACCGCGGCCTTCGGGGTCATCGCTCGTGAAGGCGTTCGCCTACCCACGAGCGCCATTCTCCGCATCGAAGACGCCAACGGAAAAGTGCTTGAACAAACCAAGCCGCCGAAGGGCGATCCGATCCTCGAAAAAAACATCGCTCGTCTCATTACGAACATCATGTCGGACAACGGCGCCCGTTCGTTCATCTTCGGTTCCCGCAGCCCGCTCATTCTGCCCGATCGTCCGGTCGCGGCCAAGACCGGCACGACGAACGATTGGCGCGACGGATGGACGATAGGCTTCACCCCCTCACTGGTGACCGGCGTCTGGGCCGGGAATAACGACAACAGCCCGATGGCCAAGGGCGCGGACGGCGTCTTCGTGGCCGCGCCGATCTGGCGTGCCTTCATGCAACGGGCGCTCGCTGGAACGCCGGCCGAAAAATTCAAGGCCGCAAAACCGAACGAAGCGAAAAACCCGGCGCTCCGCGGCGATATGGGGGGTGAGGAAACCATCTCAATCGATCGAGTGACTCGCCGGCGGATCCCGAACGCCTGCTTGGCTACTTGGCCAGCCGCGTTTGTGGACACGGTCACGGTGAAATCCGTCCACTCCACCCTCCACTACGTGAACAAAGACGACCCGAACGGCCCGCCACCGGACGATCCAGCGCAAGATACCATGTACGCCCGTTGGGAACGGGCGGTAGCGAAGTGGGCTGGGAAGAAGTACACCAACGCCACGCCCGCCCTCGAGTCCTGTGACCTCCACACCCCGAAGAACGCGCCGGTGGTCAGCCTGACTCAGCCGGCCGACGGCGCCACGGCCGACCCGGCCGGCATCGCTGCAGCGGTCACCCTCACCGGCCCACGCAAAATCAGCCAGGTCGAATACCTGATCGACGGTATCGTCGTGGCCACGGTCACCGTGGCACCTTTCTCTGTCCACGTTCCACTCGCCGGGCAGGCGGCTGGTTTTCACACCCTGACCGCCCGAGCCACCGATGACGTCGGCAACACCGGAACTGACGCCGCCACCTTGAACCTCCTGTCAGGATCTTCCCAGACCATCTTTTTCCTCGACCCCTCGCCCGGCGCCCAGTTCGCCCCCGATACGGCCCTCACCATTCGGGGGGTCGCCAAAGACCCGGCTGGGGTTGCGGCGGTCGTCCTCCTCGAGCGCCAGGGGGAAACAATCAATGAAATCGGGCGGACCGACAGCCCGGCGTCTGCAGACGTCTCCTTCTCGCTCGGGGTCGTGACGCCGGGGAGTCATTCCTATGCCCTGCGCGTCATTGGTGCCGGCGGCCAATCAACCACCACGGATTTTCTCACGATAACCGTCGGGCCGTGACCGTCAGCCCGACAAAGTGACGTCCCGGGAAGTGGCGGCGCAGTTCGCCGAACAACCCTTCTTTTTGTTCGCTGACCAGGGCGGCGACTGCCGGGTGGTCAACGCCGATAAAAACCCGTCCGCGAGCGTACCGATAGGCGTGGGCGGACTGGCCCAGGGCAAGCTCTTCGGCCAGATAGTTGTTCACGCTCTGGACCACCGCCTGTGCCTCCAGCTGTCGTTCCACGCCAAGCCGTCGGATGGCGCCTCCGACCAACGACGACAGGGGCGTGAACATACTACTGCCGAATCGGCATGATGAGATACAGCGTCTGCTTGACCCCTTGCGGTCGGACGAGGCCGGGGTTCGCGGGGCCGCCGAATTCGAGGACCACCGATTCCGACGTCATGCTCCCCAGCCCGTCGAGGAGATACCGATAGTTGAACACGATGGACACTGGTTCGCCTGTTGTCTTGGTCGTGAGCACCTTCTCATGCTCACCCGCTTGCGTGTTGGCGGCCCGGACGGTCAACGATTTTTCGCCGTCGGACTCAAGCGTCACGTCGTAGATTCCCTGTTTGCAGAACAGGCTCGCCTGCTTGATGGCGTTCATCAGCTCCTCGCGACCGATCTCAATCGTCGTCTGGTGTTCCTGGGGAATGATTTGCGTATAGTCAGGGTACTGCCCTTCGATCAACCGCGTCGTCATCTCGACATCGTCGTACGCGAAGAGCGCTTGGTTCTCGTCAATGGAAATCGCCACCGGTTCATCACCCAGGGTTCGGAGAACTTCCTGCAACGTCCGGCTGGGGAGAATGATGCGCGCGTCTTTCGCGGTCGTCGGGAGCCCCACCCGCTGTTCCGCCAGACGGTACGAGTCGGTGGCAGCCAGGGTCAGGGTCTTGTCGTGGACCACCAACAGCACCCCACTAATCTCCGGCCGCGCTTCATCGGCCGCCGCAGCGAAGATCACCCGGGCGATGGCGCTTCGGAGGGCTGGGCCGGGAACGGTAAACGTGTTATCACGTTTGACTTGGGGAATGAGGGGAAATTCTTCCGCGGGGATGCCGCGGATGGTTGTTTTCGCGCCCGGGGCTGTTATCTTCAACGCTTTGTCGTCCAGAACAACGTCAATGCGGTCTTTCGGCAACAAGCCGATATAATCGCTGAACAGTTTTCCGTTCACGGTGAAGCCGCCTTCGGATTCCACTTTCCCACGCAGTAAACAACTTACGCCGATTTCCAGATTCGTCGCCGTCAGGCGGATGCTCCCACGCTCTGCGCGAATAAGAACATTGTTCAGGATGGGCAGTGAGATGTTTTTCGTCGCCAAGTGACTGACGGTTGTTAAGCCGCGATGAAGGTTTTCTTGTGTGCATGAGAATTGCATAGCGTTCTTAATCAATACCACGTAGTACTAGTAGGGGGCTGTGGGTTTGGGGAGTGGCGTTAACCGCTCAATATTTATAAGCCCTTTTCGTATTGGGGGGTGTGGAAAAGGTGTGTGGACGAATGTTAAGGAAACGGGGAATGTTCTAAAAACCCCTTAAAATATGGGGAAAAACGGCTTGGGTGCCCCAGCGGCTGTCCACAAGGAATCCACACGCTAATGAACATACAGACGCTGCTTGATGAAGTGGATGTCTTGTTTCAGTTTCTCATCCTTTTCAACCTCGCCAGCGATTTTCGTGCAGGCGTGCATGGCGGTGGTGTGGTCGCGGCCACCAAGCTCTTGCCCAATGGCGGGGAAGGAACTGCGGAGCTCTTCACGGAGGAGGTACATGGCGATTTGTCTGGGCGTCACCAATCCCTTTTTCCGGCTGTTGCCCACCAGATCCTCGATCGAGACGTCGTAGAAGCCCGCGACCGTTGAGACGAGTTGCTTCGGCGTGAGACCGCTCTTCTTCCCCTCGCCCGAGACGGACGAGAGGAGCGCCTTCACGTTGTCCAAAGAGAGCGGGGCCTGATTGAGTTGGTGGTACGCAAT
Organism: uncultured Gammaproteobacteria bacterium; assembly: GCA_964457305.1. Lineage (GTDB taxonomy): Bacteria > Patescibacteriota > Patescibacteriia > SBBC01 > JACPUP01 > CAYWEH01. The sequence continues at coordinate 35,759 of CAYWEH010000002.1, forward strand.
CAGCCGATTGAGCACCCCCTCCAACTCGCGAATATTGGAATGGCTGCTGGAGGCGATGTAGTGGATGATTTCACGGCCAAGCGGGAAGCCGCGTTCTTGACACTTCGCTTCAAGGATGGCGATGCGCGTTTCGAGGTCGGGCGCACCAATATCCGCGATCATCCCCCACTCAAAACGGGAAATCAGCCTCTCTTCCAAGGTGGGAATGGATTTGGGCGGGCGGTCTGAAGTTATGACAATCTGTTTTTTTGTGCCATGCAGGGCGTTGAAGGTATGGAAGAACTCCTCTTGGGTGCCCTCCTTCCCGGCGAGGAAGGCAATGTCGTCGACGAGGAGGAGGTCAACGGTGCGGTAGGTATTTTTGAATTCCGTCGACTTTCCCCCCTTTACCGACTGGATGAAATCGTTCGTGAATTGCTCGCAGCTGACGTATAAGACCCGTGCGTTCGGGCTTCGTTTCAGGAGGGAGTTTCCGACCGCTTGGAGAAGGTGGGTCTTCCCTAAACCAGAGGCGCCGTAGATGAAGAGCGGGTTGTAGACTTCACCTGGACGTTCGGCGACGGCAACGCAGGCAGCCCGGGCCAGTTCGTTGCCTTTCCCGACGACGAATGTTTCGAACAGGTAGCGCGGGTTGAGGCTAGACGGCGAACCACTCGCCGCCTCGACGCGACGCGATGGACGTACCGAATCAATCGGCCGGCTCGTCGGCGGGGGGCGGGCAATCGACTCGACGCTGTAGATGACCGTCGTGATTTCCTTCTTGGTGATATTCCCGAGCGCCTGGGTGATCGACTGGTGGTATTTTTTTTCCAGCCAAGCCCTGGTAAAGGCATTGGGAACGCCAACAATGACCTGCTGGCCCTCGCGGCTGGCGATGAACGTATTCCGGAACCACGTCGTAAAATTCGCTCTTGAGAGCGTTAGTTCAAGTTCACCGAGAACCGCCTTCCAGAGTTCGTCGTTCGACATAAAATCCCACGCGGAAGCACTATACCACAGGGTAAACTCCCATAAAAGGGAGAAAAGTGGACAGCGTGTGGAGAAGGTGTGGAGGGACTGGGCGTAAGGGGAGCCCTCATTGACCAGAGGGATATTCGTTGATAGCATAGGGTGGCTTTTCCGAGCTGTTTTTCGGAGATCGTGTATGCCAAAACGAACCTACCAACCCAAGAAACGCCGCCGCAGCCGGGTCCATGGATTCCGGCGACGGATGCGGACGAGCAGCGGCCGCCGGGTGCTCCGGGCCCGCCGTCGGAAGGGCCGGAAGCGGCTAACGGTGCGGACGTAAAACACATGCTTGCCCGGCGCCAGCGTCTCCGCCGCCACCGCGACATTACGGCGGTTGCCCGGAGAGGGAGAGCGTTTGCCGGGCGGTTGCTGGTTCTTCAGGCGCTCGCCTCGCCTGGCCAACCGACGCGATTCGTTGTAGTGGTCAGTAAACAGGTGGCCAAGCGGGCGGTGGTTCGCAACCGCGTGAAACGGCAGCTCCGGGCCAGCCTGGCCCGCCTGGCCCCAACCATCCCCCCCGGGGTATCCTTATTGGTGCGCGTGCGGGCGGCAGCGCTCGGTCAACCAACCATCACCCTTCACCAGGAAGTCCAACACCTGCTCAAACGCAGCCGCATCCTATGAACGTCCTCCTCGCTTCCCTGATCAGCCTCTACCAACGGACACTGTCCCCGGACCATGGCTGGTTCCGCGCTCGATATCCGTCCGGCTTCTGCCGATTCTACCCGACGTGTTCGGAGTATGCGCGCCAGGCGTTCCTGACGCACGGTCTGTTCTTCGGGCTCTCGCTTGCTTTCCGTCGGGTCCTTCGCTGCCACCCCTGGTCGGCCGGCGGGGTTGACCCAGTCCCGCACCGGGGAAGCCCCCATGTTTGACACCCTACTCTACCAACCGTTCCTCAACACCCTGATCTACCTCTACGATCGGCTGGGGCATAACCTCGGGGTCGCCATTATTGTTTTTACCGTCATCATCAAACTGATTCTCGCCTGGCCATCGGAGAGTTTCATCAAATCACAGCGGAAGATCCAAGCGCTCCAGCCGAAACTCAAGGTGCTCAAGGAACAGTTCAAGAACAACCGGGAGGCTCTGGCCAAGGCCACCATGGGTCTCTACAAGTCGAGTAAGGTGAACCCTTTTTCCTCGTGTTTGCCAACGCTCATCCAAATCCCCATCCTGTACGCTCTCTACCGCGTTTTCCTCGACGGGATGCGGACCGACCCAACCAGCCACCTCCTCATGCCCAAGCAGCTTGCCTTCTTGTACCCGTCGCTCCAGGGGACGTACGCGCAGACCCCGATTGATACGATGTTCTTCCCCGGCTTTGACCTGGCCCGGACCGGCGTCTTCGTCGGGAGCGTGGTGGTGGCGTTGGTGGCCGCTGCCCTTCAGTACTGGCAGTCGAAGATGCTTCTCCCAGCCGAAACACCGAAGGTGGCCGGGGCACAGGACGAGCGTCTGGCGGCTCTGACCTCGAAGCAGATGACCTATCTCTTCCCGGTCATCACGGCAATTTTTATCATCGGTCTGCCGATCGGCCTCGGGCTCTACTGGCTCGTCTCCATCGGCTTCACCGTGCTGCAGCAGTATCTTGTGCTGGCGCAGCTGAAGCGCCAGGAGGCGAAAGGGAATGAAGCTCACCATCAGCCAACTGCATAATCTCCCGGTGGAGACCCAGAGCGGCCGGGCGCTGGGCCGGGTGGTTGACGTTGAAATTGAACCTGGTCAGCAGGAAATTCGGACGTACCACGTGCGTAGCCGCGCCTTCATCCCCGGGCTCTTCGAACAGAAACTGCTCATTGATCGTGGACAGGTCGTTCGCCTCACGCCGACCAAGCTGATCGTCGAGGATGGCGTCGCCGCCGGGACCCGGCTGCCGCAACCCGAACCCGACGCGCCGGCGTCCGTGTAAGCCACCGCGCAACGGTCGGCGGCAGTCGGATAGCTCGGCGTCTGCGGCCGCGAATGGAACAGCGAAGAAGCTGGAGCCCTTTCGGCCTGGTCGCCAGCCGGTCGGCCCACTCAATGACGGAAATGGTGTCGGGGCGGCCGATCTTCTCGGCCAACCCGGTTTCGTGGAGATCGGTTGCCGGCGGCAGGCGGTAGAGATCGGCGTGCATCACTCGGCGGACGCCCCCGCGGCGCACCGGCATTTCTTTGACCAACACAAACGTCGGGCTCGTCGTTCCGGCGATCCCAAACCAAGCCAGGAGCCCTTTGGTGAGCGTTGTTTTACCACTGCCCAAGCTGCCGACCAGGCCGAACACCGCACCACCGGGGGCGGCGCGGCCCAGGGCGCGGCCCAGGGCAACGGTCTCCCGCGGACTGTGACAGATGATTGTCCGAGTTCTTGACAGCGAAGACATCATCCCGTATAGTGACCTGTTCTGGCGGCGTTTGCCAAGGGGGGGACGCCCTGTTGACCGTATGGACACCCCACCTCTTCTCCAAGCGATTACGCTCCTCCGCGAACGGAAGACACCGCTGATTTGTCTTCCCAAGGACGCCAGTTCCGACGCCATCGCCGGTGGGCTCGGGCTGTTTATCGCGCTCGAAAAGATGCGGAAACGCGTGAAGGTGGTGTCACCCGGTTTTGTCTTGCCGCCCGGCCACTCGTTTCTGCCGCGGAGCGAAGAGATCCTCACTGATGTGGCGGCGCTGCGAAAATTCATCATCACCGTGGACACGGGCCAAGCGCCGCTCGAAGAGCTGTCGTATGAGCTTGTCGGCAAGCACGTGAATATTTACCTGACGCCGAAACGGGGGTTCTATGAGGCGGGGCAGATCACCACCAACGCCGGTGGGTTCGCCTTTGATCTCATCATCACCATCGATGCGTCCAGCCTCGAGTCGCTCGGCCCCCTCTTCGAAGAGAACCGGGAGTTTTTCTACCACACGCCGGTCATCAACATCGACCATAACCCGGCCAACGAACGGTTCGGTCACGTGGCTCTGGTTGATGTCACCTCCTCCTCCACCGCCGAAATCATTTTCGAGCTCCTCGAGGCTTCCAAAGAGAAAGTGCTCGACGAGTATGTCGCCACGGCGCTGCTGACCGGTATGATCTCCAAGACGAAGAGCTTCCAGACGCCGAGCGTGACGCCGCGCTCGCTCGCCATCGCTTCCCACCTGGTGTCTTCGGGCGCGCGCCGCGACGACATCATCAGAAACCTCTACCAGACGAAGAGCTTGCCGGTGCTGAAATTGTGGGGGCGGGCGCTCATGCGGCTGCAGTCGTCTCATCGCCAGCGGTTCGTGTGGACCGAGCTCAATGGCGAGGATTTGAAACGGAGCGGCGCTTCCCTCCGCGACGTCCCCGGCGTCATCGATGAGCTCATCGCGAATACGGCGGGGGCGGAAATAATCCTCGTCTTGGCTGACGTTGACGGTCAGGTGTACGCGTTCGCTTCCACCGCCCGGACGATTGACGCTCAGCAGCTCTTTTCCGCCTACGACCCGCGCGGCACCCGGCAGTTTGTGAGTTTTCAGCTGCGGAAACCCTTATCCGCAGCGCACCGGGAACTCCACGAGATCATCGAGCGCCGGTTCCGGTAAGCCCAGCTGACGTCAGCGACCGTCCCCCAGGCATGCTATACTGGAAAGGTATGGACGATCCGCTTTCAGCGGGAAAATACGCGGTCGCGCCAAAGGATGTCGAGGAGCGATTCCGACAGAAAATGTCGGAAATTGACTTGCGCGAAAAGGAGCGCCAGACGAAAGAGCAGGCGTCGCTGCTTGGGTTGGGGTACATTGGACTCACCGGGTTCCCGATTGGCGCGGAGACGTTGACGCTTCTATCCGAAGAGGAGGCGCGGCGGCTCCGGGCCATCGCGTTTGTTCGGAACGGAAAGGAAATTCGCGTTGGGGTCGTGGATCCGGCCGCCGCCGGTCTAACGGAGGCCATAAACGAGGTCGCGCAGCGCGAGCAAGCGCACGTGGCGATGTACCTCATCTCCGTTCACAGTTTCGAGCAGTCACTGAAGCTCTACGCCCACATCCCGAAGATTAAGAAGCCGGTCTCCGGGGTTGAGGTGACGCAGTCTGATATCGAGCGGTACCGGGCGGAACTGGGCAATCTCTGGGACCTCGACTCGAAGCTTAAGCAGGCGTCTCTGACCGAGGTTTTTGCCATGGTCTTGGCCGGCGCCATCCAGGCCGGTGCGTCAGATATCCATATCGAGGCCGAGGAAGAGGATGTCAAGATTCGCTATCGCATTGACGGGGTGCTCCAGACGGTCGCCGGGGTGTCGAGGCAGGCGTGGCCTCGAATCGTGAACCGCATCAAACTCCTGGCCGGACTAAAAATCAACGTGGCGAACGTCCCCCAGGACGGTCGCGTCACGTTGGTGATGCCGAAGGACAAGATTGATGTCCGCGTGTCGGCCCTACCGACCTCATACGGCGAAAGCATTGTCATGCGCCTGCTCATGGCGTCATCCCAGGGTCTCAAGTACGCCGACTTGGGGCTGCGTGGTCTGGCCAGCGAAATCATGGCCAAGCAGATCAAGCGGCCGAACGGTATGATTATCGTCACCGGCCCGACTGGGTCAGGGAAGACCACCACGCTCTACGCTTTTATCAACGAGCTGAACCAACCGGACACGAAGATCATCACACTCGAGGATCCGATCGAGTACCGCTTAGCCGGCATCAACCAGAGCCAGGTGGACGTTTCCAAGGGATACACGTTTGCCAAGGGCTTGCGGGCGATCTTGCGGCAAGACCCGGACATCATCCTCGTCGGGGAAATTCGTGACGGCGAGACCGGCGACATCGCGGTGCAGGCCGCGCTCACCGGCCACCTGGTATTCTCGACCATCCACACGAACGACGCCGCCGGCGCCATTCCCCGCTTCTTGGCCTTGGGGGTGAAACCGTTCCTGCTCGCCCCGGCCCTGAACATTGTTATTGGCCAGCGTCTGGTGCGGAAACTCTGCCCGCACTGTAAAGTAGAAACCGAGCTGTCGGCCGACGTGCTCGGTCGCGTGCAATCGCAGCTGGCGAGCATTCCGGTGAGCTCGGGTTTTGCCATCAAGCCGGATCGAAAGTTGACGTTTTGGAAATCAGTTGGTTGCGAACAGTGCAGCCGCATCGGTTACAAGGGTCGTATCGGTGTCTTCGAGGTGCTGGCAATGAGCCCGACCATCGAGCGACTTATCCTGTCAGGTTCAGCCTCCGAGCTCGACATCCAAGCGGCGGCCGTGAAGGAGGGGATGATCACCATGGCGCAGGACGGGTTGTTGAAAGCGCTTGACGGCATCACCTCCGTCGACGAGGTGTTCTCGGTGGCGGAATAGAGTAAAGAGACCGCGATTTGTGCGTGAGGGTTTTTTTGTTTTGATAGTGAGATGGGAGAGACCTCAACCGGTCTCTCCCATCGTCTGCTCCAGGTGCTTCACCGCGACGGTCGCGGCATTGAATTGAGCCTCCTTTTTCGAGCGACCGGTTGCGGTGCTGATGAGGGTGGCGCCAACCCACACTTCCGCCTCCCATTTTCCGCCACCACGCGGAACGGGCCGAAAGCGGAAGTGCGACCCCTGCCCATGCGTTCGCGGAGCGAGATAATCCACCCGATAAATCGGGTTCCTCCCCCACGCTTCCTTGATGATGGCCGGAAAACGCCAGCCGAGATGTTGGTCGAGGAATGCCGTCGCCTGCACCTCACCTTGATCCTGGGATAACGCCTCGACCAGCGCCTCAAAGAGCGTACCCAGCGCGGTATCGTTGAGCGCTGCGTCCATCTCATCGAGCTCATCGTCCCGGCAGAGGTACCGCCCCAGGCCGAGGTGCCTGATAATGTCGGCGAACACCCTGTTGCTCACGATGTACGACTGATAGAAGGCCAGGCAGGCGTATTGGTCCAGAAACATTTCGATGAGCCGGTGGCGAACATACCGTAGGATATGTGCGTCACCGAGCCAGGCCAGGAGCAGATTTGCATCTGCTGGGTTTTTCTCCAGGCTCCGATGTCGGAACGCTTTTTGCAGAAGCGTTTTGTCGTGAAAGGTGCAGCCGAGAATCTGTTCAACCGCCCTGATCTCGTACGCGAGCATACTCTCCCCCCGTGTTGGGTACGATGCAACAAACGGTCTAACGCAGGGTAGCAGCTCCGAGTATTGTCGTCAAACTTTCCAAGAAGGGAGGAATGCGCTCATTGATTGGCCGTATTCTCCCTGGTGATCTTGAAATCCTAATGCCTGCAGATTCTTAGCTAGATTTCTGTCAGTCGTTTTTCAGTATCCATAAGCCTTGCTTCGGCTTGCGCGCGGATCTGATTAGGCAGTCGGGTATTTTTGAGCTGCTCGCGGAGCCGCTTTGCATATCCCTCCAAGTTCGCCCGCTCTTTTTTCCGCCAGTCCTCGAAGGCCTGGACGCGTTCGGCTGGAAATTCTGCTTTCAGAGAACCCAGCGTGACGACGGCGCCCGCTTGCTTCCCTTGGAGTGAAACGCCGGAAAGTTTTTCCAGCATTGGCAGATTTGTCGCCGGACCTTTCGTACGAATGGCCCCACGATCTTCGGCGGTCAGGCCGCTGTATTTCTTGAAGTTCCGCAGGGCGATGACCGTGCGTTGCACGTCTGCAAACGCGCGCTCGGCCGTTGCGTTCCGGGCCCCCGGCTTCGGCCATGACTGGATGATGAGCATCCCCTCTCTTGCCGGCCGCTGCCAGAGCTGTTCGGTGACGAAGGGCGCAAACGGATGCAAAAGGCGGAGGAGTGTGTTGAACACCGACAGCAGCACCTGGTCGTTCTTCTCGACTTTATGGATTTCCAGATACCAATCCGCGAATTCGTGCCAGGCAAAATCTTCCAGCAGCTGTCCGGCTGCAGAAAAGTCGTAGTGCTCGATTGCGGCCGTCACGCCCTTCGTCACGGCTGCCAGCCGCGACAGAATCCATCTATCGGCCAGTGTTTTGGGGCGTAGGGCGTAGGGCGTAGGGGAGGAAAAACCTTTTTCACTAAGCCCTGTACCCTGTGCCCCGTACCCTGTGCCCTGGCGCACATACTGCCCGATGTGCCAGAGTTTGTTCACGAAGTTGCGCTGTCCGGCAATCTTCGCCTCGTACATGCGGAAGTCCTGACCGACGGATTGTCCGATGACGAGCGACAGACGAATGGCATCAGTGCCGTACTTTTCCGTCATGACCAGAGGGTCAATGCCCGTCCCCCTTGACTTCGACATCTTCTTCCCCTGTTCGTCGAGGATGAGGCCGCTCAAGTAGACGGTCCGGAAAGGAACTTCACCGGTGAGGTAGAGGGAGAGCGCGAGCATGCGAGACACCCAAAAGGTGAGGATGTCCCACCCCGTTTCCATCACTGACGTCGGGTGGAAGCGTTTGAGGTCGCCCCTTTTCACCTTCCCCCTTTGGTTGCGCGGCCAGCCGAGCGTCGAGAACGTCCAGAGGCCGGAAGAGAACCAGGTGTCGAGGACGTCTTCGTCCTGGACGAAGTTTTTTCCCCCGCAGACTGGGCAGCGGGGCGGCCGAGTACTCGAGACGACGATTTCACCACAGCCGGGGCGCCCACGGCGCTTGGCGCTCACGCGGTACCGGTAGATCCAGACCGGAGTGTCAGCCGAAACCTTCTGGTCGGGGGAGTGGCGCCGCAGCCGCTGGATGGCATGGGCCCGAGTCCACCGCCCCGGGTGGTGGGTTCGGTCAACGAGCGGTAGGTTAGCGACAGTGCTCCGTTCGACGCTCGTGATTGTTGCGAGGCCAATAACCCGTTTTGATTTACTCTGGACGAGCGTGACGACGTCACCGACGCGGAAGCCGTGGTCGCGCAGCCGCCAGGTGGTCGTTTTCCCTCGTTGCAGGCGCGGGGTGACGTCTGGGGCAAAGCCCATCCGCTTCACGTCGGATGAGCCGCAGTACCAGATCGGAATCCGGTGCCCCCACCATAACTGACGGGAGATGCACCAGTCCTGGATGTTCTCGGTCCAATGGAAGTACTGTTTCTTGAAGCGTTCGGGAAGAATTGCTACCCTGCCGGATTTCACCGCCGCCACCGCTTTCTGCGTCAGTGGTTTCATCTTCACAAACCACTGTTTCGAGAGGAGCGGTTCGATGGTGGTGCCGCAGCGGTCGCAGATGGCCACGGCGTTGCGGTGGTCTTCGGCTTTCAGGAGGTTCCCGTCGCGGTTTAACGCTTCGATGACGAGCGTCCGTGCTTCGTGGATCGGCATCCCTTCGAAGTCCCGGCCGGCGTCCGCGGTCATAAGGCCGTCTGGGCCGATGACCGTGATGGCGCGGAGGTTGTGTGTCTTGCCGATTTCCGCGTCGAGAAAGTCGTGCGCCGGGGTCACCTTCACCGCCCCCGTGCCGAAATCTTTCTCCACGCGGTGATCAGCGATGATCGGCACTTCGCGGTTCACGAGTGGCACGATTGCTATTCGACCGATCAGGTCTTTGAAGCGCGCGTCTTTTGGGTTGACCGCAATGGCCGTGTCGCCGAGGAGCGTTTCCGGGCGGGTCGTGGCGACCGTGATCGAGTGCGGGGTTTTCTTGACTCGGTACTGGATGTACCAAAGCGACCCGGCGCGTTCCTCGTGCTTCACTTCGAGGTCGGAGAGCGCAGTCTGGTCGGTCGGGCACCAGCTGATGAGTCGTTCGGCGCGGTATAGGAGCCCGTCCTCGTAGAGCCGGACGAATGCCGCCTGGACTGCGGCGGTCAGGTCTTGGTCCATGGTGAAGTGCTCTCTCGACCAATCGCACGACGCGCCCATGCTCCGGATTTGTTTGGTGATGGTGTCGCCGTATTTCTTTTTCCACACCCAGACGTGCTGCAGGAATTGTTCACGACCGATCTCGTGTCGGGAAATGCCGTTCTCCGCGAGGCTCTGCTCGACTTTAATCTGCGTGGCGATGCCCGCGTGATCGGTCCCGGGAACCCAGAGCGCCGCGTCGCCAAGCATCCGGTGGTAGCGGATCATCAAGTCCTCGAGCGCAACGTGGAGCGCGTGGCCGATATGGAGGTCGCCGGTGACGTTCGGCGGCGGCATCGAGATGGTAAAAGACTTCCCTCGTTTCCTTGGGAGTTTGTCTGGATTGAAATACTGAGACGCTTCCCAGCGACGGTAGATGTCGGACTCGACGAGCTTTGGGTTGTAGGCGGCTGATTCGCTCATACGGAATACCCCCCTTTCCGTAAGGGCCCAAGTTTAGGGCGGTACCACCTTACTTCCCGCCTGCGCTGAAGCTTCGGCGGACACTTTGTCTGAGGGGTCTACTGATCCGGCTATGCCGGATGTTCTTCCCCAGGCTCACCGGTGACTAGTCGGGTCATCGCACCATGAGCGTAGGCAATAATTGGAAAATCTGCAACCCCGCACCATTTCGAACGCCCACCAGCAGGGTCAGCGCGTCTGCTGGTTTGAGCTGAGGATGGTTCGCGGAGAAACCCGTGGCGCAAGGGCGGGCCTTCGGCGCGCCACCAGCACCGGCTTCCACACCCTGGCGCAGGCGCGCTTTACCCGGCGGATCGGGCGACCGGTCCGCTGGCTCTTCGAGGTGACCGTGACCTTGCGGCAGACGCGAACGAGGCGGGTCTTGCGCGCCGAGGTAACCCTCTTGGTCGGCGCACTCGCCTGCGGTGTGTTGGGGGCCGGCGGGACCGCCCGGAGGTCGGTGACCGGCGCTGGGGACGTGCCATCGCATGGTTGGACCGTAATGGACTGCGGGGGCTGTTCGCCGCACTGATTGCGGTCGGTACAGGTGCGGCTCTGGAGGGTGCCGTTGCACTCGCCCCATGGCCCACACTGCCAGTCTGGGACGCAGCTGCACGCCTGGGATTCGGCTGGTCGGCCATCGTTCACCCCGCAGTTATTTTGGTCGGTGCAGGCGCGGGCTTGCGTTCCGTTTGTGCATTGGCCCCACTCCGTGCACTGCCACAGGGGCGTGCAGGGGTTTGTGCAGGATTGCGTGAGGGGCGGCCGCAGGGTCGTCGTGCCGCAGCTGTTCAAGTCCGTGCAGGCGCGGGACTGCTGGTCGTTCACGCAGGCGCTCCATGCACCGCAGGACCAGTTTTCCTGACAGACGCAGCTCTGGGACTCCGCGGGCCGGCCGTTGTTTGTTCCGCAGCTGTTTTGATCCGTGCAGGTGCGGGTTTGCGTGCCCCCGCTGCACTGGCCCCAGTCCGTGCAGCGCCAGTCCGGGGTGCAGGGCGGCGGTGTTGTGCCTTGGGCCAGGAACAGGAGGGCCTGGCCGTTGCGGAGCCTCGCCTCGGTCGTTGTGGTGGTACCAGTGTTCCCGTCCACGTCGAGCGGGAAATACGATCCGGGCAAGGTCACCGTGACCTCAGTCGCCGCGTCGAACTCCTGATCCCAGTTCCCGCGTACCCGGGCGACGGACAGACCGCAGGCGAAGCGTCGGCTGTAGACGGTGTAGGCGTAGCCGCGACCGTCCGTGCCGGTCGTCAAAACCTGCGGGTCTTCGAGGGGCTGGCCGAGGTCCGTGTCGAACAGGCCGCGCATGTTGTTGTCCCAGGCTGCCTGGCTGACGATGTTGACGAAGCCCCAGGTCAGGACGTTCGGCCGGCGCGTCAGCCAATGGAGGCCGAGGTTGTTCATCATGGCCTCATCGGCCGTGAACGATCCTTGTCGGCCAAAGATAGAGGTGATGTTCAAGGGGAACTCCCACACATCAATGCCGACTGCCTGCGCCAAGCCGTTCTTATCAAAAATCGTTGCCGGGAGCGTTTGTCCGTACGCGCGCGTCGGATTATGAGCGAATTCATTGAGGAGAACGTCGCCCGGGTGAAAGTTTACGTACCCCTGCTCCCACTGCGAATCGGTAACTCTCGGGTAGTCGGCGATGTTGGGCACGATCCAGACCCGCCTGCCATCCGGGTGTTCGGGCGGGTTCGTTCGCAACTCCTGCTCGAACCGGCCGAAACCCTGGTTGTAGTACCAGTCGAGGAAGGTGTTGGTGCTGACGCTGGGAGTGCCCGGGGCTTCGGCGACCTGTCCGCCGCTCTGAACGTTCGTTTGGAGATACCGCAGTGAGGCGTTGTCGAACATGAATCCGTCCCAGTACTGGTTCCCACCGCCCCGGATGACTTGGGTGAGGAGGTAGACGTGATAGGCGCGTTGCAGGGCGCGGAGCTCGGTAGTATGAAACGCGGGGACACGGCGGGAAAGATCCGAGTAGTAGACTGCCACGCGCGCCTGACTCCGTGACGTGGCGGTGGCCGGCGGTGTACAGTTTGGGGAACAGGAGGGATTCCAGCCTGGTATGGTGACATTGATTCCGTCTAATCTGGACACCGTGTCCTGCGAGTAGTGCAGGTAGACGTCCTCCGGGTCAGTCACCCCATACGTCGTTGCGTTTGCCATCAGCCAGTTGTGTTCGTCGACAGCGCCACGCGAGATGTAGTTGTCCGTAATCGAGTTGTAGTTCACGAACCGGAAGTTCGGGTTGCGCTGGCGGATGGAGGCGGCTTCATCGCCAAAGGCCTCGGCGGCCAGCTCGAAATGGTCAGCAATATAGTTTAAGCGAGTGGTGTTCGCGGCTCGGGCATACATAGTCAAGGCTCGCCGCAGCGGATTGGGAAAGCCGGTGCAGGTAAAAGCCGCCTTGGCCGTTGGGGTCGCGCTCGACAACCTCTCGGGGCTGATGGCATGGAACATCATCCCTGCGATAAGGGCCACACCAGCCACAGCAAAAGTGCCGAGGACTACTCGACGCTGCCAGCCCCCCCAACGAATTTGTGATCGATGGTCCTGGTCAGGGTTGATCATTACGTCTCTATAATAACACATCGGGAGGAAAATTTCAATTGGTCTCGTCCACGACGAGCCCGATGCGTAGCCGGTTTACGTCCTCGGCACGAGCTCCCAGTTCGGGTCGGCGCTGACGCAGCGTGAGTCCCCTATCTTCACTCGAGGCTAAGTCCCAGAAGATTGCACGATCAATAGCCGAAACGAGATGAATAGATGTATAGTTATTATATATGAGTGAACGAGGTTCTTCGATCGAACGGGTCGTCGGTGGGATTGACGACGAGGACAAGCAAGACATCCAGCGACAGTACAATGAACGTTTTCGCGAACAGGCGTTCGATGACCTCTATGGACTCGAGCGAGACAAGACGCCAGAGGAGCAAAAAATCATTCAGTTTGTTGACGATGCGACCGATACTCTCCGAAAACAGTATGGGTTGGAAGCATTTCCGGTACCGGAAAAGAACGTGCACGTCATCCCCAGGGATCACTGGAAGCCAACGACAACGGATGCCTTCTTCCTCCCGCAGCGCCAGGCGGTATTCGTACGTGAGGCGGTCGCCCCCATTGTTTTCGCTAAGAAGATCTACCACGAGTTCGTTCACTTCAAGTCCTATGGTGCAGCGCAGGTTCGAAGGGATACCGATAAGGTTGATCTCTACCGACAGGGGCTGCGGGTTTACGCTCGAGGTCAGGAGGAGCTATTCTTCCGATTGCTCAACGAAGCGGTGACCGAGGAGTTGGCGAAACGATGGCTAGGGTCGAACCAAGATGCGCCGCTGCTCGAACAGGATTCGAAAGAGACGGCACGAGTGAAGGAGTCCATTCAAAGCAAACGCAAGCACCGTACCCCCACGGGGAAGCTCGATAATATCTACTACTTGTCAGAAAAGATCACGCAGGCCGGGTCGGGGGTTGAAGTAGCAATGTGCTCAGAAGAGTTCTCAAACACCGAGGAGCGGCGGGCGCTCGGTATCCTTATAGAAAAAATCGTTGAACGCAATCCTGATCGGTTTCAGAATCGGGAGCAAGCGTTCGCTATGTTCGCACAGGCGATGCTTGACGGGAATCTCCTATCGCTTGGGAAGACAATCGATCAAACGTTCGGCCAGGGTACGTTCAGGGCGATTGGTGAAGCGCGTGATGGGCAAACACTCAGCGAGTTAGCAGACAGACTATAATTTTTATACGAACGGAGCGCTCAGACGAGTTCCCAGTTCGGGTCGGCGTGAACGCGGCGCCAGCTGTGCTTGGCCGGTATTTGGTGGAATGATGCGGCCGCCGCGATCATGGCCGCATTGTCCGTGCAGTATTGGAGGGCTGGCTCGAGGTAGCGTATGCCACCCAGTCTCTCGACAGCCGTGCGCAGTTGGCGCCGAAGTTCTCCATTGGCAGCAACGCCACCAGCGAGTAAGACTGATTTCGGCCGTAGGCGTTTTGCCGCTCGGACGGTTTTACCAACAAGCACATCAACGACCGCCTGCTGGAACGACGCGCACAGGTCGGGTAGTGCTCGTTTCGGCGGGCGACTGACCCAATGTTTCTTTTGCAGAAAGTAGAGCACGCTAGTTTTTAATCCGGCAAAGCTAAAATCAGAATCAGGCGAGGCGGCCATGGGTCGGGGGAATCGAAACCGTGCGGGACTTCCCCCCACCGCCTGTTGCGAAATCTCTGGCCCCCCCGGATAGCCAAGTCCAAAGATCTTGGCGACCTTATCGAAGGCCTCCCCAGCCGCATCGTCGCGCGTTCGACCGATGAGCTTCCAAGCACCGGGTCGGGAAGCGGAAACAAGCTCGGTGTGTCCACCCGAAACAACCAAGCCGAGCACCGGAAACCGGATTCTGCGCGCCGGACGGTCGAGCCAATTCGCTGCCAAGTGTCCCTCGATGTGGTTGATGCCTAACAGTGGCACGCCGGCTGTCCACGAGAGCGTCCGGGCTGTTTCTACTCCCACCGATAAGGCTGACAAGAGCCCTGGCCCGCGTGTGACCGCGATAAGGTCAATGTTCGCCAGCGACGTCTTTGCTTCGCGAAGCGCTAGAGTAAGTAGTGGAAGAATTGCCGGCACGTGCTCGCGGGCCGCGACTTCCGGTACCACGCCACCGTATTTTTTATGTGTCGCTATTTGCGAAGTGATGACCGACGAGCGGACGTGGAGCCCAACACGCGTCTTTTCGACGACCGCAATACCCGTTTCGTCACAGGAAGTTTCTATCCCCAAAATACGCATACGGAGTTGACGCACAGCACACTCAGGCTGGCTGGCCCGGGTGTGTTTTGTCCTAAATCGGCACCGCTATTTGATGAGGGAGGCGACGAGGAAGAATATAGTCGAGCCAATCGAGATTACTGCACCAAGTGCGCCGATAATGGCGAACAGGTTAAACTTGGAAAAGAATCCGGTTGGTGCCACCAATGTTTGTCCCGCTTTGAGCTGGCGGACGTTGTCGAAGAGAAGATAGGAGAAGCAGACGCCGATAACACTGACCATAGCGGCGACGATGGTCGTGACCACCTGGGTAACAATGAAGCCGAGCGGTGAGAGGAGGAAGCCAAACAGGAAGGACACGACCATGGAAACAACCGCGAGAATGAGGCCAAAGAAGAAGCTTCGCCAGAAGACATCGCTCCAGTGACCTTCAATGAGGGCTTGGGCGCGGTGCATGGATTCGCGGACCGACAGTCCTTCGCTCAAGAAGAGGTAGGGGGCGAACATGAGGGTGACCCCAACGATGATACCGGGAATGATAAAGAGAACCGAGCCGCCGAACACAACAAGAACGACGAACGCGGTGAGCAGCAAAAAACGCCAGTAGTTTTTCCGAGTCGCTTGGTAGGCACCAGCGACTGTTAATGTTTCCGGCCCTTTCAGTAACGCATTAATCACTGATTGTTGTGCCCAGAGATCGACAAAGTAGAGGAGGACGATGAGGCCCCAGAGAACGATTTTGGTCGTCGAATTACCGCCAGCCGCCAACGCAGAGAGTAGGGCGATGGCGAGTACCGGCGGCAACGCGATGCCGAGCAGACGCTTCCAGTGCTTCATGAAGAGCATCTGCGCATCGGTCAAGAGTCGGCCGAATGATTTCATCTGTAGCCTTTGCGTGGCTGTGGTAGCCGGTGTATCCATAGTATCGAGTTTAAGGACGTTACCTTTAAGAGTACGGTTTTTTCTATTAAAAGGCAATGCGAGAAGTCGCACTCTCGATGATACGATTTGTTTATTTGCCTCGTTTTTCTAAAGAAAGAAGGCCTAGGGACGTGCGCGTTGTCCCTAGGCCCTTCGTCCATTGCGGACGGAATATGTCGAAAGGATCGGGTTGTTCACTTGCCGGTGAGCTCGGCCCAGTGCTGCTTCGGGCGCAGTCGCTGGGAACCCACGGCACAGAGCGGGCAGTCCTCCGGCCCCCACGTCTGGATGTCGTAGTGGACAAGGGGGATGACATCCGAGGATCCGATTCGGGTGACGTCCGACCGGTCGACGAAGACCGCGACGACCGGGGCGAAGGTGATGGGGTGGGTATGGGCTTCCTGAATTCCCCGCCGCACCGCCTCCGTCGTGCTCGCGGCCGTCATCAACTCCTCAACCTGGAGCACGACCTCGTTCGGCGCGATGGGGAATCGCCGCCAGGCCTGGGTCTTGTCCGGACCCTTCTCGCAGAAGTCGAACTCGGCCTCGAACGTGTGCGCCGTGGCGAACCCGAGGGTGGCCGCGGCGTGGTCCGAGGAAACGACCCAATCGACGTGGCCGGAGTAGCGGTTGCGGACCGCCAGGTAGAGCTGGCGTCCGAACAGGAGACAGAGGTCGGGGTACTTCAGTACCAGGCCGACGTTCACGAAGCCGTCCGAGCAGTCGCCCGCCGTGAGTTCCGCGTGCGGCCGCGACGGATCGCCCGAGTGCAGCCAGAGCGCGTCGAGTCGCTCGAGGATATGCCGGATCTCCGCGGGCGTCAGTTGGCGATCGCCGATGTCCCTGGGACCGAGCGTCAGGAGGTTCTCCCGGTCCATGGCCAGGACATCTTCGGGTGACAGGAGCCGCATTACTTCCTCCTCGCAGTGAGTGCCTGTTCGATCTCGTCATTGATCGCTTGCAGCGCCGCGACCGGGTCGGGCGCCTCGATGACCGGACGGCCGATGACGAGGTAGTCCGCGCCGTTGCGGATCGCCTCGGCCGGGGTGGCCACGCGCTTCTGATCGGCGACGTCGGCACCGGCCGGACGAACGCCCGGGGTGATGATGAGGAACGTCGGACCGCAGGCATCCCGGACCAGCGCGGCCTCCTGTGGGGAAGCAACGACGGCGTCGAGACCGGCACGCTGGGCAACGCGCGCCCGCTGGACCACCAGGTCCTGGACGATGCGGCGCTTGGTCGCGGCCATATCGTCAGCGTCGCTCGCGTGCAGACCGTTGACCACGCCGACTTCGGCCAGCGTGTCGTAGTCGAGCGAGGTCAGCACGGTGATGCCGATGACGAGCGGACGGAACCCTTGTCCCCCGCCATCGATGGCGTATGCTTGCTCGGTTGCCCGGACAGCCGCCTCCAGCATCGGGGTTCCGCCATCGACGTGGACGGTGAAGCCCCAGACGGCGAGGCGGGTCACCGCGCGGGCAGCGCCCGCGACCGTGTTCGGGATGTCCTTGAATTTGCCGTCGAGGAAGACCGTTGACATGCGGCTGGTGACGAAATTCGCCGCCACCGGTCCCCCCACTGCACTGAGAAGCTCCAAGCCGATTTTGAAGCTGGCGACGTGCGGTGCAAGCTTGTAAATTAACTTGCCCGCCTCGTCGAGCGATGGCACGTCGAGCGCCACGATGACGCGTTTTTCAGACACGGAAGTCTCACTTTCGTTGGTGGTAAGAGCACGCCTGGCGGGAAGTTCCCCCAAACGTCGGCCCTACCGTATCAAAAATTCTAGGGGAAGGCAAAGATTCAGCGTTTTTATTGATAGACCATAGTAAGTGGGGCATGATTGGTGAAGGAAAGAGGGGGCGGGCGAATCCCGGGAATTCGTTTTTACCGTTGTCGCTATGCAACGTACGCTCCACGCCGCACTCCTCGTCCTCGTCTGTTTCGCGTACCTTTTTGCACCAGCCGCGCAAGCAGTCACCAGCTTCACCATCGAGAACATCGGTGGCTCCGTGGGTTAGGGACATCTGATTTGAAATTGTCGGTCGTCCATATCATTCAGTGGGCGCTCGGGGCTTTGGTGTTGGTCGCCGTGGCGATGGTCATTGTTGGTGGGCAAAGCTGGCTCGCTTCGGCCGGGAATGACGAGCAGGTTGATAAGGCAAAGAAGATTATCTCGGCTGCAGTGGTCGGCGTGGTCATCGTCATGGTCTCATGGGCGGTGGTGAGTTTTGTCACCGGTGCGGCCGCCAACGTTACCCGCGGCGCATAACAGTGAATAACAAATAAGGACGGAGGTTCTCCGTCCTTATTGTCTTCGAGCTATTTAGCGGAGGCGCGGCGTGCGGATCGGGTTCCGGACGACCAACTTCAGCTTGAGCGAATTCTTACTCACTTTCCGGAGTTTCATCGCCATCTTTTTGAGGAGGGAAGTTTTTTTTGGCGTCGCCCGGGCGGTGAACGTCTGCGCCGGGTTCTGCGATTGGGTGATGTGCCGCGTTGGGGTCGTTCCCGTAATCGTCGGCACCACCGGCACCACGGTCGGCATGGCCGCCGGGCTGGAGACCGGCGTTGGCTGCGTCTGGGCAGGCTCAATCGGAGCCGTCAGCGGAACAGTGGGCTGGGGCTGGATGGTTTCGACGGGTGTAGGAGGAAGCGTTACCTCGACGATGTCCGTCGACACTTGTGCAACAGGAACGTGCGGGCGGTTGCAGGTCAAGCCTGATTGTCCGAGGTACCCGCCGAGCACGGCACTGTCCTGGTTATTGACGATACCGTCACCGTTGAGGTCCGCCATGGCAGAATACTTGGCTGGTTCCAGCGCGGCGGCCAGCGCCGACACGTCGGAAGCGTCGGCGTACCCGTCCCCGGTCAGGTCCGGGCATGGCCCGTTCCACACCGGACGATTAAGATTTCCATCACAGATCATTCCGGTTTGGCCGCGATACCCATCCCACACCTGCGCATCCTGTTGTGAAATGAGTCCGTCGCCGTTCAGATCCGCGGCCCAGTTGTACGCCGCCGGCGGCAGCGCGGAGGCCAAGGCCGAGAGATCCGAGGCATCCACGTTCCCATCCCGGGTGATGTCCGGGCAGGCTGGACCGAGGCGGATGGACGACGGGGGCGGGACAATCTCGCTGGTCACCGGCAGGGTTGGCTCGTTCGAAGCATCGTTGCAGATGAATCCCGTGCGGCCAAGATAGCCTTCGAGAACCGACGTGTCCTGTTGGCTGATTGTTCCGTCACCGTTGAGGTCTGCATTCGCGTCATACGCAGCCGGTGGCATGGCTGCCGCTAACGCAGAAATGTCCGAGGCATCCACGTTCCCGTCCCGGGTAATGTCCGGGCAGGCGGCTTGGATGATCCACACAGCATCGCTGGAACAATCGAGACCTGTCTGGCCGAAGAACCCGGCCAGGACTGCCGCATCCGGCCTCGTCACGTGTCCATCGGTATTCAAATCCGCGTTCGGGTCATAGGTGGCCGGTTCCAGAGCGGCCGCCAAAGCCGAGAGATCCGACATATCCACATTCCCGTCCCGGGTGATGTCCGGGCAGGTGTACGGAGCGATCCGTTGGGTGATGGCAAATGAGGCTGGGGCAGCGGAGAGCGCCACCAGGGAAACGACCGCGGCCACGAAAAAACCCTTAAAAAATGGATGTTTTGTGTTCGATTTCAGGTTTTGTGATGGTCGCAGTGTCGACATACGGTGGCTCCTTAAACTAAATAGGAAATACGAGGTTGTTTGAGATGCCAAACCCCCCTTTTTCAGCCAGGGAACAGTACTGGAAGGCCGGGCGTCTGTCAAGGACTTATGGCAATTCCAAAAACGAGAAAGACGCGGCCAGATGCATCAGGGGCGACTACAGTCGTTGTTGTTCCCACAGCTCGGAGAAACGGCCGCGTTGTGCTTGGAGTTCCGGAAAGCTTCCGGATTCAATAATGCGGCCGCCTTCAATGACCAGGATGCGGTCCATCTCTTTGATGGTCGTTAGGCGGTGGGCGATGACGATGGCGGTGACCGTTTGGAAGAAGCGATGGAGCGAGTCTTGGATTTTTTTCTCCGACTCGATGTCGAGATGCGACGTCGCCTCGTCAAGCAGCAGGATCTGCGGGTTTTTGTAGATGGCGCGGGCAATGCCGACCCGTTGCTTCTCGCCGCCGGAGAGCCGGAAGCCCTTTTCGCCAATGAGCGTGTTGAGCCCGAGTGGGAGTTTGCCGAGGAAGTCGTTGACGTGCGCGATTTCCAGCGACTGTTCCAGGTTTGCCCTGGGATCGCCCGGGTTGGCGACGGTGATATTTTCTTGCAGGGTGAAGTTGAAGACTTCAGTTTCTTGCAACACGGCAGCCATAGACTGCAAGTACGATTTCTTCTCGATATCGCGCAGGGGAATACCGTCGAAGGTGATCGATCCTTGGTAGCCCTCGTGTTCTTTCATGAACAGTTTGAAGAGGGTCGATTTTCCCGCGCCGGAAAGTCCGACAATCCCGATGCGTTCGCCGCGCCGGATGGTGAATGAGAGGTCGTGAAGCACGGCGTAGTGTCCATAGGAAAACGAGAGGCGTTCAACAGTGATCGTCTGCCAGTTTTTTGGGAACGGACGCTTCCCCCGCTCGTCATCAATGCGGACGGGTTCGCGAAGGATGCGCTCCATTCGTCCGACTGCGTACTTCGCCGAGACGACGTCCGGGGCGAGTTCGGAAAGTTCAGCGACCGATTCCCAGGTTCGGCCGAAGTAGAACTGGAAGAGGATGAGGAATCCCAGCGTGAAGTTGCCATAGTAGACACCCGTGGCCAGGTAGAAGAGGCTGCCGAAGCGAAACAGTTGTCCCCAGCCGCCAAGAATAGAGCTGCGCATCTGAAAGCGCAAAATGCGGCGCCGCATCCGGCGGAGAAATTCTTCCCCCTCGTTTTTCAGTCGGGCGCCGAGCGAGCGAGTCATGGCCAGCGCCTTGACCGTGCGAATGTTGTTGAGCGCCTCAAAAGAAAGCCCTTGAACATCTTCCTCTTTCTGGTCGACGAGGTTCTCCATGGCCGACGCTTGCTTGGTGAGGAAGTGCGACAGCACCAGGAAGGTCACGAGGAAGACGAGCAGACTGACGCCCAACCCCGGTGCGGTCCGGCTGATGATCCACGTGACGCCGACGAAGTTCACGGTGATTTCGATAACGCTGTTGATCCAGATACGGAGCGTACGGCTCACGGCGCCGGCGCCGCGGTCAATGCGTTTGAGCTTGTTCCCGGCGTTCTCCCGTTCGTGCCACTGCATATCGATGCGCAGGAGGTGTTGGGTGGTCATCAACCGCGCATCGAGCGCGGCCCGCTCCGCCACTTGGTAGCCAAGGTACTTTGAGTAAAATTGGCCGGTCATGCGCCAGAGGACGGCGACGGCGAGCGAAATTCCGACCGTCCAAAGTGTTCGCAAAACTTGCCCGGCGCTTGGAGTACTAAGAGTATTGATGATGACCGCGATCCCATAGGCGGGGTAGAGCCAGGCGATGTCACTGATGAGGCGAAAGAGTGAGGCGATCAGAAAACGACCGCGGTACGGGCGGAGTCGTTGCCAGACGAACTGGAGATAGTCACGGTACGAGTGGGGCCAGGTGTGGTCAGGTTCTTCGAGTGGGAGGTGTTTCATTCGAATAAAGCGTAACGCCGGGCCTGCACTCGCCGACGTTTATGAATTCCTCCATGTAGTATAGCCCCGACGGGATTTGAACCCGTGTTACCGCATTGAAAGCGCGGTGTCCTAGACCAAACTAGACGACAGGGCCGCAAATGCAAAAAGCACGCGCAGACTAACAGAGAATGACGTATCAGTCAAAGGGTCTTGACGGCGTCAGCGGGATTGGTATTATCGGACATCGCGAGTCAGAAAGGAGGGACCATGACGAACGATGAGCTCATCGCTGAACTTCGGCGCATCGCGGACCAGCATAATCGCGACCGCATGCACCTCATGTGCGACTACAAAGATATGCGCCGGCGCGAGGTCCAGGTTGTCAAAGCGGTCGAGACAGCAACCTTCAACGAGGCCGAGGAACCAGATCTCCTCGACGCTCTGACGAAGTTCATCGGCGGCCGCTGGCACGACAGCGAGGCCTACCGGCGACTGATCCCGTTGCGGGACCGGCTCGCCGCAAAGCACCGGCCCTAGGTGCATCCGAGTAGGGCTTTGTTCCGGGGGACGCACGTCGCGCCCCCCGGGATTTCTTCTTGACCTCTTTGATTTCTCGTGGTAGCGTGGGCTGCTTGTTGTTGAAGGACAACAGGTTTGCTCTGTCTATATGATAAGCCCTATATCGCGGAGGTGCGGCCTTGAAAGCGCTCGAACCCAGATATGTGCGTGCTTTGCACATCGTCGCGAGGCGCGCAGTTGACCTGATTACCCAGGATCACCCTGGCCAGCCGGTCGGCGCGTATCTCTGCGTGACCGATCGGCGGGGGCTGGTGCTCCTGCACGTTCCGTTCGGCGAGATCCCTGATGAAATAGCCCATCGCTGCTACCGTCTGGCACGCAACAACGCCGAGGTGGTCGCTGGTGGAGCCACCCACTGCCACGGTGGCGCGGTCGAGTGTTCCGACTTCGCACTGTCGTTGTACGGCCTGCCGGATCGTCTGGATCGTGCGGTGGCACTGGCGGTCGCTGTCGAGGCGGATGTGCTGCCCCGGCCGGCAGCTGACGGACTCGCCCGCATCTACCGGATCCGGCGTTACGCGGATTTCCTGCATCGCTTGGAGATCCACATCGATCCGTGAAAGGGGTTGTCTGGTCGGAGGGGACCCCTGCCTGGGTTCCCTCCACCACTATTCAGTTTGACAATACAATGAGAAAGGTTCTTAATAGTTCACATCGACTGAAGGTTGTCCCTAGTCTTCACACACTGTCCCGGGAGGGAAATGTGAAGCTGAATCCGCACATCGAAGCGAGGTACGTACCGGTCGAAGAAGCCGCGCGCCTCTACGCCATGAAGCCTCGAAGGGTTCAAGCGCGGTTCGATGCGCACCCCGATCGGGGCACTTCGGAGCAGTGCACCATCCGAGTGTTCCCGGGGAACGTCGCCATGTGCCGCCGGGATCGTCTCGGCCACGTCCTGGGGCGCTCGCCCCACTGACAACCTGAACTCGTTGCACCTGTGTGTGGCGCTTCATGCCTTCCGGCCGGGAGCGCCACCACAACCTCTTCCATTGCGCCAGGCGCGCAATTTTCGTATACTGTAAGGCAGTTTCTATGGCAACAACAAAGAGCAAAACGGAGGAAACGAAGAACATTCGAACCGGCGCCCAGGCCGTACAGGACGCGCCGGGCGAGTGGCTGGAGGAGGATTTTTCCGGGCAGCTCGCGGTTGATGTTTTCCAGACCGATCAGGACATCGTCATTGAATCCACCATCGCCGGGGTGCGGCCCGAGGACCTCGACATCTCCGTGACGAACGACATGGTGACGATTAAGGGCGTCCGACGCCATCAGCAAACCGTTGACGATAATGCCTATTTGTTCCGCGAGTGCTACTGGGGCGGCTTTTCCCGCCGTATCATCTTGCCGGTCGAGGTGCGGACGGACAGAATCAACGCCGTGTTGAAAGACGGTATCTTAACGGTAACCTTGCCGAAACTTGAACGACCCAAAGCGAAAATCGTCCGCGTCCGCGAAGAGGACGGCACCGAGTAGCGGCCGGTTGTCCCGGGAGGCGCCTGACCTCATGGAACGCGCGCCGCAATCACCGCGGCGTTTTTTGGTTTGGCTGTTCGGTATCCTCATCGTGATTCTGGTGGTTGGGCTCGGGGCGGCGTATGGCGTTTCCTCGGTCTATGCCCGTCGCTTTCCCCCACGCATGAGCATTGGCACGGTGCCGGTCGGGGGCATGGATTATTTGCAGGCGTTGGCTGCGGTTCAAGCGCGGGCGGATGTCATCCTCGATCAAGGCCTGACGTTCACCGACGGCCAGCGACCGATTGCCCTGCCCTCGACTATCGCTTCTCCGGACGAGTTCTCCTACGACCTCTTCACCCTCGATGCGAAAGCCACGCTCGACCAGGCGTTTGCGGACGTGACCACCGGACCGCTGGTGCCGCGGATCCTCAAACAACTCTCCAGTGTGCTGTTTGGCCGGATGGTTGGTGCGCACGGGACCGTCGACGCCGCCGCTCTGACCAAGGCATTGCAGGATGCCGTGGCGAAGGAGGTGACGCCCGCGGTCAACGCCGGCGTGGCCGTTGATCCGAAGACGCTGGCCGTCACCGTCACATCGGAAAAGGCCGGAACGACCTATCGGTTCTCGGAGGCGGTCAGCCAAGCCTCAAAGCAGCTCGCTCGGCTCGACCTAACGCAGATCACGCTTGTCTTGGTCACCGATACCCCAACAGTTGCTGCGGCGGACGTTCTTTCTTTTGTGCCGCAAGTGCAATCCGCCTTACAGCGCGCGCCGTTTACGCTACTGTACCAGGATAAGACGTTTTCTCTCACCGCGGCTGACGTCGGACAAGCACTGACCTTCGCCCGCCAGGGGAAAACCATCCGGCTGGCAGTTGATGCAGACAAACTCGCGTCGACATTTGATGCCATGGCCAAGGCGATTGAGGTGCCGGTCTCTGAAGGCCGATTCCGCATGGCAGGCGGGAAGGTCGTGGAGTTTTCCGAAAACCGCGCTGGCACTGCGATTGATCGGGCGGCCACGGCAGGACGCTTGGCTGCGGTGCTGACCGAGGGAGAACCAAAGGCGGAGATTGCCGTGCAGACGGTGGAGCCGAAATTTTCGAGCGACACCGCGGGGACACTCGGCATTACCGAACTCGTGGCCCAGGGAAAAACCAATTTTGCCGGCAGCCCGCCCAACCGTCGGTTCAACATTGGCGTCGGCGCGGCCAAGCTCAACGGCCTGCTCATCCGGCCGGGCGAGGCGTTCTCGCTCATCACGGCCGTTGGCCCGGTCGATGGAAAGAATGGGTATCGGCAGGAGCTGGTCATCAAGGGCGATCGGACGATCCCCGAGTACGGCGGCGGGCTCTGCCAAATCGGCACCACCATGTTCCGGCTGGTGCTGGATGCGGGGCTGCCGATCCTGGAACGGGTGAACCATTCCTACCGCGTCCGCTACTACGAACCGCCGGTTGGCATGGACGCGACCATTTACGAACCAAAGCCTGATTTCCGATTCACGAATGACTACGCTGCGCCGCTGCTGCTCCAGGCACGTATTGAGGGGGATACCCTGGTTTTTGAGTTCTATGGGACGAAAGATACCCGAATTGCAACGACCACCACCCCAAAAGTTTTCAACGTGGTGGCCGCGCCGCCAAAGAAAACGATCGAGTCGCCGGATTTGAAACCGGGCGAGGAGAAGTGCATTGAGAAAGCCCACCCGGGCTCTGACGCATCGTTTACGTACACCGTCCAGTACCCGGATGGCCGCACTGACACCCGCACGTTCAAGAGCCACTACAAACCGTGGGGCGAGGTTTGCTTGGTGGGGCCGAAAAAAGAGAAGAAGCCGAAGCCGACCACCACGAATAAAAACACGAATGCCAGCGTGGGCGTCAATGTGAACACGAACGCCAACACCAACGCCTCGGCCGCAGTCAACGCGAATGCAAACGTGAACACGAACGCGGACTAAGGTCCTTGTCCGGCAAGGTGAGTCGGTGTACGCTGTGAGCGATATGGAGCCATTGCCGAGTCCAAAAACGACGCCCGAGCAACCGAAGCTGCCGCGCTTCGGGCTGAAGTTCTTTCTCAGCCGTTTGGGAATACTCGTCGCCCTATTGGCCGTTGCCTATTTTGCCTTCGCTGGCTCCGCCCTTCTTAGTGTGAATCGGCTACCGGATGCACATGTACCTAATGCGTGTGGGGACACGCCATTCAATGTGATGGTCAGGACTAAACTCCAGCCTTTCGGTCACGCGGTGAGTCGGACACTGTTTGGGATGATACTATTTTCGGCTCTCTACGCATTCCTTTTCCGTCAGGATGAACGACGCAAGGCGCTCGCGGTCCGCTACCTCGTATTTGGGCTCATTGTCCTGCCCCCCGCGTGGGTGGCGTGGGTACTCTTCGCGAGTATATCCTCTTGTCATCCTATATAATGGCGAACGCCACGATGAAAAAACCTGCCCAAATCGTCACCCCGAAAGACCTGCCCGAGGATTCGACCCTCGACCGGACGCTCCGACCGAAATCATTGAAAGAATACGTCGGTCAGGAGAAGGTCAAGCACGGTTTGCATATTGCGCTGACGGCCGCGAAGAAGCGGAAGGAAACGATCGAGCACGTGCTACTCCACGGCGCGCCGGGTATGGGCAAGACGACGCTCGCGCACATCATTGCCAAAGAGATCGGCAGCCCGCTGCGGGTCACAACCGGGCCGACGTTGCGTCGTGCCGGTGACTTGGCGGCTATCCTCACCAATCTCGAACCGGGCGAGGTCTTGTTCATCGATGAGATGCACCGGATGAACCACGCGGTCGAAGAGTTGCTCTATGCGGCCATGGAGGAGTTCGCGCTCGACCTCATCCTGGGGCAAGGGCCGGGCGCGCGGACGTTGCGTCTGGATCTCCCCCACTTCACGCTCGTTGGCGCAACCACGCGCGTCTCGCTGCTCACCGCGCCGCTGCGTGATCGGTTCGGCATGGCCTACCGACTCGACTCCTATACAGAAGATGACATCGAGGCTATCATTCGTCGGTCCGCAAAATTGCTCCAGGTGACCCTGGAAGGGGACACCGCCAAACTCATCGCCTCGCGCAGCCGCCGCACGCCGCGGGTCGCCAATCGCTTGTTGAAACGCGTCCGCGACGTGGCGCAAGTGGCGAACGACGCGACCGTCACCCTGTCCCGCGCGGAAGAAGCCATGAAGATGCTTGACATTGACGCGTTCGGCCTCGACGAGACCGACCGCAAAATCCTCACGGTTCTTATGGACCAGTTCCAAGGCGGGCCAGCCGGCTTGAACGCCATCGCCGCCTCGGTCGGCGAGGAACAGGAGACGCTCGAGGATGTCTACGAGCCGTATCTGATTCAGATCGGGTTCCTCTCCCGGACCCATCGCGGCCGGGTCGCCACCGAAGCGGCGTACAAGCACTTGGGTCGCAGCGTGCCGGCCAGCGCCCAGCAATCCGCGCTTCTCTAGGCCGTGTCCGTCATGCTACGATAGGGCCGTGGAAATCTCCTCGGTCATCCTTCTGTACGCGTTCTACGTTCTGCTTGGGATTTTCTTGTTGTTCTCGCTCATCAATCTTTTCCATCTGTTCCGGTTCGGACTCATAGGGTTCGGTGCCTTGTTTATGGGGCTGGTCTACGTAGTCCTCGCAACCTTGATCGTTTTCCGTTCGCTCGACATTGCCCACGGCCATGAGTGGACCGAGAGCCTGATTCTTCCTTTTACTCGATCTTGATATGGCGCTTTTCCCTGGACAAGAAGGCGACGAGCAGACCGTGCTTTTCCTTCGGCGGCACTGGCTCATTCCGTTTCGTCATAGTGTGCTCGTCGCCTTCCTCGCCGCGCTCCCCCTCGGCGCCCGATTTGCGCTGCAGCACTACGCCCCTGACCTGCTCGTGGACGATGGGTCGCTCGGCTTCACCGTGCTGCAGCTGGCGGCATACGCGTTCTGGATGTTCGTCGCCTGGTTCGGGTTCGCGACCTGGATCGATTACTACTTCGATTACTGGGTGGTGACTGACCGTCGGATCGTCAGCGTCGAGCAGAAGGGGCTGTTCTCACGAACCGTGGCGCAGGTTCACCTGTCGCGGGTGCAGGATGCCACGGCCGAGTCGCATGGGATTCTGGCGACCTTGTTGCAGTTCGGGAACATCTACGTGCAGTCGGCAGGTGAAGAGGGGCGGTTCGTTTTCGTCCAGGTCCCGAATCCCAACAAAGTCGTCACGACGGTGATGCGGTTGCACGAAAAAATCGTCCCGCTGCCGGACGATGGCGCGGGGCGGAAGCCGTCCACAACGTCGGCGACCTAGAACGCCCCGACCAATTCGCGATGGCCAGCCAGGAGGGCGGCAAAATTGCTGACGGCCCGTCGTTCAACGTCAGACAAATCCTCGTACGGACGTCCCAGGAGCATAATGGATAATTCCTTATGGCGTTCCCGGCGCTGGTCTTCATACATTCCGACACTCTCC
>CAYWEH010000003.1:0-10253 GCA_964457305.1 uncultured Gammaproteobacteria bacterium
GAAGTAACCGCCCAGCCCCCGCGTCCGCTCTTTTTCCATGACCGACACGACCCCGAGCGTCCCTCTGCAACCAACCGGACAGCCGTCTGGCGACGAAGAGGTGCAGCAGCGCATCCGGATCAAGATTCGCGCGTACGATTATAAAATCATCGATCAGTCGACGCGAACGATCATTGAGACGGCCACGCGTTCGGGGGCAACGGTGCGGGGTCCCGTGCCGCTGCCGACGGAGAAGTCGAAGTACACGGTCATCCGTTCTCCGTTCATCCATAAGAAGTCACGGGAGCAGTTCGAGATGCGGATCCACAAGCGGCTGGTGGATATTCTGGAGCCGACGCCAAAGACCGTTGATGCGTTGATGAACTTGAACTTACCGGCCGGCGTCGACGTCGAGATTAAAATGTAAGAGGGCGTAGGGGCTGGGGCGTAGGGCGGAGTGAAAAGCCGCACTGTGCTCTGGGCCCTGCCCCCTGTGCCCTCACCGTGAATAGGTCGAATAGGTTCTCGGGATGATAATCCCCTCGCGCTGACGCGATAATCCCGAGATAACGATTCGCCGCATCGCTTCCCCCCACTCGGGGTCGCTGATCGCTGGCGACCCTAACGTTTTGTCTCACCCATGAAAGCGTTTATCGGACAGAAACAGAGCATGACCCAGCGCTTCCGCGACGATGGCACGGTCGTTCCGGTCACCATCATTGCCGGGGGCCCGAGCGTGGTCACCCAAGTGAAAACCGCCGAGAAAGACGGGTATGCTGCTATTCAGTTGGGCTGGGGGGCGGCCAAACGCATGACCAAACCCCTCCTGGGTCATGTGAAAGAGCTTGGCCCACTCCGTCATCTCAAAGAGTTCCGCGTTGACAACGCCGCCGGATTCCAGCGCGGACAAAAACTCGGCGTCGAACAGTTTTCGGTCGGTGATGTCGTGCAGGTGTCAGGGTGGTCAAAAGGGCGCGGTTTCCAAGGCGTTGTGAAGCGTCATCATTTCAAGGGTGGCCCGGCGAGCCACGGCCACAAGGATAACCTCCGCATGCCGGGATCCATCGGCGCGACGTTTCCGCAACATGTGACCAAAGGGACGCGCATGGCTGGTCGCATGGCGGTGCATCAGGTCAGCCTCAAGGGACTGCGCGTGATCGAGGTGGACGCCACGAAAAACCGTTTGGTCGTGTCTGGCGCCTTGCCGGGTGCGCGCAACGGCCTGATTATTGTCACTGCCTTGTGAGTATGGCCGCCGTCCCGCACTACAACGCCCAAGGCGAAAAGATTGGCGAGGTGCACCTCGACGACACGGTGTTTGGCGAAAAGCCGAACCCGGTCTTGCTGCAGCAGGTGGTTGTCGCCCAGCAGGCGAACAGCCGACAGCCGATCGCCAATACGAAGACGCGGGGTGAAGTCCGGGGCGGCGGAAAGAAACCCTGGAAGCAGAAGGGCACGGGTCGGGCCCGGCACGGCTCCATCCGGTCGCCAATCTGGCGCGGCGGTGGGGTCACGTTTGGCCCGCGCTCGGATCGAAATTTTTCCAAACAGTTGCCGGCCAAAGCCCGCCGGAAAGCCGTGCGAATGGCATTAACGGACAAGGTGGCCAGCCAGCAATTCGTGGTGCTTGATTCGCTCTCTCTGGAAAAGCCGAAAACGAAAAAAGTCGCGGCGGTGTTGAAGAAAATTGCGCTTGGCCACCCGACGCTCCTCGTCGTACCGGATCGTCAAATCAACCTTATCCGGTCGGTCCGCAATCTGTCGTGGGTAACGCCCATGGCCGCCAGCCATTTGAATACCGTTGACCTTTTGAAGCATCGGTCCCTGGTCGCCATTGCCGGCGCCGTGGAGAAGATCAGCCAAACCTTTGGGAAACGCGTATGAGTTTCTTTGACCGTTTCCGATCCTCGCATGGCCGAGGCGACAAGGATAAGAAGAAGCCGAAGCACGCTGTTTCGAAACAGGAACAGGAGGAGTCGGCGAAGAAGGCGGCATTCCGCTCGGTGCCAGGCGCGGCCAAAGCTGGTCCGGCCGACTTGAAAGGCGAGACCGCGGCGCCGAAAAAGCAGCCGAAGCAGGATACGGGCCGGGCCTTCCGGATACTCCTGCGACCGGTGGTGACCGAGAAGGGCACGCGCCTGGCAGCCATGCAGAAGTACGTGTTTGAGGTGTCGCCGGACACGAATAAAGTCGAAGTGCGGCGCGCCATCTTGGCCCTGTACGGTATCCGGCCGGTGAAAGTGAACCTCATGAATTTCGCCGGCAAGGCGGTCCGTTACGGCCGGACGACCGGCCGGACCAAGGCCTGGAAGAAAGCGATTATCACCCTCCCGGCCGGGCAGAAGATTGAGTATCTCGAATCCTAGTATGGCGTTGAAGTATTACAAGCCAACCACGCCCGGTCGTCGTCTCGGCTCGATCATGCGCTCGGAAGTAACCAAGACGAAACCCGAAAAAGCTTTACGGGAAATCGTCAAGCAGCAGGCGGGTCGGAACTTCCAAGGGAAGATCACGCTTCGCCATCGCGGCGGCGGGCATAAACGGTTCTATCGGAAGGTGGATTTCCTCCAGAATCGGTATGACGTACCCGCGGAAGTCACGGCGATCGAATACGATCCGAACCGGACGGCGAATGTCGCCCTGATTGAGTTTCCTGATCACGAAAAACGCTACATTCTGGCGGCCAACGGACTGGCGGTCGGGCAGAAGGTCGTCGCTTCGAAGAACCCGGTACCGGTGCAGGACGGCAATCGGACTGCGCTCGAGCACGTTCCCTCCGGGATGCTTGTCCATAACATCGAGTTGGAGCCGGGTCGCGGCGGGAGTCTGGTGCGTTCGGCCGGCGCCGGCGCGCAAGTCATGGCCGTCGAAGGTCGGTACGCGCAAGTGAAAATGCCGTCGGGCGAAATCCGCCTGCTGCCGAAGGAAGCGATGGCTTCGCTCGGGCAGCTCGGGAACGTTGATCGGCGGCACGTCCGGTTCGGGAAAGCTGGTCGCATGCGCTGGCTCGGTGTTCGGCCGACGGTTCGCGGCAAAGCGATGAACCCGGTTGATCACCCACACGGCGGCGGCGAAGGGTTGCAGCCGGTCGGTTTGAAACACCCGAAGACGCCGTGGGGGCGGCCGGCCCTCGGGGTAAAGACGCGGCGCCACAAGTCCTCGGATCGTCTCATTGTGCAACGACGCGCGTAACTATGTCCCGGAGCCTCAAAAAAGGACCTTTCACCCATCCGAAACTCCTGAAGAAATTGCAGAAGGTTCGGCCGGGCGACAAGACTGCGATCAAGACCTGGTCGCGCGCCTCCGTCATTACTCCGGAAATGGTCGGCTACACGATTGGCGTGCATAACGGGAAGCTCCACGTCCCCGTCTACATCATCGAGAACATGGTTGGCCACCGGCTGGGCGAGTTCGCGCCGACGCGGAAGTTCGTCCGCCACGGCGGGAAGATGCAGCGGGAGGCCGAAGCGGCGAGCGCCCAGGCGGAACGGGCGGAAACCGAGAAGGCGAAGACCGAGGGTGAGAAGAAATAACTATGGAACTTCGCGTCACCCTGAACTACCTCCGTATCAGTCCGAAGAAGGTGCGTTTGCTCACGAACCTCCTGCGCGGGTTGCCGGTCGCGCAAGCCGAGTCGCAGTTGCAGGTCGCCGAAAAGGCGTCGACGGCAGCGCTCCGGAAACTCCTGAAGTCGGCGTTGGCGAACGCCAAACATAACCATCAGCTCGATGAGAAAGACCTCTTTGTGAAAGAGTGTTTGACGAATGAAGGCCCCAAGCTCAAGCGGTACGCGCCGAAAGCGTACGGCCGCGCCGGGTTGATTCGAAAACGCTCGTCCCGCGTGACGCTGGTGCTGGCCACGCGTCCAGGCGCAGCCGCCAAGACGTCGGCCAGGCCGGTGGCCGCGCCGGCGAAGACCGGGCCATCGGCCAACGAATCGCCGAAAGGAGTGACGCCGTAGTATGGGTCAGAAGACGCATCCGAAAGCCTTCCGCCTGGGCGTCCATGAGACGTGGAATTCAAAATGGTTCGCGCGGAAGAATTTTGCCGCGCTGGTTCGAGAAGACGTCAGCGTTCGCCGCCACATCAGCCAGAAGCTCCGCGAGGGCGGTATCGCCAAGATTGAAATCGAACGCCAGCCAGCGGTGATGACGATCACCCTGTGGACCTCGAAGCCCGGGGTCGTCATCGGGCGGGGCGGGGCCGGCGTCGAAGCGCTGCGCAAGGAGATTCACCGCACCTTCGTCAAGAATCCGAAGATCAGCGTGAAGATCGATATCCAGGAAGTCCGGCAGCCTGACCTCGACGCGCAGATTGTCACCTGGAACATCATCTCCCAAATTGAGAAACGGTTGCCCTTTCGTCGGGTGATGAAGCAGGGAGTCGAGAGTGTGATGCGGGCTGGGGCGCAGGGGGTGAAGATTATGCTTTCCGGTCGGTTGAACGGTGCGGAAATCGCCCGGCGCGAGCACCTCGTTCGCGGCAAGATTCCGCTCCACACGCTCCGCGCCGACATCCAGTACGCCCGGGGCACGGCCCACACGACGTACGGGACCATTGGGGTGAAAGTCTGGATTTACAAGGGCGAGGTATTTCATGCCGCCCCCGCTCAGCAAGCGGTCAATACCGAGCCCGTTCCGGCCTAAGCGATTTCTATGATGCAACCGAAGAAAGTGAAACATCGGAAGTGGCACCGGGGTCGCGTCACCGGCCGGGCCAGCCAAAAGCTGGCGCTGGCGTTCGGGAGCGTCGGCCTCAAAGCCCTGGAAGGTCGGTGGGTGACGGCTCGACAAATCGAAGCGGCGCGTCGAGCCATGACCCGCTTCATTCAGCGCGGCGGGAAAGTGTGGATTCGCGTGTTCCCGGACAAGCCGGTTACCTTGAAAGGCTCGGAGGTGCGGATGGGCGGCGGGAAAGGACCGGTTGACCACTTCGTCTGCGTCGTCAAACCCGGAGCCGTGCTCTTCGAGATGGACGGGGTCGCCCGCGAGACGGCGGTCGAGGCCATGCGTCTGGCCAGCCATAAGTTGCCGGTGAAAACCCGTATTGTCATTCGTGAGTGATACCCTATGGATATCGTCGAACTGCGGAAGAAGACCGGACCGGAATTGAAGCGCTGGCTGGCATCGGAGCGTGAACACCTGCGTGACCTCCGCTTCCGGGTGGCCGCCGGCCAGCTGAAGAACGTCCGGGATGTGCGGAAAGCGCGTTTCACCATCGCGCGCATCCTGACCGTCCTCAAGGAGAAAAAGGAACGTCTATGACTCACCGCCGCTTCATTGGGACGATCGTATCAGACAAGATGACGAAGACGGCCGTCGTGCTCGTCGAACGTCTGCAACGACACCCGAAGTACCATAAGCAGTACCGCGTGCGCCGCAAGTTCAAGGCGCACAATCCCGATAACCAATTTCACACGGGCGACCTCGTTGAGATCGCCGAAACGCGGCCGCTCTCCCGCGAGAAGCGTTTCCGTATCGTCCGAAAGGTAGACCGGTAATCCGCTATGGTTCAACTGCGGAGCAATCTGAAACTGGCCGACAACACGGGCGCGCGCATCGTGCGGGTGTTCCGGGTCCACGGCGGCTACAAGAAGCGCTGGGCCCAGCTCGGCGATATGATCACCGGTTCGGTCAAGGAAGCCGTGCCGCACGCAATGGTGAAGAAGGGTGACGTGGTCCACGCCGTCATCGTCCGGCAGCGGAAGGAATACCGGCGATCAGACGGTTCCTATATCCGGTTTGACGAAAATGCCTGCGTCATCGTCGATAAGGCTTCCAAGGAGCCGAAGGGGAGTCGCATCTTCGGCCCGGTCGCCCGCGAATTGAAGCAGAAAGGGTTTCAGAAGATTGTGTCCTTAGCTCCCGAAGTGCTCTAATCGTATGCGGTTGAAGAAAGGCGATCTCGTCACCATCATCACCGGGAAAGACCGCGGCAAGAAGGGGAAAGTGCTGGAAGTTTCCCGGTCATCCCAGCGCATCGTCGTGGAGGGACTGAACCTCCGCACCCGCAATGTCCGCGCCCGACGTCAGGGCCAAAAGGGCCAGCGCATCGAGTTCGCGGCGCCCATGCACGCATCGAACGTCATGATTATGTGTCCCAAATGCTCGAAGCCGACTCGGCTCGGACGGCGTCGCACCGGCGACCAGGCCGTCCGGTTCTGCCGCCGGTGTCAGGCAGCGCTATGACGAGACTCCGCGAACAGTACCAGAAGAATGTTGTGCCAGTCCTGGCGCGCGAACTCGGCGTCAAGAACGTCCTGGCCTTGCCGCGCCTCGTGAAAGTGGTGCTGAACGTCGGGATGGGCCGGGTCCAGAAGGATGCCGCCGTCCAACAGACCGTGGTCGCGACCCTGGAACGCATTACCGGGCAGCATCCAGTGCTCACCCGCGCGAAGAAGTCCATTGCCGCCTTTAAGCTACGGCAGGGCATGGTTATCGGGGCGATGGTTACCCTCCGCGGCCGTCTGATGGAGGAATTCCTCGATAAACTGATTCATATCACGCTGCCGCGCATCCGCGACTTCCGCGGGCTGAATCCAAAGTCGGTGGTGGGCGGCATCATGACCATCGGCATTCGGGAGCATACCGTGTTTCCCGAGATCGGTTCCGACGAGCTGGATCGCCTCCATGGCCTTGAGGTAAGTATCGTCACCACCAGCCGGCGAACCGCCGACACGCTCCGCTTCTTGCAGCTGCTTGGCGTGCCGTTCAGCGCCACCGCTGGCCAGGAGACGGAGTCGGTCAAGCCGAAACCTCGTTCGAGAAAACGTCCCAAAGAGTAATCTCCCCCTATGGCCACTGCCGCCCAATACGCGAAAGCCTTCCGACCCGCCAAGTTTTCTACCCGAAAATTGAACCGATGCTGGCGCTGCGGTCGGAAACGATCCTACATGCGTGATTTTCAGCTCTGCCGCATTTGTTTCCGCGAACTGGCCACGCGCGGCGAGATTCCGGGCATCCGAAAGGCCTCTTGGTAACGTATGTCCATGACCGACCCAATATCCGACATGCTCACCCGACTCCGGAACGCAACGCTGGTCCGCCAGGGCAGCGTGCGCGTGCCGTATTCGCGGATGAAGCACAGAATCGCCGACATCCTGTCCCGCGAGGGCTGGATTGGTGCGGTGGCGGTAGACACCAGCGAGGCACTGAAGACGTTGAAGATCGCGCTCAAGTACACGCCGAACGGCGAGCCGGTTTTGCGCCATATCCGTCGGATTAGCAAGCCCGGCCACCGCGTGTACGTGGGCCGGAAGGACATCCCCGTCGTCTTGAATAACCTCGGGGTATCCGTCCTGTCCACCTCGAAGGGCATCATGTCGAATCACCAAGCGAAGAAATCGCACGTCGGCGGTGAAGTCTTGTGTGAAGTGTACTGAATCGTATGTCGCGTATCGGACGATTACCTATTTCCATCCCCACCGGCGTGACGGTCGTCAATGATCAGCAACGGGTTTCGGTGCAAGGCCCGAAAGGGGAGCTGTCGCTGCACTTGCACGATCATGTCCGCGCCGAGATCCGAGACGGGCACGTCGTGGTCACGGTGCGTGACCCGGAGGTGAAGAAGGACCGGGCGTTGTGGGGGTTGTCGCGCGTGCTGATTCAAAATATGGTGACGGGCGTAACCGTTGGTTTTGAGAAGAAGCTGGAGATTCAGGGGATTGGCTTCCGCGCGGAAGCGGCCGGGAACACGTTGAAACTCGCGCTTGGCTTCTCTCACCCAGTCGAATTCCCGGTGCCGCCCGGTATCACGGTGAAAACGGAGAAGAACATCATTACCATCGCCGGCGTCGATAAGCAACTGGTCGGTGAAGTGGCGGCCGAGATTCGCCATCTGAAGAAACCTGAACCCTATAAAGGCAAGGGCATTCGCTACCTGGATGAAGTCGTTCGGCGCAAGGCTGGGAAAGTCGTGAAGGCGGCCGGCGCAGGAAAATAATATGGCCAAGGAACACGAACGCAAAACTCTTCGGCGACAGCGTCGGGCCGCGCGCACCCGGGCGAGGATTCGGGGCACGGCCGCGCGTCCGCGGCTCTCGGTCTTCCGGAGCTTGAAGCACCTGACCGCTCAACTCATTGATGACGCGGCCGGTCGGACGATCGCCCAAGCCTCCGACCGCGAGCTCACGGGCCAGACCGGCACGCCGCTTGAGCGGGCGACTGCGGTCGGCAAACTCCTGGCCGAACGGGCGACGGCGAAGAAGATTACCCATATCGTCTTTGATCGCGGTCCATACCTTTTCCACGGCCGCGTCCAAGCCGTTGCCAATGGCGCACGGAAAGGCGGATTACTATTCTAAGACTATGCCACGAATGATCGGACATCGAGGCGGTCGCGGACGTCGCGAACGAAGACCCAGCGAACCGAAAGAGTTTGAGCAGAAAGTCGTGGATTTGGCCCGCGTTACCCGCGTCATGGCCGGCGGCAAACGCATGCGTTTTCGCGCCTGCGTCGCCATCGGTGACGGCAAAGGCCGGGTGGGCGTCGGGGTGACCAAGGGCGTTGATGTGACGACGGCCATCAATAAAGCGGTGGCCAGTGCCAAGAAGCATCTCGTCTCGATCCCACTTCGAAACGAAACGATTCCGCATGCGATCCGCGTGAAATACGGTGCGGCCCTGATCCTCCTGAAGCCGGCGCCGAAGGGCACCGGGGTTATCGCCGGCGGGCCGATTCGGATTCTCATGGAGCTCGGTGGCGTGCAGAATATCGTGGCGAAAATGTTGGGCTCCCAGAATAAGATCAACAACGTGTACGCGGCGCTCGAGGCTTTCCGTTTGCTGCGTCTTCCGGAAGAAGTTCGCGCCATTCGCGGGTTGCCGCCGGCGCGAAAGCGCGACGCGAAGCGGGAAGGGGAGACGGTATGATCGGCCTCCATCAACTTCGGGGCGTGAAGCGGTCGGCGCGGAAACGGATCGGCCGCGGCCACGGGAGCGGTTTAGGGACGTACGCCGGTAAGGGCATCAAGGGCCAGCGCGCCCGCACCGGCGGTCGTCGCGGCATTGCCCGGCGGAGCCTGAAGGCGCTTCTCTCGCGGATTCCGAAGGTCCGCGGCATGTCCGTGGCCCGCGCGCACGACGTGCAGCCGGTCTCCTTGACTGCGATCGATGGGGCGTTTGCGAGCGGCGCCCGCGTTACTCGCCGCGCGCTCATCGAGAATCGTTTACTGCCCAAGCGACAACGGGTCGTCATCGTCCTCCATGGAACGGTGACCAAGCCCCTGACCGTGGCCGCGCATCGCTTCTCCGCGAACGCCAGCCGTGCTATAACGGAAGCGGGTGGGACCGTCGTCCGTCTTAAAGCCCACCAACGCCTCGCGCCAAAACGTCGGGCGCGGCACTAAACGTATGCTGGGAACGATCAGCCAACTCTGGCGCGTGCGGGATGTCCGAAACCGGATCCTGTTCGTCCTTGGCATGCTGTTCATCTTCCGCGTGGCAGCGCATATCCCCATTCCGGGGGTCAACGTCGAGAACCTGCGGCAGTTTTTTGGCTCGAACCAGCTGCTTGGCCTCCTGAACATTTTTTCCGGCGGCGCCATGGAAAACTTCTCGGTGGTGATGCTTGGCGTCGGCCCCTACATCACTGCTTCCATCATCATGCAGCTGCTCCAAATGATCATTCCGCGGCTCGAGGAGCTCGCGAAGGAGGGCGAGCGTGGTCAGCAGCGGATCAACCAGTGGACGCGATTACTGACGCCGCCCCTGGCCATCCTCCAGGCGTACGCCACCATCACCTTGCTTAGACAACAGGGCGGCGGCATCATCGGTGAATTCTCGCCGTTTCAGTTCGTGACCGGCATCGCCGTCATCA
The DNA here is from genome assembly GCA_964457305.1 of uncultured Gammaproteobacteria bacterium. Taxonomy (GTDB): domain Bacteria; phylum Patescibacteriota; class Patescibacteriia; order SBBC01; family JACPUP01; genus CAYWEH01. The sequence continues at coordinate 9,796 of CAYWEH010000003.1, forward strand.
CGGCCGGCACGATGTTCTTGGTCTGGATCGGCGAACTCGTTTCGGAGAAGAAGATCGGGAATGGCACCTCGTTGATTATTTTCGGCGGCATTGTCGCGCAACTCCCGCTCCAGGCGCAGCAGGCAATTTCCGTCTTTGATCCGAGTCAGTTGTTCACCGTCCTCGGCTTTATCGTTCTGGCCGTCGTGACGATCGCTGGCGTCGTCTACGTGACCGAGGCGCAGCGGAATATTCCGGTTTCCTATGCCCGTCGGGTCCGTGGCATGCGCGTCTATGGTGGAGTGGATAGTCATTTGCCGTTGCGGGTGAATCAGGCGGGGGTCATCCCGATTATCTTCGCCATCTCGCTTATTCTCTTTCCGCCACTCATCGCGCAGTTCTTCGTGAATTCCCCCATGGGCTGGTTGGCAGTGACCGCTAAAGCGACCGTGAATCTCTTTGACTCTAACTGCCTCTTC
>CAYWEH010000003.1:10263-13897 GCA_964457305.1 uncultured Gammaproteobacteria bacterium
CCTCTTCTACGCCGTTGTCTATTTTCTCTTGGTGGTTGCCTTTACGTATTTTTACACGGCGGTTATTTTCCATCCGACAAAAATCGCCGAGAACCTGCAAAAACAGGGTGGCTTCGTCCCCGGCATCCGACCTGGGAACAACACCGCGGAGTACTTGGGATACGTGTCGAATCGCATCATTCTCGCGGGTGCGCTCTTTCTCGGCACCATCGCTGTTCTGCCCCTGGTCGTCCAAATGTTCTTCAGTGTTGGCAACCTGGTGATCGGGGGCACCTCGTTGCTGATCGTCGTGTCCGTCGTCATCGAAACGGTGAAGCAAATAGAGGCGCAGTTGATCGTCCGGGAGTACGAGGGTTTTTAAGTCGGCCCCCACCATCGGTTTCCGCCCGCGTGGAGCGGGTGGAGCGTTTGGGGAAGACGGCGGACTCCGGCTACTCTACTCCTTCGGCGCGATTGTTGGTACACTGTCAGCGTATGAGACAACGCTCACGTCGCCCCAGACGCATCGTGGTCATCGGCCCCGAAGGGTCAGGGAAAGGGACACAAGTGGCGCTGTTGGCCAGTCGTTTTCAGCTGCCGGCCGTCTCCACCGGCGATTTGTTGCGCGCGAAGATGCAGGAGTCCTCACCGCTCGGTCGCGAAGTCGCGCGGCGGATGAACCAAGGGAAGTATTTACCCACCGCGATCGTCAATCGGCTGCTCATCGTTTGGCTTCAGCGCCGTGGGAAGCGGGGGTTTATCCTCGATGGGTATCCGCGGAAGCTGGACCAAGTCCGGACGCTCGACCGGCTGGTGGAGCTTGATGCGGCCGTCATCCTCGATCTCCCTGATCGCGAAGCGGTGGCTCGTTTGGCCGGTCGGCGGGTGTCCGCTTGCGGGACTATGTACCATTTGAAGTTCCAGCCGCCACCGCCCGGTTCCGTCTGCGCTGATTGCGGGGATCGCCTGACGCAACGCGACGACGATCGTCCCGCCCAGGTTCGCGGTCGCCTCCGCGCCTACCACCGTTACACCGATCCGGTGATCCGAACGTACGAGCGACGGGGCTGGGCGATCCACGTGGACGCCCGTCCCGGCATCGCCACCATTGCCCGTCGAATCGCCAAAGCGTTGGCGACGTTTCGGCAGGGTCATTGATGTTGTATGGGTGTTTTTTTAGAGCCGCGTGACGTGGTCTCGATCAGGCAGGGCGGTGCGATCCTTACGGCGGCGTTGGCCGACGTCGCTCGCGCGGTCGCTCCCGGCGTGACCACGGAGGCGCTGGACCAGATCGCTGCGTCCGCCATCCGTCAGCGGGGCGGCACGCCCGCGTTTCTCGGGTACTTAGGATTTCCCAAGACGCTCTGCGTTTCCCTGAACGATGAGGTGGTCCACGGCATCCCGCGGCCCGATCGTCGCCTCCAACTGCACGACGTCGTGAGTCTTGATCTCGGCGTCATCTACCAAGGGATCTATACTGACGCGGCGTGTTCGTTGTCCGTCGGAATGGCCGATCCGGCCACCCGCCGTCTCCTGGCGGTCGCCCGCGAAGCCCTCCGTCGCGCCGTCGCTTTTCTCCGGCCCGGTCAGCGAACCGGCGACTTCGGCGCCTCGGTGCAGGCGTACGTCGAATCGCAAGGTTGCGGGGTGGTTCGCGATCTCGTCGGTCACGGGATTGGTCGCCAGCTCCACGAGGAGCCGAAAGTACCGAATTTCGGGAAACCGGAAACGGGCGAGACATTTGTGCGCGGTCAGCTGCTGGCCATTGAACCGATGGTGACGGACGGTGATTGGCGCGTCTCAATCGATGCGGACGGTTGGACGGTTCGGACGCGGGACGGCTCGCGCGCTGCCCACTTTGAACAAACGGTGTACTTGACGGATCAGGGCGCCGAAGTAATGACCCCCTATGGCCAAGATCTTGAGCCTTGATGTCGGTGAGCGGCGGGTGGGCGTGGCTCTCGGCGACGACCGGGAAGGCTACGTCGTCACCAAACCGGCCCTCGCCCGGCGCGACGATGCGCAACTGGTGCGCGCGCTCCAGGCGACCATTCGCGCCGAGGACATCAGCGTCGTGTTAGTTGGCCTGCCGTTGACGCTGCGCGGAGGACAGTCCGCGCAAACGAAACTGGTGCAGGCGTTCGTTGAGCGCTTGAGAAAGCAGGTGGCCATTCCGGTGCGCACCGCTGACGAGCGGTTGACCACGAAGTTGGCGCACGCCGCCGGACGAAGACGAGACGATGACAGCGCGGCCGCAGCCTTCCTCTTAACGACGTATCTCGAGCGGCGGTCGAGGAGGACAGGCAGATGATGTATTTCGTTGGCTTCGTGGCGAGCGGCCTGGTCAGCGCGCTCCTGACCGTGTTCATCCGTCGGGTGGCCCGTTTCCTGCAAGTGCTCGACCGTCCCGAGGTTGATCCAGAACGGAAGATCCACACGCGGCCGACGCCGCTGCTCGGCGGCTTGGCGCCCATGCTCGCTTTTTTTACCGTCCTGCTGCTGATCGGCTGGTGGCGTCCCGAATGGACGGCCGGCTTCTCGACGAGTCAGTATCTTGGTTTAGCCGCGGCCACCGCCTGGATTGCGCTCGGTGGCTTCCTCGATGACCGGTTTCACTTGCCGCCATGGGGACAGATTGTCTGGCCGATTCTAGCCGGCCTGACCGTCATCGCCGCCGGGGTCAGTATCCAGTACATTACGAATCCGCTGGGCGGGTTGATCCAGCTCAACCAGCACCAGATTTCTCTCTTTGCCCTGGGTGGAATGACCCTCGGACTGGTCATTTGGGCGGACGTTTTTTCTTTCCTCTGGCTCATGGGGATGAGCTATACGACCAAGTTTCTTGATGGGCTCGATGGGTTGGTGGCGGGCGTGACGAGCATTGGCGGACTCATCGTGTTCTTCGTCAGCCTTCGGCCCGACGTGCACCAGCCGACGACCGCACTCCTCGCGTTAATCTTAAGCGGCGCCATGCTCGGGTTCCTGCCGTTCAATTTCCACCCCGCCCGAATTTTTTTGGGCGAGGCCGGGTCGCTCTGGAGCGGTTTCATGCTTGGCGTCTTGGCCATCATTGCCGGCGGCAAGATTGCGACCGCGCTGCTCCTCCTCGGACTCCCGATCCTCGACGTCGTCTGGGTGATTGTTCGGCGCGTGCGAGAAGGCCGGTCGCCGTTTCGCGGCGCTGACCGGAAGCACTTGCACTTCCGGCTGCTCGACCTCGGCTTGGGTCACCGGCAAGCCGTCGTCATTCTCTACGCCTGCACGCTCCTGTTTGGCACGATGACGCTCTTCTTCCACGGCTGGCACAAAGTGATTGTTCTTTTAGGTATCGTGGTGGTCATGGTCGTGTTCGGTGCGATCTTGGCGGTTCGTCCCCGACACCATGCGTAAACGGTTGCTCCTCCTGGCGGCCGCGACGCTTCTGGCCGGTCTCGGTTGGTACGCCACCCGCCCCACGAGGTCAGGGACGCTGGTGACGGTGGGGAAGTTTCCATTTACGGTTGCGGTGGCCGCGAACGCCGTTGAGCGAAATCACGGGTTGCGCGGCCGTCGCTCGCTCGCCGCCAAAAACCGGATGGATTTTCCTAAACCGGGGGGACAGGTGGCGCCGCTAAATACAATGGATGGAGTTCGCTAAACAAAAGAACTTGTCAGG
>CAYWEH010000003.1:13907-56541 GCA_964457305.1 uncultured Gammaproteobacteria bacterium
GGCAAAGAATTTCCATGACGCGTTCGATTTCGCGCTCGCGGCCAATCACGGGATGCTTTTTCCTTTCCCGGGGGACCCGGTGGCGCCGGTCTTTACCATGGATGGCGTGCGCTTCTCCCTTGATCTGGTCTGGATCGCCGATGATCGGGTGGTGGGCTTCACGCTTGACCTGCCGCCGGCCCCCGCCGACGCTGGGACGCGCTATCCGCCGCCGCGCCCAATTACCGCTGTTTTAGAACTCCCTGGCGGAACCGTCCGCCGGCTTGGGATTCAGGCGGGCGACGTGGTTGTCATCAGCCCGCTGCAACGTCGTTGACAAGCGGCCCGGCCCCGCGTAGTCTACAGGGGTTCTATGTTTGCCATTATTGCCACGGGCGGAAAGCAGTATCGCGTCCAGGCTGGTGAGACGCTCAAAGTCGAAAAGCTGCCGAAAACGGACGGAAAAACTGTCGTTTTTTCAGACGTATTACTCCTTGGTGATGAGGCCAGTGTGACGATGGGAACGCCGACCATCAAGGGCGCGTCCGTCACCGGCGAGGTGCTCCGCGAGGGGCGCGCCAAGAAGGTCATGGTGCGGAAGTTCAAATCAAAGGTCCGCTACCGCCGCCTCCACGGCCACCGGCAGGCATTCACTGAAGTGAAGATCACGGCGATTCGAGCCTAAGGCAAGGTCTGGCGGCCCTTGATGGCGTCGCCGAGCGTGATCTCATCGGCGTACTCGAGCTCGCCCCCGACCGGCAGGCCGCGCGCGAGTTTTGATACGCGGACCGGGTAGGGCCGTAAACTCTTCCGCAAGAAGAGCGACGTGGCTTCGCCCTCGACGTTTTGGTTCAGGGCGAGGATAACCTCTTTGGTCACGGTCTCGTTTTTCAACCGGTTGAGGAGGGGCGCGATCGCCAGCGCGTCCGGTGTCACTCCTTCGATCGGGTTCAAGAGGCCATGCAGGACGTGGTACAGGCCGTGGTACTGTCCGGTTTTCTCAATGGCGGTGATGTCCGAAGGTTCAGCCACGACGCAAATTGTTCCCTGGTCGCGTGTTCGATCCGCGCACAGCGGACAGGGCGATTTCGTATCAAACGTTCCGCACCGGCCGCAGCGGACGATTGATTTTGGCAGGGCCTGGAGGAGGGCGGCAAATTGGTCGACCGATTTGGGCGGCTGCTTCAAGAGGAAGAAGACGATGCGTTCGGCGGATTTGAGGCCAATACCAGGCAAACGGGCAAAGGTCGCGATGATGGAATCGACAATCTTCGGACGGCGGGTCATGGTTGCGACGCCACGAGTTTTTTCTCGAGATTCCGGAAACTCACCTTCGTTTCGTCAAAGTACAGTTCAATCTGGCCGGTCGGTCCGTTGCGGTGCTTGGCGATGATGATCTCGGCGATGTTCGCCCGCTCCGAATCGCGCTTGTAGACGCCTTCGCGGTAGATGAAGAGCACCACGTCGGCATCTTGTTCGATGGAGCCGGATTCGCGGAGGTCGGCGAGTTTCGGGATCGGCGGGTTGCGGGCTTCGGTGGCGCGGGACAGTTGCGACAGCGCGAGCACGGGGATGTTCAGTTCTTTGGCCAGGCCCTTGAGCCCGCGGGTGATCTCCGAGACTTGCTGGACGCGGTTTTCCACGGAGCTTCGCCCCTCAAGTAACTGGAGGTAGTCGACGACGAGAAGCCCAAGACCGTGTTCGGACTGCAACCGACGTGCCTTCGTGCGCATTTCGGTGACGGACGTTACGGCTGAATCGTCAATGAAGATCGGCGCTTCGGACAGGACGCCCATGGCGTGCCCGATATTCGAAAAGTCCTCGTCTTCCGAGAGCCGACCGGTCCGCATCTTCCACATGTCCACGCCGCCCTCGGCGCAAATGAGGCGATCGACTAACTGTTCCTTGGACATTTCCAGCGAGAAAATACCGACCGGAACTTTCGCTTTCGTGGCCATGATACGGGCCATGTCGAGGGCCAGCGTCGTTTTTCCAACTGATGGCCGAGCGGCCAGGATGATGAGGTCGGATTTCTGGAAGCCGGCCAGGAGGTTGTCGAGGTCTTTGAATCCGGTGGGCTGACCGCGGAGCTTGCCCGGTTCCTTGTGGAGTTCGTCGATGCGCTCGAAGGCTTCGGTGAGTACGGTTTTCAAGGGGATAAACTTTTGCTTGAGGTATTTTTGCGACACTTCGAAGACGCGTTGCTCCGCCTGATCGAGCACTTGGTCGACCTCGTCAGTTTCTTCGTACCCGAGTTTGGCGATTTCCGAGGACGCGTTGATGAGTCGGCGCAGCGTCGCCTTTCGTTGGACAATGTTCGCGTAGTGCGTCACGTGGCTGGCCGTCGGCACGAGGTTCGCCAGGGAGGTGAGGTAGGTTCGGCCGCCGATGATGTCCAACTGGCCCCGTTCCTGGAGTCGGTTCGTCAGGGACAGGAGATCGATCGGCTCGCGGTGCTCGTAGACCTCGAGCATCGCCTGGTAAATCATTCCGTGGGTGTCTTTATAGAAGTCCTCGGGCCGCAGGCTGTCGGCGATGCGGACGATCGCCTCTTTATCAATGAGCAGCGAACCGAGGACCGATTGCTCGGCTTCGATGTTCTGGGGTGGGATTTTTTCGACCGGGATGGGGCTAGCCATGGGTGGAGCGTGCCGGTCCATTGTATCCTTTGGGCACTGGTCGGAGCAAGCGCGTTATGTGCACAGACTATCCACTGCGGTTGTCCACATGCGTTGACGTGAACCACGTGGAAGCGTAGACTGCGTTGGTATGCCACCGACTTTTGTTTTACCCGACACCTTCGTCGTTTTTGATACCGAGACGTCGGGAATGCGTCCGGGCGATGGCCACTCCATTATTGAGTTGGCCGCCCAGAAGGTCCGCGGACAAAAGGTCATTGACACGTTCGAGACGCTTATCAACCCTGGTCATGCGCTCGATCAGGCCGCCGCCGATGTGCACGGCATCTCCGAGCTCGAACTCATTGCCAAAGGAAAACAACCGCATGAGGTATTTCCGGCCTTCTCGTCATTTATCGGATCATGGCCGTTGGTTGCCCACAACGTTGGGTTTGATATTGCTTTTTTGAACGCGCATCATCAGCGCTTGCAGCTACCACTGGTGCAAAATCCGCTGATCGATTCCGTCGCCGTGGCTCGCGCTTTGCTCATCATTCCTTCGTATAGTTTGGAATCCGTCGCTCGCTATTTGAAAGTCCCCCAACCGGAAGCGCATCGTGCCATGGCCGACGTCACCACCTTGCGCGAGGTGCTCTTCAAGCTGGCGGACCGTGCCGCGACGAAACATTGACGGATACTGGAAATCGCAGTATTCTGCTGCTCGCGCGGTGGCGAGACAGGGGAGTGTAGCTTCCGGCCTCAAGGCCGGACCCCGCCAGAGGCGGGGTAGTTGGTAGACCTGCCCGCCGCCAGCCGTTCACGCACCGTCAACGCCGTCCGCAGGGGAGCATAGCTCAATGGTAGAGCAACGGCCTTTTAAGCCGTGGGTTGCAGGTTCGAGTCCTGCTGCTCCCACGGGTCATCTCGCCTTGCGGCTTGCGAGTGATCGCTTGTTAATCGATCCCTCTTCAGCCTTCAGGCGAGTGCCCCTTTCCCCATCGCGAACGGTCGTTCCGCTCCCTGGTTCGCGCTGGGGGCCTCCTTTTACGTACCGTGAGAGTCGCAGCCAATGCCCCTCTTCCCCACAAATGCGTGCTCCCGTCGCTTCCTCCGCTCCTCGCTACACTCCGGTGCTCGGTCGCTCTGGTCCGCTCCGCATTTGTGGGGGCCCCTTTGCTTCCCTCGAGACGACAGCCTTCAAGGGCAAGGGCTTAAATAAAAAAGCCGCCAGGAACCGGGAAAAATATCGGCTCGCCTGTCCCGCACCCGAGTCGCACGAGTGGTGCGGGGCAGGCGACGCCATTCAGCGCGGGATCAGGCTCTGCCGGAAAATCCGGAGGAACCTCTATTCAAGGATACCTGACCGCTTATAGAGTGTGTGTTTTCTTACGCCCGAATCTCAGATACAGGATCGGGACCACAAACAGGTTGACCAGCGTGGCAGTGACGAGCCCGCCCAGAATGACAATAGCCAGCGGATGCTCGATCTCATTCCCGGGAATGTTCCCAGCAATCACCAGGGGCACCAACGCCAATGCGGTAGTGGCAGCCGTCATCATAATCGGCGCTAATCTCTCTCGAGCTCCGCGCAGAACAAGCTGGGGACCGAATGGTTCCCCCTCCTCCCGCTCGAGGTGTTGAAAGTGATTGATCATCAGAATGCCGTTACGCGCCGCTATGCCCAAGACCGTAAGAAAACCAACCAGTGAGCCGAGGGAGATAATGCCGCCGCCGATGTATGCGGCCAGCACGCCACCGACGAGAGCGGCCGGCAACAGGAAAAAACCGAGTACGGCTAATCGCGTACTCCGAAAGGACGTGTGCAACATCAGAAAAATCCCAATCATCGCGATGATCCCCACCACCAGGAGGCGTTGTTGCGCTGTCCGCCGTTCCGTAAACTCGCCCAACAGCTGTGGGTAATAGCCGAGCGGAAAATCAACCTGTGCCAGCCGCGCCTCAACCTCACCCACCACCGAACCCAGGTCACGTCCTCGCACGTTAGCGCCCACGTCAATGCGCCGTGAGATTCCTTCGTGCTCGATCTCGTTCGGCGTCGGCGTGATGCGAACCGAAGCGACATCGCCCAAACGCACGACGCCACCGCGCGGTGTATTAATCAACAGTTCCTCGATGCTCGTGACGCTGGCCCGCGCCTCGGGAACACTCCACACCTGAACGTCATAGACCTTGCCATCACGATGAATGTCGCTGACCTCAATGCCGGCTACCACCGTGGTCGTCGCCCGACGCACGTCCCCGGGCTTGAGCCCGAATCGCTCCGCGGCCGCCAGGTCAACCTTAACCTGTATCTGGGGTATGTCCTCGTGCAGCTCCACGTTGAGGTCAACCAAGCCATCAATGCCCGCGAGGGCCTCCTTGACCCGCTCGGCCTGCTTGCTCAACTCATGCAACTCGGGACCGAAGATGCGTATGGTGATCGCATCGCCTCCCCCGGTGAGTACTTCCCGGATGCGCTCTTTTAAATAGGTTTGGACGTCGCGGTAGATTCCCGGGTAACCGTCAACCGTTTTTTGGATAGCGGCGAGGGTGGCGTCGTAGTCGGCCGCCGGATCCACGCTCACCCAGTTTTCGGTAAAGTTGATGCCAACAACCTCATCGGCAGCGATCGCTCGACCAATGTGGGCACCGAAATTTCGCACCCCGGGGATGGCCCGCAGCTCTTTACTCGCCTGGACCGTCACGCGGTACATCTCCGGATGCGAGGTGCCAGGCTTGGTCACCCAGTGCATCAAGAAATCCCGCTCGCGAAACTCTGGCAGTAACTCTTGTCCCAACTGCGGCGTCACGACCACGCCCAGCAACGCAATACTGCCCACGACCGCATACACCCGTCGCGGAGCGCGAAGAATGCCTGCGAGGAGCCGGTCGTAATGATGTTGCAGCCAAGGGATGAGTGGCGAGGTGTGGCTCGTCTGCCCGGTGCGGCGCAAGAGGAGGTAACTCAACGCCGGCGTGATGGTGAGCGCTACCACGGTCGAGGCTACCACCGCCAGGGTATAGGAGATCGCCAGTGGTCGAAAGAAGGCGCCGGACAACCCGCCCATAAAAAAGACCGGCACGAGAACAATGACCTCGATCAGGGTTGAAAAGATAATGGCGTGGCGGACCTCAAACGAGGCCTCGATGATTACGGAAGCAATCGACCGCCCGTTCGACTGGCGAACCTGTCGCAGGCGTCTGACAATGTTTTCGACGTCGACGATGGCGTCGTCCACGACAACACCAAGCGCAATCACCAGTCCCGCCAGAATCATGGTGTTGATGGTCGCGCCCCGCAGGTACAGCACGAGCACCGAGGTCAATAAAGACAGGGGTATGGCCACCAGGCTGATCAGTGCCACGCGCCATGAGTACAGGAAGACGAACAGCACCACAACGACCAACACGCTGGCAATCAACAACGCTCGGGTCAGGTTGCCGATCGCCATCTCGATGAAGGTAGCCGGGCGGAAGATTTCAGAGTCAATCGTGATGCCAGGCAACCCGGGTTTCATCTCCGTGAGCGCCGCTTCCACCCCCCGGGTTACCTCCAAAGTGTTGGCCCAAGGAAATTTTTCCACGATCAGCATCAGGCCCGGCCCATCATTAATAACGGCATCGCCAACGAGCGGCCAGGTATCCCAGACCACGTCAGCCACGTCGCCTAAGCGCACCGCCCGCCCGCTCTGTGTGGTCACGGTCACCCGGGCGAGATCCTCCGGCGCAATCACTGGCAAGATGTGCCGGATGGTAAATCGCTGGTTCGGCGTATCGATAAAACCTTCCGTGCGCGTCTTGGCAGCGGTGGAGTAGGGCAGCAGCCCAAAATCCAAAGCCTCCGCAGTGGCCCGTTCAACTTCATCGAGCGTCACCCCGTGTGTGCGCATCCGCGCCGGATCGACCTCGACCGCAAGCATCTTGATGCGATCGCCCCAGATGGCCACGTTGGCTACACCCGGCACTCCCATCAGCCGAAACCGCATCCGCCAGTAGGCGGTCATGGATAGGTCCTTGAGCTCGTATTGATCCGACGTCAACCCGATCTTCATCACCCGGCTGGTGGCTGACAACGGCGGCAGCATGAAAGGAATTCCGGCTGACTTCGGCAAATCTTGAATTGCCAGATCAAGGCGCTCAAGCACGAGTTGCCGGGCGCGCATCAGATCAGTTCCGGCTTTGAAGATGATCCGAATAGACGAAAGCGCCGTCACTGACTTGGACCGCATCACGTCGAGCTCAGGCGTGCCCCGCAATGTCTCTTCCATCGGAATCGTGATGAGCTCTTCGACCTCGGTCGAGGTCATGCCTTGCCCTTCAGTCTGAATTTCGACCAGCGGTGGGGCAAACTCAGGGAACACATCCACCGGCATACTGCGCAGCTGGGTGATGCCGAAGTACATCATGGCCGCCGCCGCTGCCAGCAGCAGCCAGCGGAACCGCAAGCTCGACCGAACAATCCACCGCATCATAGGCACTTCCTCGGAGCAAAAAACAGCGTGGGGGGCCTACGCCAAAAGCCGGCCCTCCTATCTTCTAGATTCGAAAAGTGACTGTTCGCTTTACCCTGCATTGATCAGTACATTACCCGGTGTCCATCTGCCCCCCAGATGCGACTACTGAGATTATTACGGATACTACACATCGTATACTGGCCTATCCTGGTTTAGTCTCCCGCCCCCGTATCAACAGTGCGCCGCCGCCGCCAGTAGACAACGACAATCACCAACAGCAGTATCAGCGGCCCGCCGATCACATAGGGCAGCACACCCCCGGGGTTGATCCTCGTGTGCGGTGTCACGGTCAGGTGAATGCCCGAGCTGGTTACCGGCTGGCTGGTGGCGTCCGTGCTTTCGGGAATGGGGATCGCCACCATGTAGATCATGTAGTCGCCATCCAGAATTGCATTCACCTGCCAGGACAACTCAGCTGATTTGTTCGGTGCCAGTGGCGGCAGTTGCTGGGTGCGCTGCGGCGACCAGTCCTCGGGATCAACAACTCCGCCGGTTGCATCTAAATTGATGATGTTCATGGCCACCACCAGCGGGGGAGTCGGACCGCTGCCGCGATTGGTAATAACAGTCTTGTAGAGCACCTCATCCCCCGCCTTCACCGTGGTAACGTCTCGATCGATATCGACTGTCAGTTCCGTCTGGACCCTTTGAACTTGTGTCTTTGGCTGCTCATCGGCAGATGATACAGACTCATCTTGTTGCTCATCGGGGTCAGGCGGTGCGATGGCGATGGTGCTCCGCGCGAGCGCCGGCGCCGCCATGATCGTAGTCGCCAGAACGAGGCTGACCACACCAACCCTACTGACGCGGCGCCACGACGAGCGGATCCATCCCGGTAGCGTCGGTTCAAGCCGCAGACCGCGGGCAAACAGGAAGAGCAAGCCCACAGCCAGCACGGCCAGGACCACCGGTGATACAAGCCATGGCCACATCTCCTCGAGGTGGCGATTATTTACCAATATTTTAGCCGGAAAGTGGTTGGCCGCCGCCAGCGGATTGATGAGTTGCAGCAACGACCCAATCGCACCCGTCTGGGCTTTCCCGGGCAGCTGCGACGGCAACAGGAGGAACAAATACAGGCCCAGGCTCAAAAACATGCTCGTTCTGTTGGATTTGGCCCACAGGCTCACCAACATGCCAATCGCCGCTAACGCGGGGGTAAGGATCGCTGCCAAAATAGCTCCCCACAGGATCGCCTGGCCAAACACTTTGTCGCCCTGGGCTAGTACATTCCAATAGGGAATGGTCACGGCCAGCGCCACCGGCCAGGGCGAGATCGCCGCCAAAAACTTTCCCATTACCAGTTGGCGGCGGCTGGTCGGCGTCAGGAGCAGCCCCTCCAGAGTGGCGCGCTCCCGCTCGCCAGCAATACTATCGGCACCGATGATTAAGGCAACAAATAGGCTCACCCCCACGTATGCCTTGAGCATCTCAAAGACCATCTCCTTCGGCGGAATCAGACTCAGCTCACTATTGCTGGCCAGCACGTAGGACCAGATGCCCAGCAGCAGGGTGTAGACAAGAATCAACCACAGCGCTTTGCCGCCGATCCACAGATCGGCCAGCTCCCGCCCGAACACCACCCACCAGGTCGGTGGTGAGGTGCCCGTCTCCCGCAACTGCGTAACGTGTTGTTGGAGGTGAGTACTCATATATGTTCCTCGGTGACCTGTAAGAATACATCTTGCAAACTGGTCTCGTTCGCCACAAATCCCTGAAGAGAAATGTTGGCGCTCATCAGCGGCTCGAGGATGTGATTGTATGTTGGCGCCGCAGCCGCTGGTCCCCCGGCGCCCGCTGCGAGCTCCACCAACAGCCAACCGCCCCGCTCATCAACCGCTGCCACGCGTGTCACGCCAGGCACCCTTGCCAACACCCCTTGCGCGGTGGCAATCGAGGGCGGGCTGACGCGGATCCGGACACCGCCGCTTCCGGTCACGGTCCCGCGGGCGAGTTCAAGCACCTCGGCCACCGTGCCCTTCGCCACGACACGGCCGTGGCTCAAGATCACTACATCATCACAGACCACTTCAATTTCCGACAAAGCATGACTGCACATGATGATACCAACCCCCCGCTGCTGCGCAATCCGCTGCACGAGTGTCAACAGTTCCTGTTGGCCCCGTGGATCCAGGCCCAAGGTCGGTTCATCGAGAAACAGCACGACGGGATCGTTGACGAGCGCCCGGGCAATGCCCAATCGTTGACGCATGCCCCGACTGTAGCTGCCAATCAGCGACTTGGCGCGGCGTTCCAAACCAACTTCTGCGAGCAGCCGGTGGGCGTTACGGCGGGCGGCCGGAAGAGAAAGCCCATACAGCTGGCCGAAGTACAGTAAGTACTCCAGGGCCATTACGTGCTGGGGAAAGCCTAAGCTCTCCGGCAACACACCAATTCGCCGGCGGATTGTATCGGGATAGTCAGAACGTACACCGTCAATGGTAAAATGCCCTGCCGACGGCTCGAGAATGGTTGTCAGGATACGCATGGCGGTCGTCTTCCCCGCGCCGTTAGGGCCCAGAAACCCCAGAACCCGACCAGCCGCCAGAGAAAATGAAAGTTCCTTAAGCGCTTGTCGTTTATCGTACGACTTACTTAAGCCTTCGGCTATCAGGATCGGAGAGCTGGGAGGTGACATCGGGCTACTGTCCATAAATGCTTTCTCTGATGCGAGAACTTATACAAATTGAGAGTGCCCGTCTTGTCCACGAGACGCACCGGGCGCATTCGACTGGCTGACTGGCCGAAACCGAAGATACAGGGCCGGCACCACGAAAAGCTGCCCGCAGGCCGAGGCGATGAGTCCGCCCAGGATAACAATTGCCATGGGGTGCACGATCTCAAGTCCGGCGCGGTTGCCGAGAAACACCATCGGCAGCAGGGCCGCAGCGATGGTGGCCGTCCTCACCAGCAGCGGCACGAACTGTTCCTGCGTAATTTGCTGGACCAGCTCGGGTCCGGCGACTTCGCCTGTTCGCTGCTCCTGGTCACGGTACTGACTGAACAGCACAACGGTCTGACGAGCCCCTATTCCCAGAATGGCAAGAAAGCCAATCGCTGAACCGAGCGAGATGACACCGCCGCTCGTGGCTACCGCCAGCACGCCGCCGAGGAGCGGAAACGATGTGGCCGCGAAGGACAAGCCCGCCAAACGCCAACTTTTTAGCAACGCCTGCAACAGGAGAAAAATCCCAATCGCCGCTGCTACGGCCACGCTCAGCAAGCGATTTAGATCCGCCTCTCGCTCGGCGTATTCCCCCAGCAGCTCCGGATGGTACTCCAGTGGAAACTTGATGCCCTGCAGACGTGCTTCAACATCGTCCACCACCGCGTCGGGATTGCGCCCGCGCACGTTGGCGACAATGTCAATGCGCGGCGAGGTGGCTTCATGTTCAATAGTTGTCGGTGTCGAGGCCACCCGCACATCGGCCACGTCCTCCAAGCGCACGTGACCACCACCGGGCGTCTCCAGCAGAAACTCGCGAATGTCGGTCACGTTGTCACGCACAGCCGGCACACCCCAGACCACCACGTCAAACACTTTCTGTTGCTCGAACAGACTACCGACGGCCAGACCAGCAAAGACGGTGGCTGTCTGCCGACGGACATCACCCGGTTTGAGCCCGTAGCGCTCGGCCTTGGCGAGGTCAACCTGGATTTGCACGTACGGCTCCTCAACCTGACCTTCCACCTGCAGATCAACCACGCCATCAATCTGAGCCAGGGCTCCGCGCACTTCTTCTGCCTTGGCCCGCAGCACCTCCCGGCTGGGGCCGTAGAGGCGCACCACGATAGGCTTACTGACTCCGGTCAGCGCCTCCCTGACTCGCTTGGTCAGGTAGGTCTGCACCGTGCCGGTGAGCCCGGGGTAGCCGGCGACTGTCTGCCGTATGTCAGCGACCGTCGCTTCGTAGTCGGCCGTGTGATCGACGGTAACCCACAGCTGGCTGGCATTGATACCCACCACCTGATCCCCGGTTACCGCGCGCCCGAGGTGCATACCAACGTTGCTCACCCCGGGCAAGGATCCGAGCTCTCGACCGGCCGCAGTCAACAGCCGGTACATTTCAGGATGGGAGGTGCCCGGCGCGCCTGTCCAGTCGATCAGCAAATGCCGCTCCTGAAACGAAGGCAGAATTTCCTGCGTCAACTTCGGCCACACCGCGATAGCAATCACCACGACGATGCCCGCGATCAGGTATGCCCGGCGCGGTGTGCGAATGGCCTGCGCCAGCCGGGAATTGTAACCACGCTGCAGCCGGACCATCAGAGATTTCGGCCAAAGCGGGCGGGCTGTTGGACGCAATAGCCACAGGCTTAATGCCGGCGTCACGGTCAACGCCACCACCAGGGACGCTGCGACCACCAGCGCATACGAAATGACGAGCGGTCGAAAGAAAGCACCAACCTCCCCCGTCATGGCAAAAATCGGCAACGTGGTCAGGCCAATAATAAGCGTCGCGTATATGAGGGGACCGCGCATCTGGAGCGAAGCTTCCAGTACCGTGCGCATCGCTGACGGGCCACGACTGCTTGTCTCGGCTTGCGCCGGACGACGAAGTCGCCGCGCGATATGCTCGACGTCGACGATGGCGTCGTCAATGACGACGGCCAGCGCAATCACCAGGCCGGTCAAGACCATCGTGTTGATGGTTACTCCGCGCACATACAACACTCCCAACGCTGCCAGCAGCGACAGAACAATTGCCACCAGGCTGATGAACACGACCCGCCACTCGAACAGGAAAGCAAGCAAGATCAGCACCGCGAGCACTGCCCCAAGCACCAACGCGCTGGCCAGGTTGTCGATCGCTGTCTCTATGAAAGAGGCTGATCGAAATACCTGCGAATCGACCTTCACGCCGGACAAACCCGGCTGCAGCCCCGCCAACGCTGCTTCCACCCCGCGAGTCACCGCGAGAGTGTTGGCGGCGGGGGATTTCTCAATCACCAGCAGCAGTCCCGCTCCCTGGTTAAGCACCGCATCCCCAATCAACGGTGGATGTCCTTCCACCACTTCGGTCACATCACTGAGACGAAGGTTAGTGGCACCATCGACAGATACCCGGGCCAAATCTTCCGGTGAGGAAATAGGCTGTGTGTGTTGAACCCCGAGTCGCTGATTTGGCGTATCGATCCACCCGCCGGTGCCTGGAGCCGATGCGTTCAAAAAGCTCAAAGGGGACACCCACATGGCATCGCCGGTGGTCCTAATGATTTGCTCTTGCGTTAATCCTTTGGCCGCCAGCCGCTCCGGATCGACCAGCACTTGCAGCTGCCGATCGCGTTGGCCCCAGATCGCCACATTGGCCACGCCGGGCACACCGAGCAGGCGGGGCTTAATCGTCCAGCGCGCCAAGACCGACAGCTGAATGGGCGACATTTCGTCCGCCGAAAGCCCGATCATCATGGTCCGGCTGGTAGCCGACAGCGGCTGCAGCATGACCGGCGGCTGTGATACATTTGGTAAGGTGTACGCGAGCGACAGTCGCTCTTGCACCAACTGCCGGGCGCGCATCAAGTCGGTGCCCGACTCGAAAATGAGCTGCACGTACGAAAGTCCCGGCACCGAAGTGGAGTGAATGGTCTTCAGCCACGACGTACCGCTGAGCAACTCTTCGAGATTGAGAGAGATCAGGCTCTCTACTTCTTCAGCCGACAATCCCGGCGCTTCCGTCTGAATCTCCACCCGGGGCGACTCAAACTCGGGTAAAATGTCTACTGACAGCTGCCGCAGTTGAGCAATGCCAAAAAGCATCACCACTGCGGCAATCGCCACCACGAGGAGTCGAAAGTTCAGACTGGCTGCAATGAGGCGGTGCATCTGCGCCTAGGAGATTTTCATACGTACCTACTTCCCCACCCCAAACTCGGCGCCAAGTAACTCGGCGGCTCCGACGATCACCACTTCTGTGCCAGGCGGCGGGCCGTCAGCGAGAACCGCCAAATCTTGGTCTATAGAATCAACACTGATGCGATGTCGAACGTAAACGAGTGGCTCCGGCTGAGCGTACGCCCAGGTACCGCCATCGGCGTCGTAGATCACCGCCGCGTAGGGAATAGTCAAACGCTGCGCCCTGCTCTTCGGGACCAGCGCCATGCGAGTCTGCCCAGTCTTGATCGCCAGCCGCTGAACCGCCTTCTCGGTCAACACCACACGGTTGAGGTTGGTCCCCGGAATCAGGGTCACCTGGGCCGGCTTGTCGTTGCTCTCTGCGCCTGGGTTGTCAGTTGACGATGCCTTGTTTGATTGCTGGAAGCTAACGAAAAATATCCCGGCCAGCCCAAGCGCTGCCACAATGACGATAGGGAGGTAGGACCCAAGCTTCATATAATAACGATTAAAGGAATGACTCAGAGTGTTCCCCCCCATCGGCTGAATACACCCTAGCAGGGCCGATAAATATTGGCAAGTTCGCTCAACGCCATTGACCCCCAACCACATTCCTGTTAGGTTGGGTTGTTCCCGTTGTTACTTTTTCTGGCCTTCACCCACAAGGAGGAAGTGGTGGCCAACAAAGTACTGGGGCAGGTCGACTGCGAAAAGATCACCGGCCGGGGAAGCAACAACATTCTATCTGGCAGGGCAATCTCACCGGCTGGGGTCAAGCGAGCGGTGGCCAAGAAGCTCAAGCGGCAGCTCGGCGGCGACACCTTCATCCACCCAACCCGAGGAGGCCATGATGTCCTCACGCGTATTAGTCGTAGGCCAGGGCGCGCGCACGGCATTCGCCCTTGAACCCCATTCCGCCCGCCGTAGCGGCCTAAAACTGGTTTTCAAGAATAGGTTCGAGCGGCGTTCAAAAATTTCCACCAGTATTTCTGAAAGGCCGGAACGTTCAATCCCGTTGCTGAGGCGTCGAGCTTGATTCGGCGTTCCCGCCGGGGACGTTTCTTGGTCGGGTCGCCCTCCAAAAAAGGAGTGCCGAATATGGTACACTAGTGTTAGGAGAGAATGACTGTGCACACTGTTCCCTGGCATGCCCTACCGATCCCTGACGTGGCGCGACGATTAGCCTCATCGCCGGATGGGTTATCGTGGACGATTGCCGAGCAGCAACTCGCGCTGAAGGGGCCCAATACCGTCGAACACCAGCGGCGGGCAACGAGCTGGCGTTTGTTTGGCACCCAGCTCAAGAGCCCGCTCATCATCATCCTTTTGATTGCCGCGGGCATCGCCTACGCTATCGGCGAACACACCGACGGTCTGGTCATTGCGAGCATCGTAGTCTTCAACGCGTTCGTCGGGTTCTGGCAAGAGCGTCAGGCCGGGCGCGCCATGGATCGGCTGCGGTCGCTGACGCCCCAGGAAGTCGCGGTCATTCGCGACGGTCGGGAACATCGGATCGCGAGTGAGCGGCTTGTGCCGGGTGACGTCATTATCCTCGAGACCGGTGTCGTCCTCCCGGCCGATGGTCGGCTGATCGAAACGGTGAACCTGAAGGTGAACGAAGCGGTTTTTACCGGGGAGTCGGTGGCGGCGGAGAAGACCTCGACCGTTTTTCCCGAGTCCACCGCGCTGGCTGACCAGCACGACATGGCCTGGCGCGGGACGACGGTGGTCTATGGTCGGGGACGGCTGCTCGTGACCGAAACCGGTATGGCCACGCGGATCGGGGAAATAGTCCGCGCGGTCGGAGCGGCGAAGCGGGAGGCGACGCCGTTCCAAAAGAGCTTGAGCACCTTTTCTCGGCGGTTGACCGGGGTCATTTTCATTTTTGCTTTGGTCGTTTTCCTGGCTGGATTGGCTCGGGCACTGCCGATGGAAACCGTCTTTCTCCTGTCGGTGAGCTTGGTGGTGTCGCTCATTCCCGAGGGATTGCCGGTCGTCATTACGTTAACCCTGGCCACCGGGATGTGGCAGATGGCCAAGCGCCAAGCCCTCATCCGAAAACTCACCGCGGTCGAATCGCTCGGCTCCGTGACGACCATCGCGGCCGACAAGACCGGGACGTTGACCTTCGGCGAAATGATGGTTGAGCAGCTGGCAGTCGCTGACCTAGTCGTCAGCGTCACCGGCGAGGGCTACTCGATCCGCGGTGACTTCTTCGTCGGCCAGCAGCCGGTTGATCCGACCTCCATTCCGGAACTGGTCCTGGCGCTCAAAGTGGCGGCGTTGTGCAATGATTCCCGTTTCGCGGAAACGATGGACGGGAAGCCCAGTCCGGTCGGCGACCCGACGGAGATTGCCCTCCTCGTCCTGGCCGAGAAAGCCGGTTTCCAGCATCGCAAGCTCTTGGCGGCGATGCCGCGGGTCGGCGAGTTCCCCTTCGATTTCAATGTCCGGTACATGGTGACTTTTCATTCGCTGGACGGCGGTCGGCGGCAGTTCGTCGCCGTCAAGGGTGCGCCGCGCCAGATTCTTGACCTCTGCGACAAGGTCGCGCTGCACGGACAACACCACCCTTTCCGGCCGGAAGCGAAGGCCCGTGTGCGCGAGCAGTTTGAACGCATGGCCCAGGACGGTTTGCGGGGTCTCGCACTGGCCTACGCGGAAACAACGGATGATTGGCGATCGCTGGCCAGCCACCACCTGAAGGGGAAGTTGACGTATCTGGGACTGTGTGCCCTCCGCGATACCATTCGGTCTGAAGCGCGGGAAACGCTGGCCATTGCGGAGCAGGCGGGTATTCGCGTGCTCATGCTCACCGGGGATTATCGGGTGACGGCCGAAGCCGTCGCGCGCGAAATTGGGTTACTCGAGCCTCATCACCCGCTGGCGGTGCTCGATGGGAAGGAATTGGACGGGATATCCGCCGAAACGCTCCGCCAGCGTTTGCCGCATTTGCGCGTCGCCAGTCGCGTCTCCCCGGAACAGAAGTTGCGGATCGCCCGCGCGTTCGTTGACCAGGGGAAGGTCATCGCCATGACCGGTGATGGGATCAACGACGTCCCCGCCCTCTCCGTCGCGACCGTCGGCATCGCCATTGGGTCGGGCGCGACCGACGCCGCGAAAGATGCGGCCGACATGATTGTGACTGACGGTCGCTTGTCTTCGATTGTCGCGGCCATCCGGGAAGGACGGACCATCTACCGAAACATCCAGCGGACGTTGCTGTATCTTCTGGCCTCGAATTTTGCCGAACTTATCGTTATTATTGTCGCTCTTTTTGCCGGGTTGCCGCTCCCCCTTCTTCCGACACAGATTATCTGGTTGAATGCGATTACCGACCCCTTCATGGGAATCGCCTTGGCGCAAGAACCAGGGAAAGCGACGGTGTTGCAAGAGCCGCCGCGCCCGGTCCAGCAGCCGATCGTCAACCGCGGCCAGTGGCTGCGTATTGGCTGGATTGCCTTTACCATAGCCCTGGGCACGTTCCTGGTTTTTCTCCGGGAGCTCCAACAGGGAGCATCGCAAGCGCATCTGTACGCCATGACGCTTACCACGATGGCCTTCGGCGAGTGGTTCTCGGCTTTTGTCTTCCGCTCCAGTCGGCGTTCATTCCTCTCGCTTTTCTGGACGAACCGGCTGCTCTGGCCCGCCTTGGCCTTGGTCCTGACTATGCAAGTGGGGATCCTGTACGTTCCGGCCTTGGCCGCCGTCTTCCACGTTGCGCCGTTGACTGCTTTCGACTGGCTGATCGCGTTCCTGGGCGGTTTGCCGGTACTCATTTTCGAAGAGATCCGAAAAGCGCTTGTTCGACTTCGGCCAACCACATGATTCGTTTACTCCCTCGCCCCATTCTTCCCCTGCAAGTCGTTTTGCTTTTTATCGAGCTGGGGACGCGGTATGATTCCCTTATCCGACAGGGTGCGTTGGCGCTGACGAACATCCTCGGCACCGCGTTGTTGGTCCTGGTGGCTCGGCGTTTCGCGCGGTCTGGTCAACCATTGCCGTGGGTCGTCAGTTGGTTGGCAGTGGCGGGGATCTGGTTCGACGCCGCCGGAAATTTTGCCGGTCTGTACGGCGCCATTGTCTGGTGGGACAAACTGGCCCATGTCGTCGGTACCGCGGCCGTGGCCGGGGGCCTATGGTTGGTGATCCGAGCCTATGCCCAAAGGCGCGGTGGACAGTGGGGTGATGCGTTCCTTGGTCTCACCGCGGTGAGTCTGACCGTGCTCCTTTCGGTGGTCTACGAGATTACCGAATATCTTGGCGACTTGGTGGTTGCGACGCGCCGCGTGACCGACCTCTTTGATACCGCCGACGATCTCCTCTGGAATCTCATGGCCGCAGTGGTCGTGATTGTCCTGTTCAGTTGGCGGTATCGCCAGCGCACTGGCATTGACCAAGATCCGTCATCGCCGGTACAATAGCCCTACCCCCGTTGTTTTCTGGCCGGGATATCGCACGTGGTTATGTCGGATCGTCTCACCATCGGATCACTCTACGCCGCCACTGACGGAACCATCGAGGGCTGGATTGCCAATGTCCGGTCGTCGGGCTCAATTGTTTTTCTGCAGGTGCGTGACGGCACCGGAGTTTTGCAGGCCGTGGTCGCGAAGGATGCGGTTTCGGCAGCGGTGTTTACGGCAGCGAGCCAACTCACGGTTGAGTCCTCGGTCCGTCTGGCCGGAGAGATTGCATCAGAACCGCGGAGTCCGTCGGGCTGGGAGATGAAAGTCAAGGCACTCGAGGTTGTCCAGCTGGCTGCCCCGTATCCCATTGGCAAGAAAGAGCATGGTCCTGATTTTCTGTTGGAAAACCGTCACCTCTGGATCCGTTCACCTCGTCAGACCGCGATTCTTCGGGTCCGCGACGAGATCGCGTTGGGACTGCGTGAATGGCTGCACGAACATGATTTTGTCCTGACTGATTCCCCGGTTCTGACGCCGACCGCGGCCGAGGGGACGACGACGCTGTTCAAAACGGATTACTTCGGCGAGCCGGCCTATCTGGCCCAGACCGGACAACTGTACATTGAGGCGACGGCCATGGCCTTGGGCCGTGTCTACGATTTCGGGCCGACGTTCCGCGCCGAAAAGTCAAAAACGCGCCGGCACCTCATCGAGTTCTGGATGCTCGACGCCGAAGCCGCCTTCGTTGATTTCGATGGGAGTTTAAAGATCCAAGAAGCGCTCATCAGCGCGGTGGTCGCCCAGGTGGTGAAGAACCAGGCAGCGTCACTGGAATTACTCGAGCGTGATGTCGAGAGTCTGAAGCAGGTCGTCCCGCCGTTCCCGCGCCTGACGTACGATGAGGCCCTCAAACGTCTGGACGACGCGGGAAAAAAAATTGCCTGGGGTGAAGACCTCGGAGCGAACGAGGAAGAGGTCCTCTCCAAGCAGTTCGTCCAGCCCGTGTTCATCACGCACTACCCGGCGGGCATCAAGGCCTTTTACATGAAGCCCGACCCCGAGAACCCGAAGCTCGTTCTCAATGCCGACCTGTTGGCCCCCGACGGCTACGGCGAGATCAGTGGCGGTTCGGAGCGCATTGATGACTATGCGCTGCTTAAACAGCGGCTCAGAGAATGGAAGCTCTCCGAAAAGGATTACGGGTGGTATCTGGATTTACGGAAGTACGGCTCGGTCCCGCACGCTGGCTTCGGGGTCGGGTTAGAGCGCCTGGTGCGCTGGATCTGCGGACTCGAGCATATCCGTGAAACGATACCGTTCCCCCGTTTGTTGAATCGCTTACGACCATGATGCGAACCCGGGCGGCCGACACGACCACGAAAATCGGGGAGCCGGTGCTCCTGCAGGGTTGGGTGCACATCCGGCGGGATATGGGGAAAATTATTTTCCTCGACCTGCGCGATGCCTCCGGCTTGGTGCAAGTCGTTCTGGCGCCAGATCATCCTGACGCCCACGCCGCCGCAGAGAACGTGCGCGCCGAGTATGTGGTGGAAATCACGGGCACGGTGGTGGGACGAAAAAAACCGAATCCAAACCTGCCGACCGGTTCGGTTGAGGTCGTGGCCGAGACCTTCACCGTGCTCAACGAAGCCGAGACGCCGCCATTTGAACTCACTGACGATACCCGTGACGTCAAGGAGGAATTGCGTTTGACACATCGCTACCTCGACCTGCGGACGGCCCGGCTGCAAAAGAATCTTCGCCACCGCGCGACGATCGCGAACTTCTGCCGACGCTGGCTGGATGGCCGCGGATTTGTCGAAGTGGAAACACCGGTCCTGACGAAAGGGACGCCGGAGGGCGCGCGCGAGTACATCATCCCCTCGCGATTGTACCCCGGCCAGTTCTACGTTTTGCCGCAGGCGCCGCAGCAGTTCAAGCAGCTGCTTATGATGTCGGGGATCGAAAAGTACTATCAGTTTGCCAGGTGCTTTCGCGATGAGGACGAGCGCGGCGACCGTCAGCCCGAGCACACGCAACTCGATATGGAAATGTCTTTCGTTACCCAAGAAGACATTTGGCAAACGATCGAAGGGCTGTTCACCGCCATGCTGACCGCGCTCTATCCGAACAAACGGGTGGCGACGTCGCCCTGGCCGCGGCTCACCTACGACGAAGCGATGACGAAATTCCAATCGGATAAACCTGATCTGCGCGTCAACCCGAACGATCCGGACGAGCTGGCGTTCGTCTGGATCACCGATTTTCCCGCGTTCGTGAAAGACGACACGGGGCGTCTCACCTTTGCCCACAACCCGTTTACCCGGCCACACGACGAGGATCTCCCGTGGCTGGAAACGAATCCTTTGCAGGTGCGAAGCTACCAGTACGACTTGGTGCTCAACGGGACGGAAATCGCTTCCGGCAGCATCCGGAACCATCGTCCCGAACTCCAAGAGAAAATTTTTCAACTCCTTGGACACACAAGCGCGGAAATCGAAGCTCAGTTCGGCCATTTTCTCCGCGCGCTTCGCTATGGGACGCCGCCGCATGGGGGTATTGCGCCGGGGTTAGACCGACTCGTGATGATTTTGGAAAACGAGCCGAACATCCGCGAGGTGATTGCCTTTCCCAAAACGACTGATGGGAAGGACTTGATGATGGGTGCCCCGAGCGAGCTGCCAAGCGAGCAGCTTGAGACGGTACACATCGCGTTTCAGAAACGAAAAGCCAAAGGGAAATAGCCCTTCCCACCGAACGATTTTTATGGTATAGTGAGGGCGTGGTATGACGCTCTCGCGGCTTCAGCGATTCATCCTGACGGACCTTCTAAACCATCGTCTGGAGCGTTCCCCACGCCGTCAGCTCAACAGTTTTTACAAACGACGGGCGGCGCCCAAGGATATCGAGAGCGTCATCACGAAATCGCTCGAGCGATTAATTGATAAAGAGTTGTTGGTCGGCTATGGGCGGCGCACGCCGCACAAGTGGTTCATCGACGAGGTGCGCTTGACGGCCGCTGGCCGTCGTCTGGCGCGGCGTCTCCTCGGCGAGCAGCAACAGTTCTCCTTTCCGTCCCCCAAGAAGAAAAAGGTTCTATGAGCATTCCCGCGAAACTCACGGCGTATCTCAAGGCGCGGAAACTGCCGTTCCAGGTGGTGGAGCATAAGACGGTGTTCACTGCCTATGACTTGGCGCAAACGCTGAAGGTGAAGTTGAACGAGATTGCCAAGACGCTGTTGCTTAAGGTCCGCGATCCAAAGCCGGCGAGCGATGACCCGAAACTCCAGCCAGGAAGCCACCATTTTCTGGCGGTTGTGCCGGCGCATTTCCGTGTTGACTTGCAGAAGGTGAAAAAATTGCTCGGCGCCAAGCAGGTGTCCATCGCGTCCGAGAGTGAGATGACGAAAACGCTGAAGCAGAAGGCCGGTAGCCAGACCCCGTTCGGTTCGTTCCATAAGCTCCAGGTGGTCATGGACAAGACCCTTTTGAAAACATCCCAGGCACTGTTCGGCGCGGGTTCGTTTACCGAGTCCTTGCGGTTGAAGGTGAAGGACTACCACCGGGCGGAACGGCCGATCACCGGCGACATTGCCGAAAAAAAGAAAAAGCGTTAATCATTCGTCAGTGTTCAAGACAAAAATCGAAACATTTGAGGGACCGTTAGATCTCCTCCTCGAGCTCATTGAGGCCGAGCAGCTTGATATTACAGAAATCTCACTGGCCCGGGTAGCCGAGCAGTTTATCGTCGCCCTGCAGCAGGTCGAGCAGCGGAATCCGGAGGAACTAGCGGATTTTCTCGTGGTGGCGGCGAAGCTGATTCTCATCAAGTCGCGCGTGCTCTTGCCCTACTTGCAGCTCGACGGGGAAGAAGACGGCCGCGACCTCGAGCGGCAGCTGAAGATGTACCGAGCGTACTTCGATGCGGCCAAGGTGCTCCGGAAGAAACTGCGCCAGCAACGGGTCCTCTACCCCCGACAGTACGTCTTGCCGGTGCCGGTGTTCATGCCACCTGTCGGACTGAAACCCGAAGCGCTGCCGGCCGTTTTCGCCAGCGTCTTGCAGCGCCTGGAACCGGTGATCCGGCTGCCGCGCGAGATCATCGTCCGGACGTTGAATTTGCAAGAGAAGATCCGGTCGATTCGTGACCGCGTCTTGGCCGAAACCACGATCAACTTCTCCCGGCTCGTCAACGAGTCGCGTTCAAAGGTTGATGTCATTGTTACCTTTCTGGCCCTACTCGAACTCGTCAAACAGCGGGTCATCGGCGTCGCGCAAGGCGGCATGTTTGAAGACATTGCCATTATTCGCGCGGACAGCGAAGCCGGGGAGCCGCTATGAATCTAAAGCGGGACATCGAAAGTCTTCTCTTCGTTGCCGCGAAACCGCTGACGCTGAAGAAAATCGCCGAGTTGACTGGTGGGCAGCCGGAGGCGGTAGCCGCGGCGGTTGGTGAACTCCGCCTCGAGTACAACCGCGATGAGAAAGGCGTCCAGATCCAGCAGCACGGCCAGCAGGTACAAATGGTCTCGAGTCCGCTGGCCGCGAAGGTCGTGGCCGCGTTTGTCAAAGACGAAGAGTCGGGCGAGTTGACCGATCCGGCCATCGAGACGCTGACCATCATCGCCTACCGCGGGCCGATGACCAAGAGCGAGCTCGATCAAATCCGCGGCGTCAACTGCAGCCTCATCCTCCGTCACCTCATGATGAAAGGGTTGGTCGAGGCCAGCGAGGACAGAGCCAAGATGATGACCCGCTACAGCGTGACGCTTGATTTCCTCCGCTTCCTCGGCGTCCGTTCCGTTGATGAACTTCCTGACTACCGGCCGCTCCGCAACGATGAGAACCTCCGCCAGCTCCTGGCCGTTGAACCGACGGCCGCGACGCCGGTCGAACCCCCCGTGGCGGGGGAGACGGCGCGGGTCGAATAGTGCTATGCTATCGTCGTGCCCAGGGCGGGCACTTCATTTCACCCCATGGCCTTGCGCCTCGTCATCGGTAACTGGAAAATGCAACTCACGGTGCGTGAGGCTGTCCACTTGGCGCTGACCTTGCGTCATTCTCGCTTGGCGTCGCAGGCGCGTTTGGTCCTGTGTCCCTCGTTCACCGCGTTGAGTGCGGTGTCGCGGGTCCTCCACGGTTCACCGATCGAGCTGGGCGCCCAAAATCTCGCCCCGGTCGCCAACGGGGCCATGACCGGAGAGGTCTCGGCGAGCGATCTGAAAATCCTCGGCTGTCGCTTTGTCATTGTTGGACATTCCGATCGGCGGGCGCTGGGGGAGACTGATGCGCAGATCCGTCAGAAGGTACGGCAGGCGCTGGCCAGCGGATTGACCCCGGTCCTGTGCGTGGGCGAACGACGCGCGGAGCGGCGACCGGGCCAGGCGCGGCCGGTCGTCCGAGGACAGGTGCAGTCTGCCGTGTCCGGTCTCCCGCCGGCGCAACGTCGCCGTGTGCGTATCACGTACGAACCCGTCTGGGCCATTTCCCCGGGCGGCCCCGTCACTCCGCCGCAGGCGTTTGCCATGGCGGAAGTGATTTGGCAGTCGCTCGGCGGCCAAGCGTCCCCGCTCATCTACGGCGGGAGCGTGACCCCCTCGAACATCAATGCTTTTTTGGACGGCACCCATTTTTCCGGCGTGCTCGTCGGCCAGGCGTCGCTCACGGCGCGTTCCCTCATTAGTCTCGTGAACGGGTAAGGCTGTATGCTCGTTTCGGTCCGCACCCTCCTCGAACACGCCGCCAAGCACCAGTACGCGATTGGCGCGTTCAATACCGTGAATCTCGAGATGACCTTGGGGATCATCCGGGCCGCGGTTGATGTCCAGTCGCCGGTCATCATTCAGGTGACGGAAACGACGATCGAGTACGCTGGCTTGAAGCCGATCACGCACATCGTCGAAACGATAGCGAAAAACTCGGCGGTGAACGTGCCGGTTGCCCTCCACCTCGATCACGGCAGCTCGTTCCGCTCGGTCGCCGAGTGTATTCACGGCGGGTTCACCTCGATTATGATCGATGCCTCTGACCTGCCGTACGACGAGAATGTCATCTTGACGAAGCAGGCGGTTGATTACGCGCACAAGCGCGGTGTCCTGGCGCAGGGAGAAATTGGGCAGTGCAAGACCGCGGAGGAATATGCGGTCGCGCCCGATCGCGCTCGTTTCCTCACTGATCCGGCGCAGGTGGCCCCGTTCGTACGGGCAACGGATGTCGATACGCTGGCGATTGCCATCGGCAACGTGAACGGCATTTATAAGATGCAGCGGGGCGCGCCACCGCTCGACCTCGATCGCTTGAGCGCCATTCACGAGGCGGCCACCGATGTGCCACTGGTGCTCCACGGGGCGTCGGCGTTGGGCCGGGACCAGATCGAGGCGGCGATCGAACGGGGGATTAAGATCATCAACATCGTCACGGAACTTGAAGTCGCCTTCAGCGAGACCTTACGGGCGACGCTCCGCGACCAGCGCGACGAGTTTGATCCGCGGGCGTTGCTCGAGCCCTCCATTGCGGCCGTGCAAGCGGTCGTCATGGAGAAGTTGAAACTCTTCGGGTCAGCCGAGAAAGCACGATTATTTCCAAGAATCGTATGAAACCAGTTCGCCTCGCCATCAACGGTTTCGGTCGGATCGGCCGCCTCGCCTTGCGCGCCGGCCTGGCCAACCGGCAGCTCGCCTTCGTCGCGATCAATGACATCACGGACACCAAAACGAACGCGCACCTCCTGCGATTCGATTCGGTACACGGCCAGTTGGCTGAACCGGTGGTCGCGTTGAAAAACGCCATCCGCGTTGGCCGTCGAACCGTCAAGGTCCTTTCAGAAAAAAACCCGGCCAAACTGCCCTGGAAGAAACTCCGCATTGACGTGGTGCTCGAGTGCACCGGCCTCTTTACCGAAAAGGCGAAAGCGTCTTGGCACCTGGCCGCTGGGGCAAAGCGGGTCGTGGTCTCGGCGCCTTCGGATGATGCGGACGTCACCATCGTGCGGGGAGTGAACGACGCCATGTTCGATCCGCGGCAGCGGGTCATTTCCAGCGCGTCCTGCACCACGAACTCCCTCTCCCCGGTGGTGTTCGTCCTGGACAAGGCCTTCGGCGTCGTCCGCGGCTTTATGAATACGGTGCACGCCTATACCAACGATCAGCGTATTCTTGATTTTCCGCATACGGATTTGCGCCGGGCGCGGGCGGCAGCGCTCTCTATCATTCCGACGACGACCGGTGCGACCAAGGCCGTCGCCAAAACCCTGCCGCACCTGACCGGCAAACTGAACGGCATTTCCCTTCGCGTGCCGACGCCGTGCGGGTCCATCACTGATTTCGTCTGCCTCGTCCGGAAGGCGCCCAAAGATGCGAAGCAGGTGAACGCGAAGCTCAAGCGTGCGGCCGCAACCTTCTTGAAGGGAATTCTTGAGTACTCGGAACTCCCATTGGTTTCGGCGGACATCATCGGCAACGCGCACTCGGCGATTGTCGACGGGCTGTCCACGCAAGTGAACGGCTCGCTGGTGCGGGTATTAGCGTGGTACGATAATGAATGGGGCTACGCGAATCGGCTCATCGAACTGGCGGCCCAGTTGGGACAGTCTGCGATTCCAAACCTGCGAAGGAGGGGGGTGACATAATGTGCTTTCACTAACGAATAAAGTTCTCTCCAAAGCGTTCTTCTGGTTCGGGTTTCTCATGGGGATGTTCGCCTTGATCACCGAAGTGTACGGAACGAACATTTTTCTGACATCGGACTTCTACTTGCAATTTGGCGTTTTCGGAATGCTCGGATCTATCGCCACGCGGCATTGGGAATAACCTTGCCTTCCCAGCACGCCTTTGGTACAGTCTGCGCCGAGGCGTGCTTCGGCATGGCGCGTCATCCGCAAGGCCCTATCGTCTAGTCCGGTCCAGGACGTCTGGTTCTTCCGGCCTGAAGGCCGGACCCGGCCTTGAGGCCGGGCAGCCATCCCTCTCTATGTCGTGTTTCGTCTATGTTCTCGTGAATGGAGCTGGGCGATTGTATATCGGCCTGACGGAGAATGTTGCGCGTCGCTTGGCAGAGCACAATGCGGGCAATATCACCTCGACGAAAGGTCATCGGCCATATCGTCTTCTGCGCGTCGAAGCGTTCAGAACGAAAGTTGAAGCTCGAAGGAGAGAAGTCTTGCTGAAAAAATCAGGGCGATTGCGACAGGTCTTGAAAGAGCAATCGGCAGCAGGTACAGTGCCTTTTAGTACGCCGCTATCGTCTAGGCCGGTCTAGGACACATGGTTCTCAGCCATGGAACCCGGGTTCAAATCCCGGTGGCGGTATAAGACCCGTGATTGTCAGCGCGGGTTCTTTCGAGGAGGCGCCGCATTGCCTTGCACCCGTTTTTTTGGTATCCTTGGATTGGAGGCATCATCCACCACTATGAAACGTACTCTCATCATTTCCATCGTCGTCTTACTCATTTTGGTCATCGTTGGCGGTTTTTCCGTGTTGTTTTTTTCAAAGAAGACGTCAACCAAAAATAATTCCTCAAATACCGGGACGGTCGCGACAAATGAGAGTACAAACGCCCCCGAACGAGTCATTCTTACCCGTGAGGAGAAGGGAAACATCGACGTGAATGCGTCGTTGAGTTATAAGAGCGTCGAGGTGAAAATCCTGAACGCGGCGGAACTCGATGAATTTCATGGTCAACGCCCGAAGGCCGGGAATAAGTTCGTTCTCCTGTTCACGGCGCCGGTGCAGAGTGCCACGAGCGATCCCAGTGACTGGATCGGTCGCGAGGGGAAAATCGTTTCCTCGACCGGCAACGCTTACCCGATTCTCGAATCGCAGATCGTCGGGGAAGGAGCGAATGTGAATACCGGCTATCTCTGGTTTGAGACGAAGAACGACGACCACAACTTCCGTCTCGTCTTCTCAACCAAAGAGCAGGAAGCGTCAGTCCAACTCGGTTTCTAGCGCGTCGTCGGCACCGTCCCCGTAATCGGCACTCGTCATGCGGATTGGTATTGTCACCCAGTCGTTTTACCCAGCGCGTGGTGGCGTTTCCGAGAACGCGCTCCACACCGCCTTGGAACTCCAACGCCGCGGGCACGAGGTTACGGTCATCACCACACGGTTTACGCCATTCGACGACGACCGCGGGCTTGACGTCCGCCGCATCGGCCACAACATTGCCATCCCGGCCAACGGCGCTTTTGTCAATGTGACGATTGGTCGGCATCTGGGCAGACAGATCAAGGCGATTGAACGCGAGCGGCGGTTTGACGTCGTGCAGATTCATTCGGCACTCGAACCCATTCTCCCGCTGGTAGCGGCCAATGCCATCGTTGCGCCCAAGGTTGGACTGTTTCATACTTACGTGAGTTCCGGTCGTGTTTTTCCCTATGATGTTCTGGGCGGCCCGCTCCGGAAATATGCGAACCGTCTGACCGTGCGAGCCGCCGTGTCCGAGGCGGCCCGGGGATTCATCAGCAGTTATTTCCCGGGCGAGTATCGCATCGTGCCGAACGGGGTTGACATCCGACGCTTTGCCCCGGACCGGGCGCCGGTGGCCAAGCACCAGGGGCCGGATTTCAAGGTCGCCTTCGTTGGACGGATGGATCCGCGGAAAGGCCTGCGGCACTTGCTCAAGGCGTTTCCCCGCATCAGCGAACAGATTGGGTCAGTCCGGCTGGTGGTGGTTGGCGGCGGCATTCTCTTGCCGTATTTTAAGCGGGCGCTGCCCGCGGCCTACCGTTCCAAGGTGTTCTTTGAGGGGTATGTGCCGGCCCAGGATTTACCGGGCTACTATGCGGCGGCCGACGTGGTGGTGTCGCCGGCGCTCGGGGGCGAGAGCTTCGGCATTGTTCTTTTGGAAGCCCTAGCGTCGGGCAAGGCCCTCGTGGCCTCGAATATTCCCGGGTATAATGCGCTCATCGAGCATGAGCGAGACGGTCTTTTGGTCCCGGCAAAAAACAGCCCTGCCATTGCGGATGCCGCCGTTCGTTTGTACCAGAATCCAGGTTTACGTCAATCGCTTGGTCAGCATGGCCGGGAAAAGGCCCTCCGATTCTCGTGGGAACGGGTCACGGATACCCTGGAAACGGCCTTTCAGGATGCGGTTCGACCAGCCTGACCCGGGGGGTCTTGACACCTCGAAAAAATGCCTGTATGGTAGAAATTAGCAGTCTCGAGCTATGACTGCTAATTCTATGGAAGCCCTCGATGAACGACAACAGGCCCTCCTGACGACCTTGATTCAGGAGTACATCAAAACCGCGACCCCCGTGGCTTCGCAGGCCTTGGTCGGGAAAGCGGGTGTGCGAGTATCGCCCGCGACCATTCGCAATGAATTGTTGGATTTGGAGCACGCCGGACTGCTGGAACAACCATACACGTCCGCCGGCCGGATTCCGACCGTCGCTGCCTGGCGGCTGTACATTGAGGACGTACGACGGAAAGCGAGCACCGCGGGTGCGCCGACGGGAGAGACCGCGGTAAAGCTTCGGCAGACATTGCAGCATCGGCGGGCCGACCCGGAACAACTCCTGAAAGAGTTCGCCAAAGCCCTGGCCGACGTGTTCGATGAGGCGGTCATCGTCGGGTTTTCGCCCCGCGACGTCTACTACACTGGCCTATCGCATCTTTTTCGCCAGCCAGAGTTTCACGAGGTGCACGTGGTCGTGGAAATTTCCGAGCTCGTGGATCGTCTCGATGAGATTGTGGCCGCGTTGTATCCGCACCTGAACGATGAGATCACCGTTCTCCTCGGCGAGGAAAATCCCCTGGGCGATGCCTGTAGTTTGATGGTGACCCGATACGCAGTGCCCAAGCGCGCCGCCGGCCTGATGGCCGTCCTGGGACCAATTCGTCAGGCCTACGAAGCGCACTTGCCGATGCTTGCCTACGCGCAGCAGCTCTTACGCACGATCTGAACTATGGACGCGCCCGCCCCCCAGCCACCGAAATCACCGGCACCGGAAACGGACGTGCCGAAATTGCGGCGCCAGGCCGACGAGTACTTACAAGGCTGGCAGCGCGCCAAGGCGGACTACCTCAATTTGAAAAAACAAGCCGAGCGCGAAAAGGAAGAGATGGTCCAGTTCGCAAACGCAGCGCTCTTGCTTCAACTCCTGCCCATCTACGATCATTTCAAACGCGCCCTTGAGCACGTGCCTGAAGACGCCCGGCAGACCGAGTGGGTGAAGGGCGTCGGGCACATTCGTGGCCAGTTCCAGAGCTTTTTTAAAACCCTCGGTATCGAGGAAATCCCGACCGTGAACCAACTCTTCGACCCGGGCCAGCACGAAGCCGTTGCCCGCGCGAAGCAAGACGGCGTCGCTCCGGACACCGTGCTCGAAGAGCTCGCCACCGGGTTCACCTTCCGCGGCAAGGTCTTGATCCCCGCCAAGGTGAAAGTGAGTGAATAGAATTAATCGAGCGTTACGCTCAAAGGAGAAAAAGTATGGCCCTCATTAAGTGGACACCGTTTGACAGCATGATGGACGAGTTCTTCGACGGCGGCCGCTGGCCGACCAGGCGCGGTCACGCTTTCGCCCCGGCGATGGACGTCTACGAGGACAAGGACAACATCGTGGTCGAAGCGCCGATTGCCGGCGTCAAACCGGAGGACGTGAACGTCGAAGTTGAGGACAATATCCTCACGGTCTCTGGCCAGGTCGAGCACAAGTCCGAAGTGGACGAGAAGAACTACTACCGCCAGGAAGTCCGCGCCGGCTCGTTCTTCCGCGCGGTCGCTTTGCCGAAGCCGGTCAAGGGTGACCAGGCGAACGCGACCTTCGAGAATGGGGTCTTGAAAATCACGATCCCCAAGGCCGAAGAAGCCAAGCCGAAGAAAATCGCGATCAAGGTGAAGTAACATTTCCGGGTCGTCTGACCGGTTGTCGGTCAGGCGGCTTCTGGGGAGTCCCGCCCTTCGGCGGGATTGCCCAGGAGTCAATCTCTTTAAACTATGGCAAGTCTCTTCAGTGGTGGCATGGGCAAGCGCCCGAACCTCCGGCTCGACGGCCGCTGCCCCATCTGTGACACCACGTACGATTTCCACCGCTTGAAAATCTTGGGCGAGCAAGACCAGAATCTGCTCACGTACATTGACTGTGGCCAGTGCGGCGGCGCCATCCTGTCCATTCTCACGGTCTCGCCCATGGGTTTACAAGCGATGGGCTTGCTGACGGATCTCCAGAGCGACGAGGTGCTCGACGAGGAATCGCGTCGGATCATCACCGGCGACGACGTCCTCGACTTGCACGCCGCGCTCGACGACGAGCAGAGCCTGCTCGATATCATTAAGAACTAATTTCCGTAGAAAGGAAACGCAGTATGTCAAAAATTCTCGGCATTGACCTCGGTACCACGAACTCCGCCATGGCCGTCATCGAAGGCGGCGAACCAAAAGTATTGGAAAACGCCGAAGGTAATCGTACCACGCCATCCATTGTTGCTGTTTCAAAAAATAGCGAGCGCTTGGTTGGGCTCCTGGCGAAGCGCCAAGCCGTCACCAACCCGAAGAACACGATTTATTCAGTCAAACGGTTGATTGGTCGGCGTTGGGAAGACGAAGAAGTCCAGCGTGACTTAAAGACCTTGCCCTACGATATCGTCCATGCGGGCGAAGGCGTCAAGGTGAAAATGGGCGATAAGGAATTCACCCCGCAAGAAATTTCGGCCCAGATTCTCCAGAAACTGAAGGCTGACGCCGAAGCGAAGCTCGGTGTGAAGATTACTGAAGCGGTCATCACCGTGCCAGCCTACTTCGATGACGCACAGCGGCAAGCCACGAAAGACGCGGGCAAAATCGCCGGCTTTGACGTGAAGCGCATTGTGAACGAGCCGACCGCGGCCGCCCTCGCCTACGGCTTCAACAAGAAGAAAGACGAGAAGATCGCGGTCTTTGACCTTGGCGGCGGCACCTTTGACATCTCCATTCTCGAAGTATCCCAGGATACGGTCGAAGTGAAATCCACGAACGGCGATACGCACTTGGGCGGCGATGACTTTGACCAAGTCATCATGCATTGGATTTTGGAAGAGTTCAAAAAGCAAGAGGGGATTGATTTGTCCCAAGACCAGTTCGCGCTGCAGCGCATCAAGGAAGCGGCGGAGAAAGGGAAGATCGAGTTGTCCACCGCGCAGGAAACGGAAATCAACCAGCCGTTCATTACTTCGGGTTCGTCAGGCCCGAAGCACCTGGTCATGAAGATGACGCGGCCAAAGCTCGAGGAACTGGTTGCGGATTTGATCGAAAAGACCCTTGAGCCAACAAAGAAAGCTTTGGCAGATGCGAAGCTCACGACCAGCGACATCAACGAAGTCATTTTAGTGGGCGGCATGACCCGCATGCCAAAGGTCATTGAGACGGTAGAGACATTCTTCGGCAAGAAGCCGAACATCTCGGTCAACCCGGATGAAGTCGTGGCGGTCGGCGCAGCGGTCCAGGCCGGGATTTTGCAGGGCGAAGTGAAAGACGTGCTCTTACTCGATGTCACGCCGTTGACCTTGGGTTTGGAAACTTTGGGTGGCGTCTTGACTCCGTTGATTGAGCGCAACACAACCATCCCAACCTCGAAATCCCAGACATTCTCGACCGCGGCAGACAGTCAAACGTCCGTGGAAATCCACGTGCTCCAAGGCGAGCGGCCCATGGCCGGAGATAACAAGACGCTCGGCCGGTTTATCCTTGACGGCATTCCGCCAGCGCCTCGCGGCGTGCCGCAAGTCGAAGTCAGTTTCGACATTGATGCGAACGGCATCTTGGACGTGAAAGCGAAGGACAAGGCGACGAACAAGGAGCAGTCCATCCGCATTACTGCGTCTTCTGGACTGTCAAAAGAAGAAGTTGAGAAAATGCGCAAAGAAGCGGAAATGCACGCCGGCGAAGATGCCAAGAAGAAGGAGCTCATTGAAGCGCGGAACCTGGCGGAAACCATGATGTACACCGCGGAGAAAGCCTTGAAAGACGCTGGGGACAAAGTGAAGCCGGAGGTCAAGCGTGAAGTGGAAGACAAGATCACGGCCGTGAAAGGCGTCAAGGACAAAGACGACAAAGCGGCGATTGAGACTGCGGCCAAAGCCTTGAGCGACGCCATGCAGAAAATTGGCAGCGCGATGTATCAGGAAGGAAGTCAGAAGTCGGATGTCGGAGGTCAGAAATCAGGTGGTGATGAATCTAAGAAGGACAAGGGTCCAGTTGACGCGGAGTTTAAGGAGAAGAAGTGATGCAGGCAAGTTACTTCACGGACAAAGTAGTCCCAGGGATTTTTGCGGGGTTATTTATTGCCTTTCCGCTATTGCACTCTTTCGATTGGATCGACCAAGGCGAAAGCCGCATAAGATATGAAGTGAACATTCCCGCCATTTCTGATCAACCTCATATCGAAACAGGGGGAACCTATAACGATCTCGGGCCAGTATTTCGTAATGTTGTTTTTGCCGCTGTCTCGGGAACTGCCAATATTAATTATGTACCCAATGTATGGAACGTATGAACAACCAACCCCAGCAACAACAACTCCAAATTAAGGCTAATCTAGCGAGTAGGCAGTAGCGGGTAGCGAGTAAAATACGGTCTTAGTCTACTCCCTACTCCCTACTCCCTACTCGCTACGAACTACTCCCTTTAACTAAAAGGACTTATGAACCAACCACAGCAACTTCAACTAAAGGCAGACGACGCAACCCTGCGCGGCGCGTACGCGAACATGATGCAGGTCCAGCACACCAAGGAAGAGTTTGTCCTGGACTTCATGAACATCCTGCCGCCGCAAGGCTTGTTGGTCTCCCGCGTGGTCACCAGTCCCGGCCACTTCAAGCGCATTGTCGCGGCTTTTCAAGACAACCTGAAACGCTACGAGGCGCAGTTTGGGAAGATCGCCGAAGCGTCTTCGCCTTCGGGTGATGTCGGATTTGCGCCCCGCGCCTAAGCCAGTGATGGTTTTCGGCAGCAAAGGACTCCGCTATACTCACTCGTATGGTTGAACCAACCGGCACGCTACAGCCGAGTCATGTCCGCGTGCAACATGCGCACCCGGCCGTGCGCTTCATCGTCGTTCTGACGCCGTTGGTCTTCTCCATCCTCACCTGGACGCTTCTCGGTTCGCTGTTCGTGACCGAACAACGCAACGGCAGCCGGGGCGACCTGTACGCCTTCATCGGCCTGGCCGTGGTCGCGTTCGTTTTTTGGCTGGCGACGTACGCGGTCGCCGTGCTCGTGGATACGCATCCGCACGACCACCTCTTTCTCATTGCGGCCATGACGGTCACGGTCGTCTTCAGCGGGTTTTCGACCTTGACGTTTGCGGTCATGGCGCTGGTCGCGGGCAGTCTGTTCCTCTACCGCCGCGGCATTGTGCGTGAGCTCCACGAGCGCCTTCGCTTTTCTCCGCCCAAGGTCATACGAGCGTCGCTCGGGTGGACGCTGACGCTGTTGTTCCTCGCCGTTTCCCTGCAGAGCCTCTACGCGGCCACGCCGCTCCAAGCGCCCCGCCTGCTCGTCGAGAACTTCCTGGACGGCATGGTGCAGGTCTCGGAGCGGGTGGCGCCGCGCGTCATTCCGGGCTACGAGCGGAATAAAACGCTTGACCGCTACTACGCGGAGCGCCTCGGGACTGAAGCAACGGCCTTCGTCGATGAAGCGGTCCAGGCCGAGCCGGTCAGCCGGGCCCGGCAGCAACTAGCGGACTACCTGCGTCTGCCACTGACCGGCCGCGAGACCATGAGCGAAATCGTCCGCCTGGTGGTGAATGACCGGGTCAAGCCGACGGTGCTCGACAATATCTCAGTGTTTCTTCCGGTATTAGTTTTGGCGCTGTTTCTCTTGCTCAAACTCTTCAGCCCGTTGCTCTGGGCGGCGGTGCTCGGCGTGGCCACCGGGCTCTTCCACCTGTACCAGCGCTTCGGTGTCGTGCGGGTGACGCGCGAGACGATGCACGTCGATCGGCTCCACGTGACGTAAGTATGGCCAAGGATTACTACGACATCCTCGGCCTGCCGCGCGACGCGTCCAACGATGACATCCGCAAGGCCTTTCGCAAACTGGCCCACCAGTACCACCCGGACAAGGGCAGCGGCGATGAGGCGAAGTTCAAAGAGATCAACGAGGCGTACCAAATCTTGAGCGACACGACCAAGCGCGCGCAGTACGATCGCTTTGGCCAGACGTTCAATGCCGGCGGCGCGCCCGGGGCTGGAGGATTCGGCGGTGCATCGTGGGAAGATATTTTCCGACAGCAAGGCTCGCCATTTGGCGGCCAGGGTGCGACCGGGTTTGGCAACGTCGGTGACCTAGGCGACATCTTCGGCGACCTGTTCGGCTTTGGCGGCGGCGGACGACCGCGGCGCCAAGAGCAGGCTGGCCGGTCATACGAGATGGTGTTGACCATCGATTTCTCCGAAGCGGTGTTCGGCGCGGGCAAAACGCTTTCGATCGACGCGTTCGACCGCTGTGCCACCTGTTCTGGAAATGGTCGAGAACCCGGGACGAAACTGAAGCAGTGCAGCACCTGCCGCGGTTCGGGCGAGGTCGTGCAGGTTCGCAGCACCTTGCTCGGGCAGTTCCAGACCGCCGCCGTCTGTCCGACCTGCCACGGCGAAGGGCAGACCGCCGAGAAGAAGTGTCACACCTGCCACGGCGAAGGGCGCCGGCGCCGATTGAAAACGTTGGACGTGCACATTCCGGCGGGCATTGACGACGGACAAACGCTCCGCCTGGAAGGCCAGGGCGATGCCGGACAGCGCGGCGGCCGGCCCGGAGACGTCCTCCTGACGATCCGCGTCCGGCCAGACCCCGAGCTGAAGCGTGACGGGGAGGACATCGTTACCCGCCTGAAACTGACCCCGGCCCAAGCCGCGCTCGGGACAGAGAAGGATGTTCGGACTGTTGACGGCGCGGTCAGCGTGAAAGTCCCGCCCGGCAGCCAGCCCGGCAAGATTTTGCGTCTCAAGAATAAAGGCGTCCCATTCCTGCACGGCCGCGGCCGCGGCGATCACTTGGTTGAGCTCATCGTCGAGATACCGGAAAAGCTCACGAAACGCCAGCGGCAGTTCTACGTAGACTTGCAGCGCGAAGAGTAACCAGCTTGTTGCGGAGGCGATTTTGTGCTATACTAGCAGGGTAAGACAAATACCCCCATGCCAGAGGCTACCACTACGGTGCAATCCTACGTCGCGAACGTGAATTGGGCCCAACCGACCTGGGATTTGTTCATCATCCTGTTTTTCGTTATCGCCGGCTTCCTGTATGGGCTTTCGCTCGGGCGCGACCGGATCATCGTCATCCTCGTTTCCATCTACATGTCGTTGGCCGTGGTGAATTCGGCTCCGTACTTGTCACGTGGGGCAACGGAAGTTGGCATTGGCTCGTTTTTTGTCATGAAGGTCTCGGCCTTCATCATCCTCTTCATTTCCCTGTTTTTCTTGCTGTCTCGGTCGGCGTTGTTGTCAACCATTGCTTCGTCCGACGCCCATGGCGCCTGGTGGCAGGTCCTTCTTTTCTCATTCCTCCACGTTGGTTTGCTGACGGCGATAACGCTGTCATTCCTGCCGACGTCTTCGCTCAATACCCTGGCGCCGCTCACCCGTTCCTTGTTCAGCGGGAACACCGCCCTTTTCCTTTGGATTATTGCCCCGATTCTCGCCATGGTCCTCATCAAAGGTGGGGTGAACGAGAAGCGGAAATATAAGTACGACATTTAATGATCAATGAAAGGAGTATTACCACTATGACACGAAACAAATTCGTGCTGGTTGGCGCTTTCATCGCCGTCGTCGTCTTTGGGAGTCTGGCCATGGTGACGATGTCACTGGCCTACGGTAACGAAAATGCGAATAGCAATCTGAATGCGAACGCGAATGCCAACTCGAACCTGAATACGAACGGCAATACCAACACCAGCGTCGGCGCTGATAGTTGGCGCGGTATCTTGACCGCCATGAGCGGCCCGACGCTGCCAGCCACGCTCACCCTGCAGGTTGAGGCGACTGCGTATACGGTCAACGTGACTTCGTCGACGCGGATCGTCCGCAAGTACCAAGGGCCGTCTTCGCTCGAAGAGTTTGTCGTTGGCGACGACCTCCGCGTCTGGGGGACGCTGACCGGCACCACCATCGACGCGACCAAGTTGAAGAATTATTCTATCCAGCGGGTCGGGGGCACGTTCTGGGGCACCATCCTCTCGATTGACAGCGCTGCCTCGACGTTTGTCCTTGATGCTCGGGGTCGCGATGATCAGACAGTCGTCGTTCGGAGTACGACAAAAATTTTCCAGGGCAATCGCGCCGGGGTTTTTGCAGACCTCTCAACCGGCCAAACCGTCCGCGTTATCGGTGTCTGGCGAAAGAGCGCGAAGCAAGTTCTGGCCGACCGCATCCTCATCAAGCTCACGTCTCTGAACGGCACGATCGGCAGCGTCGACTGCACCGCTCGGACATTTACCCTGAACGTCAAGGGCGGGAAGTTTGAAGAGTCCTCGCTGGTGAAGAGATTGACCGGCGGCACGACCAAGATATGGACCGTGACCATGACCGATGCCACGGTGCTCCGCGACAAAGAACTTGACCCGATCACGTGCGCGGACCTGAAGGCCAACCACAAAGCGCACGTCCGCGGTTTGCGCACGTCTGCGTCCACGCTGAACGCCCTCCAGGTCATTGACCAGGGCGTAAAGAAAACCCCGAAAACCATTACCGGCGTGGTTTCCGAGCTCGATGCGACCGCGAAGACCTTCGTCGTGACGAAGTCAAAGGCTAAGACGTACGGGAGTACGACCTATACGGTGGGTACGACCGCTGAGACGATTATCGTCAACAGCCAGGGGACCCTCATCACCTTCGGCGATCTGGCGAACGGCCACCGCGTGTCCGTCCTCGGGTCGCTCTCCGACGATCAGTTCACGGCCAACCTCATCATCGACAGAGACCTGCCCGGCGAGGATAACGACTAGTCCTTGTCGGTCGGACGCCCGGCAGTGCTTCAATGCTTCTGCCGAGTCAGGAACGTCTATCCTTTAGTCTTAACCCTTCATCCACAGCATGACCATTTCCCTCACCTCTACCCGTCCTGTCCGGTACGCGCTGGCGCTCGTGGTCGTACTCGGCTTGGTCGGTGCTCCGTTGGCAACCTGGGCCGTTGACGATCCGACGTCGACTTCCTGGCGCGGTGCGCTGACCGCGTTCAGCGGACCGACCTTCCCGGCCACTCTGCAGCTCTACGTTGGCACGAAGGCCTACCTCGTCCGGATCGCGAACACCACGACGCTTGCTCGCCAGTCCAGGGTGTACTCGGCGCTCGATGAGTTCGGCCTGGGCGACGATCTTGAGGTTTGGGGAACGCTCGCCGGTACGACCATCACCGCGACCCAGGTCAAGAACTGGTCGCTCCGGCGCGGCCCGTTCTTCCGCGGCACGATCGAGAGCATTGATCCGGCCGCCCAGACCTTTGTGCTGAACCCCGTCAACCCGCCTAAGCAGAATCTGCCGAACCAGACGGTCACGACCACCGCTGCCACGACGATCTTCCAGGGGAATCGGGCCGGTGCCTTCGGCGACCTGGGGGTTGGCATGACGGTCAAGGTCCTGGGCGAGCGGCCGAAGGGCCAGGACACGATCGCCGCTGATCGGGTGCTCATCCGCGTGACGATGCTCGAGGGGCGGCTCACGTCGGTGGACTGCGCCGGCGGTAACTTGGACGTGTCGGTCAAGAGTCGCGGAGAACTGGCCGCCTGGACAGTCGCCCTGACAGCGGACACCGTGCTCCGCGACCGAGGCCTCGATCCAGTAGGTTGCACCTCGCTCAACAGCGGCGACCGCGTGGGGGTCCGCGGCTTGAGGACCGGCGCCAACGCCCTCCGCGCCCTCCAGGTCATGGACAAGCGGATCGACGCGCAGTCGTACCTGTTCCCAGGCTCCATTGCGAGCCTCGACCCGGCCGCTTCAACGCTGGTGCTCGATCGCACGTCCGCCGGTAAGGCGGCGCTGACGATCAGCTTGACTCCAGAGACAGTCCTCATCAATAAGCGTGGCCGAGCCATCCTGTTCGAAGACCTGGTGGTCGGGCACGCCGTCCAGGTCCGCGCGGTCACGACCAGCAGCACGACGGCCAGCGCGATCTACGTCCTCGATCAAGACCTGTCGTAAACGGCCGCCGGGCGTCAGCCCCCGGCTGCTTTGTTCAGAGCCCTAGAACGGGGCAGCGTCGCCCCGTTTTTGGCTACGCGCTGACGGAGACTTCAGCCAGCGCCTGCCGGACATCATCGAGCGTGGCCGCTCGCACCAGCTGCGCGCGCAGAGTCGCCGCCCGCGGTTGACCGGTCGCATAGTGCGCCAGGTGTTTCCGGAGTTCAATCAGCCCGCGTTCGCCCTTGGCGGCCAGCGCCAGCCGAGCGTGCCGCTCGGCCAACGCCCGGATCTCCGGCCAGGACGGCTCCGGGACGTCTCGGCCGTTCAATCGCGCCCGAATCTGTCGGAATAGCCACGGTCGACCCAGCGCCCCGCGCGCCAGGCCAATGCCGTCCGCGCCGGTCGCTGCCAGAAGGTGTTGCGCATCCTCGGGCGTTTGGATGCCACCGTTGGCGATCACGAGGCCGGGAAAGCGCTGCTTGACCGCGCGGATCATGTCTGCATCTACGCCTCCGGAAAATCCCTGCTCGAAACTCCGGCCGTGGATCATGACAGTCGTTATGGGGAGATCGCGAATCGCCTCGACGAGGTCCAGGGCCGTGGCGCGGTCAGCGCCGGGCGCCACGTCCGGCCGCTCCTTCCGGATGCTGGCGCGGACCTTGATCGAGAGGGGGATGGTCAGGACGTCGAGGACAGACACAATCAACTGCCGAGCGTACTGGGGATCGCGCAGGAGCGCCACGCCGGCGCCCGAGCCCATGACCTTCCGCGCCGGGCAGCCGAAATTCAGGTCGAGACCGGCGAAGCCGCGGCGCTCGATCGCCTTCGCCGCCGTCACGAAGGCCGCCGGATCGCGACCGAAGATCTGGGCCACCACCGGCTGCTCGGCCGGATCGAACCGCAGCTTGTCGAGCGCCGTTCGCCCAGCGTGGGCAATTGCGTCGGACGACACGAACTCCGTGTAGACGACGTCCGCCCCGCCCTCGCGCGCCAAACGCCGAAAGACCGTATCCGTGTAGCCCTCCATGGGCGCCAGGGCGAGGATGGGTTTTGGCAAGGCAGCCCAAAAATTCCGCATACGGAGAGAGCCTAGCAGAAGTGGGGGATGACGGGAAGGTTAGCGGAGCGGCGCAATGACCGGACCGCTGTCGCTGTCCTCTAGCCGGAAGCCGGCCGGGGCGAGTTTCGCGTCAATTTCGCCGCGCAGTCGGTCGGCGTCAGTAAACGTCCGTTTAGCCCGATGGGTCTCTCGCTCATCAATCAGCGGTTGGACCTCGGCCAAAAGTTTGGACGGGACGGCGATGGGCGGAAGGCGATCGAGTCCGAGTCCCAGCACGCGCTCGAAACTGGCGAGGGTCTGTTTTTTCGCCTCGTCCGGATACTGGGAGCGCAGCAGGGCATGAAGGACCGCGAGTGCCTGCGGGGTGTTGAGGTCGTCGTTGACGGCGGCGCGGAATTGCTGCTCGAATTCGGCGCAGCCGATTTTCGCCTGGCCCTTGAGCAGGCCGATCCGGAGTTTCAGGTTGCGGAGCCCCTTCGCCGCTGCTTCGAGCGAGTCCCACGAGAAGTTTAAGGGGGAGCGATAGTGGCCTTGGAGCAGAAAATAGCGGTAGGCGAGCGGGTCAATGTTTCTTGCCGTGAGTTCAGACAAGGTGAGCGCATTGCCTTCGGACTTACCCATGCGGGTTGCGTTCACGACCAGGAACTCGTTATGGAGCCAAAAATTTACGAACGGGTGCTTGCCGGTGGCCGCTTCCGATTGGGCGATCTCGTTCGTGTGGTGGACCGGGATGTGATCGATGCCGCCGGTGTGGATGTCGAACTGCTCGCCCAGCGCCTTCATACTCATGGCGGAACACTCGATGTGCCACCCGGGAAAACCCTCGCCCCACGGGCTGGGCCAGTGCATGGTGTGGTCTTGGAACTTGCCGACGCGTTTGAACCAGAGGGCGAAGTCGGCCGAGTTCCGTTTGTCCGAATCGGTCACAACATCTTCACGGCTGCCGACGAACTTTTCATCGAGCGCTTGGCCAGCGAAGTCGGCGTAGGTTGGGAACTTCGTCACGTCGAAATAGACCGCCTGGTCGGTCTCGTAGGTGACCCCCTTTGCCACCAGCCGTTCAATGAGCGCTATCTGGTCCGGCACGTACTCGGTTGCGTGCATCCATTGGTCCGGGGCAATGATGTTGAGGGTGTTGAGCGCTTCTTTGAATTCAGCCGTGTATTTGGCGGCGATGTCCCAGACCGTTTGCCCTTCGCCCGCTGCGCTCTGTTCGAATTTATCTTCGCCTCGGGAATTGAGGTGCCCGACATCGGTGATGTTCATGACGTGTTTGACTGTCAGGCCATTGAGCCGGAGGGTCCGCTTCAGTATATCGGCAAAGATGTACGCACGGTAGTTGCCGAGTTGGGGAGACGAGTAGACCGTCGGGCCGCACGTGTACAGACCAACTTTCCCTGGTTCGCGCGGGAGAAATTCCTCGACCGAGCGCGAGAGCGTATTGAAAAGACGGAGCGTCATGCGTCCTCATTCTACCAGGGATGGGTTGTTCGAGGCAAAAAACCTTAGACGACCGGAGCAACCGGCAGGACGTGCGGCGGACGACTGTCGAGGAAGCAGATGAGGTCAGACCGCCACTCGCTGATAATATCTTGGATGTCTTTTTTATGGACTTCGGGCCGTCCGCCGAATCGTTCCGGGTGGGCGATGGCCTCAAGACGTACTTTCGCCGATGCTTCGTCAATGAGGTCAATCGCCTTATCCGGGAAGTACCGGTCTTTAAGGCAGGAATCGGACAGGAGCACCGCTTGCTCGATGGCCTCATCCGTGATCATCACCGAATGGT
Organism: uncultured Gammaproteobacteria bacterium; assembly: GCA_964457305.1. Lineage (GTDB taxonomy): Bacteria > Patescibacteriota > Patescibacteriia > SBBC01 > JACPUP01 > CAYWEH01. The sequence continues at coordinate 54,204 of CAYWEH010000003.1, forward strand.
GGTTCTCATAGCGGGCGCGCAAGCCGCGGAGAATCTGGATGGTCTCGGAAGCGCTCGGCTCGTTCACGTGGACTGGTTGAAAACGCCGTTCCAGCGTGACATCGTGTTCAATGTATTTTTTGTATTCTCCCGGCGTGGTCGCGCCGATGGCTTGGAGTTCACCGCGCGCCAGGGCCGGTTTCAAGATATCAGCCGCGTCAATGGCCCCAGTTGCTTCGCCGGCTTCGGCCAGCTGTTGCACCTCGTCAATGAAGAGGATGATGTTCCGCTTCGCTCCGACGATCTCGTTCAGAACAAGTTTGAGGCGTTTTTCAAACTCGCCGCGGTATTTGGTACCTGCGACCAAGGCGGATAGGTCCAGGGAAATGACCCGCTTGAGTTTCAGCGTGCCTGGCACGTCGCCGCGGGCAATCATGTTCGCCAGTTCCTCGACAATGGCGGTCTTGCCGACGCCGGAGCTGCCGATCAGCACCGGGTTATTTTTTGTCCGGCGGGAGAGGATTTGAATGACGCGCTGGATCTCGTGTTCGCGTCCGACCACCGGGTCGAGCTTGTTTTCACGCGCCAGCCTGGTCAAATCTTTTGAGAATTGGTCGAGCGTCGGCGTCAGGGACTTCTCGCGCATGTTTTCTTTGTAGAGCCAGGCCCCGACCCCGGCGAACACCAAACCGACCGAAATGTAGGTGAGGATCGGCGGCAGGTCGAACATGGGTTACTTTGTTTCGAACGACCGGTCGGTGGGTGGGTTCAGCTTCGTCGCGGTCTTCGAACCGTTGGCGACAAGCGTGGCGATGCCGGCGACAATGGCGCTGGCGAGCACCATGGTCGCGGTGGCGACGATGAACCCGACGGCAATTTTCTGGTGCGTTGCCATCTTGGTTGCGGTCGCGGCGGCTTTAGACATAGGGTTAGAGGACGTTGCGCTGGCGCAGGTAGTCTAGCATACCGAGGGCGGCAATGACGAGCGTGCCACCCAGGAGCCAAAAGGCCAGGGGGTGTTCGAGGAGGGGAGTGGTCATCGAGCCAAAGCCAAAGGTGGTGGCGACCAGGACTAGGACCACAACGATGGCGCCGAGCGTTTGGTAACGCCGCACCGTCTTTTGCAGATGTGGGGGTACGGTGTGTATCCGTCGCAGCGTCGGTTGCCGGAAGGGCACTGGCCCGAAGAGTGCGGCTAGGTCACGGCTGCGATTGGCAACGGCATCAATTGCGAGAACGATCGTCTGCACGGCGGCTCCCGCGCGGTCGGCAATGCGTCCGATCGGCTGGCGGAGCGAATCGAGAATCCCCTGGAGGTCTGAAGCGTTGCGACTGGCCAACGCCCGTTCGCGTCGAACGGTCAAACGCATTTCTTGATCGGTCAGTACCGTCAAATGCTCGACGTCACTGGCGAGCAGGTTGAAGGCGTGCTGACTCACCAAGCAGACGCGCTCGGCAATGTGCGCGAGTTGAGTTGCCGGTGCTGTGTGGGCGTTCAGACGCGTGAGATCGAATAGGTCGCGCTCGTCTGGCCCTTGAGGGAGCAGGGTGATGAGTTGTCGTTCGGTCAGAATGGCATAGAGGCCGCGCGTTTCGATTTCCCGCGTCGCCCGGTTGTAGGCAGGTGCGACCAGCGTGCAAAAGAGATAGCCAGGGCGCTCCAGACACTGCGGTCGGGTGGCTCGCGTCTCAATCGTATGGATATCCGCTGGAGCGAACGAAGGCAGGTTCGTTTTCAGCGTACGCAAAAGAGCCGGGGTAATCCGGTCATAGCCCTGCCACGCGCTGTTTGGATTGATTGCCGAATCGGCCATGGTTTTTATTTTATTTTTTGTTTCAGCGCCAATCAGTATAGCATAGTTTTCGAAAGATTGCAAGAAAAAAAGCGCCTTGAAAAATGAATTAAGGGTCTCGCAGCACATTCCTTGTGCGTTGAGACCCTCATGTTCGTGCTCCCTCGAATCCGTTCGGGGGAGTTGCTCGCGCTCACGGGCACACCTGGTGCGGTTCCGGGTACAGATCGATACAGTACCGATCCACCTCTGGCCGCGCCTCGACCGTCACTACGATCGAGTACCAAGACTGCCATCCCTGGCTTGCCACCTGGGTTTGGACCCAGTACTTGTGGGGGCCAATCGGGACGTACCGGTCGGGCTGCGCCATTCCCGGATAGATGACCGCGTCAAAGTGACGCACGTAGAAGTCATTATCCGCGGAATCGCCTACCACCCGGACGTTGACGTACGCCCGGTTGATGAAGTAGATGTCCTTGGCTCCACTCGGGAGGTTAGGACCGTTGATCTCGAGGTACATATTATTGCACCCCGAGCTGGCGACCGCGACGAGCGCGATTGCGATG
>CAYWEH010000004.1:0-41212 GCA_964457305.1 uncultured Gammaproteobacteria bacterium
AAACTCGTCCACGGAGAGAAAGAAATCACGACGGGCGGCTTCCGGAATGTCGATCCGACTCATGGCCGCTGATTGAAGCTTGGTAATCAGCATGGCGCCTAAGAGTTGCGAATTGTCTTCGCCGATCCGACCTTTGGCCAGATTCAGGAAAACGATTTTCCCGGCATCAATCGCCTGGCGAAGATCAATGGACGATTTCGGCTGGCCGACGATGTTCCGAATGATGGAGGACGAGAGGAACTGCCCGACCTTGTTCTGAATCGGACTGACTGCCTCGGTCCGGAATTGGTTTGAGTACGCATTGAACTCGTCGAGCCAAAACGCCTTCACAATCGGGTCCGTCACCTTCTCCACCACCTTCTCGCGGTACCTTTTGTCCACCAGCATGCGGGTGACCCCGAGCAGCGTCGACCCCGGGTATTCAAGCAGAGCGAGAATAGTGTTCCGGAGCACGTACTCCAGGCGGGGTCCCCAGGAATCAACCCACAGTTTCTTGAAGATGGCGATGAGTCCGGAAGAGACCAGGTGGCGGTGCAGCGGGTTCACCGACTCGAGGACGTTGAAAGCGATCGGATGGTCAACATCGGCCGGGTTAAAATAGATGACGTCGTTGACGCGGTGCGACGGGATGTAATTGATCATTTTTTCCACGGCATCACCGTGCGGATCAACGAGCGCGACGCCGTGGCCGTTCTTGATGTCTTGCACTACCATGTTCTCAATCATGGTTGACTTGCCCATGCCGGTCTTGCCAATGATGTACGTGTGACGTCGCCGGTCATCGAGCTTGATGCCAAAAACTTTCCAGATGTTCCGGAAATTCGTCTTAGCGAAAAAATTGATTTCCGCGGGATTTTCCATAGGGCCAAGCAGATTACTCTGGGGTAGGCAGGTGCGCTGGTGATTCGGGCGTCGCTACCGGGAGACTGACCGGTGGTTCACCTTTCTTGCTCTCGGTTTTCTTCACCAGCGGCGCTTTGACGTCAATGACCGGGAAGTGGTACACGGACGCGAGTTCCTCGATGTTCAGGATGAGCTTCTTCTGACCGCGCCGCAATGACCGATAGCGGTAGCCCCAGTAGATTTTGCGTTTTCGATAGGCGGAGCGACGCTTGGTAAAGAAGTAGTCCACGGACGTTTTCGTCTTCTTATTAACCTTAAACCCATTGAGGTCAAGGGTATTGAATTGCTTTAATGCGCCGAGGACGGCCGGCTGACGCGTCTTATCGAAGACCGACACGTGGGCAAAGTAGACAAAACGGAATTTGGCCAGGTAGGCCAGCTTGGAAATCTTGATGCCGATTGCTTCGATGACCGCCCGTTCGTTCGGCGGGATGTGCTGCATGATACTCGGCAGCTCCCTTTCCTCCTTTTTCTTGCCTTCGGTGGGCTCGAAAATTGTTCGCGTGACCGTCTCGTAGGCGCCGATCGCCAGTTTGCCAGGAGCGGAAACGAGATCGCTGATGGCACCGCCCTTCTCCCCGCCTTTCGCCTTGATGATTTTGCGAATGATTTTTTCTCCCGCTTCGCGCCAGGACTCATCCGGCGTCGGGGTAATGACCAACTGTAACCAAATCTGCTCTCCGGCGCGCAGCCGCCCCATGATCTCGAGAATCGAAGCCATTGGATCGAGGAACTTCTGGGTCAGCGTGTGTTCGAAGGAGGGGTAGGTACGGATCGGGTAGGCGTTCTTATTCGTCAAGGCTATTTCCGTTCCCCAGACATCGTACTCTTGGGGAAAATCCGGTTTCATGACCGGCACGTAATCATCGATCTCGCTGATCTCGGCATTGGGGTACTGGGCGTAGAAAGCGGCTTCGACCAGGTCGCGGAATTTGGCTGGCAGGCGGACGACGAATTGGATATACCCACCAATCGAGACGAGTTCGAGAGAAATTTCGCGCTGGGTATACCCGTGGATATACCGGTCAATGAGATTGCCCTTTTTCTGGATGCCGGACAGGTGGGCGAAAACTTGCTCAACGGCTTTCGGGCTCTGCTCGTTCTCGCGCGGTACGTCGATGGCCAAGAGGATATATTTGACCGACGCATCGTACTTGTTTTGTAGGTAGAGCAGTCTCGCTTCCCAAACGCCCCAAAGCACAACGAGGATAAGAGCGACCCAACCGCCCTGGGTAAAGAAGAACCAGGCTGCGGAAAACGGATTGCCGAAGGTTGTTTCGGAAACGACCGACAGGTCAATGACGATCTGTAGCAGCGGCATTGGTCTGGTGTTGGTTCAAGGCGTACGTCCCGTCCGGGTTTTTCACAAAGTGCTGACGGTTCGTCAGGGCGAGGTGAATGGTGTTCCGTTTCACTAGGCGTTGCTTGAGCACGGCGGCCACGAGTTCGTCCCGCGTCATCGGATGCCCCGCCTGCTGCAGGGTGTTCGTGAGGACATCAGCCACAATGCCCGGTTGGTAGCCCCATTCGCCAAGGGCGTAAATACCGCGGCCGACCAAGACGTACTTCCGGTCGAGGATGAGCTCGTTGTGCACCGTGGGCGGATAGGCACGGCGGTCGTCAAATCCCACCTCGTTGATGGCCGTGGCGATTTCGGTAAAATGCATTGGCTTTCCCTGTCGTTTGAGAACCAGGTAAATCTTATCGTTCATCCGCCGGGGGTGGATCTGCCCCCAGGTGGCTAATCCGTATTCGCCAAAGGGGTTGTGCCCAAGAGGCTTCGCTAGGTCAAAAAGTGAGAGGAGCATTTCGTCCGCCAGAGGGCCAGGCCAGTCCGTTCCTTCAGGGGACGCTCGGAAGCGTTGCAGAAACGCCTCCATGGGTAAGGGATGTTTGACCGTCTCAAAAAAGGCGGTCACCCGGTCAATCAACTTCGCGAACTGGGTGAGCGACGCGTTGCGCATCTTCCAGCCGTCGAAAAATTGGCGGTTCGCTTCGATGCGTTCGAAATGTTCATTGAGGAGTTCATGAAGCAAGAAGAGCATGGCGTTTGAGTTCTCCTGGTTGTCCCCGGCAATCTGCAAAAGCGTTTTCAAAAGCGAACGCTCTTCCAAAAAACCGCCGTGCGTTGTCAGCACCTGCGTCACCGCCGCCTTGATCGGCTGAACGATGTGATCAAATTCTCGGCTCGCTTTCACTTTCTGCACTGCCAAACGCTCAATTTGTCTGATGCGTTCACGCGTCACTTTATACGTAACACCAATATCCTCAAGGGTCTCGTTTTTTTGCCCGGCTAACCCATACCGACGATTCAGCACGTCAGCTTCCTTCTCAGTGACCATCTTCAAAAGCTGGTGCACGGTTTCTGAAGGACTCAAATGCTCCATCGCCTCGGTTTGTTTTGAGGTGAGGATACGATCGAGAATCGAATTGTCCCGCGAACCCATACTGGTATAGCGAACTCCTTCTCATTGCCTAATATAGCATAGATTTGTATTTCTGTCAAGAAACCAGGTCTAATAAAAAAACGCCATTAAACTCGTTAACGATTCCTGGCTCGATCCCAAAGAACTAATAAAGGACTGGCAATGAAAATAGACGAATACGTTCCGGCCGTGATTCCAATGAGCAGCGCCAGCGTGAAATAGCGAATGGATTCGCCGCCGAACAGGTAGAGGGCGAAGAGGACCAGGAGGGTGGTCAGCGACGTGTTCAAGGATCGAACGATCGTTTGGTTGACGCTCTCATTCACCGTCTGCTCGAAACTCCCGGCATCGGTCGTTAAGATACGCTCGCGAATGCGATCAAAAACAACAATCGTGTCGTGAACGGAAAAACCGAGGACGGTCAAGAGGGCGGTGACGAAAAGGCTATCAATCTCCACGCCGCGATAATGGCCGAGAATCGCGAAAACACCGACCACCACGAACAGGTCATGAATGAGGGCGATGATGGTCGCTGCCCCATAGACCCAGGCGCGAACGGGACCGACAGACACGCGGCGAAACGCCCAGGTAACATAGAGGACGATGCCGACCAGGACGAGGATGGTCGCGGAGACCGCCTTGTGCCGCAACTCTCTTCCGATCGTCGGCCCGACGGTCTCAAATGCTGTTTCCCGCACGTCGGGAAAACGTTCCCGAATCGCTTGGGTAAGGGCAGCATGTTGCTCGGTCGAGAGAGCTTCGAGCCGTGTGCTGACAGACCGCGGTCCGGTTTCCTGTAAAACGAGTTGGAGATTCTGTTGGGTGAAAATGTCCTGAAATTGCTCAAGTCCATCGGTCGGCAGTTGGTCGAACGTCGCAATGGTACCGCCGGTAAAATCAATCCCCGGTTTCAAACCCCAGAACGCGAAAGCGATGACCCCCGGGATAATCAGCAAGAGCGACAGGGCGAAAAAGAAATTCCGTTTTTGAATGATGGGGTACATAGGTCAGTCGGCCACCGAAGGGACATTCAGCCAACGGGGGTGGCGAGCCAGCCAGCGTGACGGCACCAGGTGCAGCAGATTTCGCGGTATTGTCAGCGCCGTGAACATCGAAACGACGATCCCGATGGCGAGCGTGATGGCGAAGCCTTTGATGATGCCCGTGCCAAACCAAGCGAGGATGAACGTCGTGATGAGGCTCGAGACGTTCGAATCACGAATGGAGAGCCAAGCGCGGCGGAACCCGACGTCGATCGCATCGTTCAGGACGCGACCAGCACGGAGTTCCTCGCGAATACGCTCGTAGATGAGAATATTTGCGTCCACAGCCATACCGATCGAGAGGATAAAGCCGGCAATGCCGGCCAGCGTGAGCGTCACTGGCCAGAGCTTGAAAATGGCCAAGGTGAGAGTGGTATACGAAAACAAGGAAAGGAGCGCGACGACGCCGAGGAAACGGTACAAGACGACCATAAAAAGACCGACGGCGATCAATCCGACGAGTCCGGCGAACAGGCTCTTCTCAATCGAGAGTTTTCCCAGTGTCGGGCCAACCGTCTGTTGATTGACGAGCGTGATTGGGACCGGCAACGCTCCGGCGTTCAGTCGTTGGACCAGTTGTTTCGCCTCACGGACGGTGAAATTTCCGTTGATGGTCGCCTCACCGGTATCGATTGCCGTTTGCACAACGGGATCAGAGATAATTGCATTGTCGAGCAGGATGGCGACCGGTTTCTGGAGGTTCCGTTTCGTAATGTCAGCGAATAACGTTTTCCCCTCCTCATTGAATGAGAGCAGGACTTCTGGTACGCCGGTATTTTGATTGAAGGTGACTTGGGCGCGCTTGAGGTGCTGGCCGGTTAGTCCGGTCGACGCGTACTGCGCTTGGGCATTTTCCGGATGGAGGTTCTCGGTCCGGAAAAGTATATGGCTGGAGCGCACCTCCTTCACTTTTTGCCCCCCGTCATCAATCTCGCGCTCATCGGTTTTGCGAATCACGTGATAGCCGAACGCGCTTTCGACTAGGGATTGACTAATCTCGCCGACCTTGAGATCGTCGAAAATGGCTTTCCCATACGCTTCATCGAGGTTTTCGCGACGCTGGAAATCAATGTCGCCACCCGTCTCTTTGGCGCCCGGGTCTTCGGAAGACGCCTGGGCGAGCTCGGCAAAATCGGCCTTCGGGGCAAGCGCTTTTTTGAGAACCGCCTCGGCTTTTTGTCGCTGTTGTTGATTGAAGGATTCCGCCGTCGTCATTTCTTCCGCACCCAAGGGGTCGGGGGATTTCAATTCCTGAAATTCCAACAGCGGCGTCTCCCCGATTTTTTTTATCGCTTCATTCACGTCTTGAATACCGGCTAACTCGACCAGAATCCGTGATTTTCCACCTGACTGCGTTGTTTGAACCAGGGGTTCGGAAACGCCAAAAAGGTTGACCCGGCGTTCGATCACGTCGCGAACCCCCTCCAGGGCGGTGCCGCGATCCCCATCCGGAACTTTGCTCACGTCGGCATCATAGACCAATCGCGATCCGCCTTTGAGATCGAGCCCGAGGTGCACTTTTATTTCGCGCCACCAGGTACCGAGACGAAGATCAGGCCCCTGGGGCAGATCGACCAACGCGGCTACTACAAGAAGCAAACATATTCCAACAATGGTCAGGCGGACTTTACGACGGGTGCTCATGGGAATAGGAAAAACGCGTTGGCAGTGTATCACCAGGAGCCGGGTCGGTCAACGCTATCGGTGTATGATGACGGTCGTACCAATGGACGCCCAGTCGTAGACGGTTTTTGCGGCGGACGGATGGAGTCGAATGCAGCCATGCGAGACCGGCGTGCCGAGGTGATCGGTTCCCTCGTAGACCCGAGTCCCATTTTTCAACACCCAATAGGGCAGGGCGTGTATCCCATAGGCGCCATCGGGCGTGATGGCCATCCAGTAGTCCATGTAGAGTCGGTAGCGCCTCGAGTACGCGGTCCGGATTTTGTTGCGCGTCGTGAACGTCCCGGTGGGTGTGGGCATCGACCATTTGCCGGTCGAGACGCGGTACTCGCCCAGTTTGCGGCCGAGCCGAAAGACAGAGAGTCGCTGCTTGGCAAGATCAATTTCGATATAGCGAACGAGGTCGCGACGTCCTTCAATTTTTAACGGCTGGGCCACGACCGCCAACGTGCCGTCGGGAATCCCGCTAAACGACGTATCGCCGCGAAACGATTTTTCGAAAGAAAAAAAACTTCGCGAGGGCGCACCATCGCCGTCAAACACCCGGATGTGCGGGGCTGCGTTTCGTGGCGCGACCACGATCTTTTTCGCGGGGTCAGCACTGAGTAACGCCGTGGCAAGAGAGAGGCCGCGATTCACCGATGACGGGAAAGCGGAAAATCGCGTCAGTTCAGTGCCGCGGTGATTCAGCACCAGCACCCGCGGTTCGGCTGAACCAAGCGGCCCAACCACAATCTCTTCTCCGACATTCGTCGGGTCAACGTTTCCCACGGCCAACGAGGCCCCGGCATCAGCTCGTTCGCCGAAGGGAAAAAACGAAACGCTCATCGCTCGGCCGGTGGCCGAGAACGCGCGAACGTGGCCAGGGGATTCATAGCCCGAAGCGGTGACGATTTCCTTGACGCCGTCGCCATTGATGTCTCCCGTCGCCACAGCGACCCCGCCGCGGAACGATGTGTGGTACGCCAAGAAGGTCAGACGTTTGTTGCCCGCGCCCGTGTAGAGGGCGACCTGCGGACCACCGCCAGCCTTGGCGGCCACAACAATCTCGGCCACGCCGTCAGCGTCCAGGTCGTTGACACTGATATTCACGCCCCCAGAAAATTTTCCGTCAAGGACCGGGAAAGAGTGCTTGAGCGTCCCGGTTTTCGAATAGACGAAAATGCGCGCCGCCCCAGTCGTCGGGGCGAGAAGGTATTCAAACTCGCCATCCCCGTCAACGTCCCCGGCCGCTATTTCAGCGCCGGACGAGAAAATTTTTTCACTGAGGGAAAGAGACTGAACAAGTGCGCCGGCGCTGTCGAATGTTTTCAGCTGCGTCGCCGCCTCGGCGGAATTCGAAAACAGCCCGAAGGCCACCAGCACGGAAACAACCATACAAAAAGAGAGTCTCATACGTTCCCTCGCGTCTGAGGGATGGAACCCTAGAGGCCAAGCCTCCTCGAAACTCCTGTGTGTTCCTAAAGGCATTCATGGCCTCTAGGGTCGCTTTTTTCTTTGTTTTTGTTTTTCTGAAAGAACGATACTTTTACTGTAGCACATTTTTTTGTTCTCGGCAAGGTTAGGAAGTATTCAGGACAGCCTGGACAATCTCTTTGATGCCAGGGAGAACTTCCGCTGTCGTGATTTCCTTTCCCCGCCGGTGAATTCCCATTTCGTTACGCGCCATGACACTTTTTGAATTTTTTTCCGCTCCCGCACGGGCAGGGGTCATTCCGACCGACTTTCTTCGTCCCGGGTGTCGTGATGGCGGTCGGGTTTGTGGTCGGTGCGGACAGCGGCGGCGCTCCAGTATGCGACGCGACGAGCGGCGATGAGACCGGACTGAATTTACTCGGACCGGATTCGACTCGTTGTCCAGCCGCCAATGGCGTTGTGATCGTTGGCGGCGAAGGAGCGGCCTCAATCTTCAAGAGCGTGTTCACGAACGTCGCATTGATGCTCTGCGTCAGTTCGCTGAAGAGTCGGAACGCCTCCCGTTTGTACTCGACCAGGGGATCACGCTGCCCATAGCCGCGCAGACCAATCCCCTCCCGGAGGTATTCCATTTGGTCAAGGTGTTCAATCCACAAAGTATCCATCGTCCGGAGGAGAACCGATCGCGCCACCAACGCGAGCCTGGCCGGGTTGCCGAGACGCGACCCCAGCTCGTCGAAAGACCGTCGGGCGAGCTTTGCCACATGCCGGAAAATGGTTTCCCGGGCGTGCGGCTGGTCTGTTTTCTCGTGGACAGAGAGACGGAGCTCGGACAGGGATTTGCGCTCGCCCTCGGGAAAACGGAATACGGCATTGGCGGATTCGTAGATTTCCTTGACGTCCCAGCGTGAATCGTTCTCACCGGCCGTGTGAAATGCGACCAGGCGCTCAATCTCTTCGTCGAGCAACCCGCGGACGGCCTCGAGGAACGCGGGATCCGCTTGGCCGAGAATCGTGTTCCGACGCCGGTAGATGACTTCGCGGTGCTTGTTCATGATATCGTCGTATTCAACCAAGTGCTTGCGAATGTCGAAGTTCTGCCCTTCAATTTTCTTCTGGGCCGCTTCGATGGAACGCGAAACCATCCGGTTTTCGATTGGCATGTCGGGCGGTACGTTCAAGCGTTCCATGACGCTTTTTACCCGGCCCGAACCGAATATCCGCATTAAGTCGTCGTCGAGCGACACAAAAAACTGGGACGATCCGGAGTCGCCCTGTCGCCCCGACCGACCGCGGAGTTGGTTGTCGATGCGCCTCGCTTCGTGGCGTTCGGTACCCAGAACGTGGAGGCCGCCAACGCGGCGCACCACCGCCTGGGCGTCCGGCACGGGCGGATTCCCACCCAAAATGATGTCCACGCCGCGACCGGCCATGTTCGTGGCGACCGTGACCGCTCCTTTTCTTCCCGCTTGGGCAATGATGGCTGCCTCGCGTTCATGATTTTTCGCGTTCAAGATTTCGTGCGGAATGCCTTCGCGGGTTAAGAGCTCGTGGAGGATTTCATTTTTTTCGATCGAAATGGTACCGACTAATACCGGCTGACCGATGCCGTGGCGCTTGGCAATTTCTCTCACGACTGCCTGGTACTTTCCCTCCTCATTCAGGAACACGGCGTCGTTCAAATCATTCCTGACCATCGGTTTGTTGGTCGGGATTTCCGTCACCTCGAGGTGGTAGATCTTCGCGAACTCCTCCGCTTCGGTGGCTGCGGTACCGGTCATACCAGCGAGTTTTTTGTACAGACGAAAATAATTTTGGAAGGTAATGGTGGCCAGCGTGCGGCTTTCTTGTTGAATTTTCACACCTTCTTTCGCTTCAATCGCCTGGTGCAGCCCTTCCGAATACCGTCGGCCGAACATCAAGCGGCCGGTGAATTCGTCCACAATCACCACCTCGCCCTGGCGCACGACGTAGTCGCGATCCCGTTTGAAGAGCGTCTGGGCTTTCAAGGCCTGTTCGAGGTGGTGCGCCAATTCCACACCACCGGCTTCGTAGATGTTGCGGACGTTCAACCAGCGCTCCATGGTATCCATCCCCCTTTCCGTGAGCGTGGCGCTCCGCATCTTCTCGTCAACGTTATAATCTTCGTTCTCGACCAGTCGCGGGACCAGCTGGGCAAAGCGGTAGTATTGGTCCGTCGAGTCTTCGGCCGGAGCGGAGATAATGAGCGGGGTCCGGGCCTCGTCAATGAGGATCGAGTCAACTTCATCAACGATGGCGTAGGCCAGCGACCGCTGCACTTTCTGCGCGAGGGCGGACACCATGTTATCGCGCAAATAATCGAAGCCGAATTCGTTGTTCGTCCCGTACAGGATATCCGCTTGGTACGCTTCTTGGCGCGATACCGGGCGAAGGAGTTGTTCCGGCTCGGCGACAGCCGTATACGACGGATCGTAGCGGAAGGCAGCTTCGTGCTGGATAGCGCCAACGGTTAGACCCAGGGCATGATACACCTGGCCCATCCAACGGGCATCACGTTTGGCCAAGTAATCATTGACCGTGACGATATGGACTCCCTGGCCGGTCAGCGCGTTCAACGTCGCCGGCAAGGTCGCGACCAGCGTTTTTCCTTCCCCGGTTTTCATTTCAGCGATTTTCCCCTCGTGTAACACCAGGCCGCCCATGAGCTGCACATCGTAGTGCCGTTGTCCGAGAACGCGTTTCGCCGCCTCACGGACAAGAGCAAAAACCTGCGGCAGCAAGGCGTCGAGCTGCGCTCCCGTCGGCTTCGTTTGGCGGAGTTTCGCAAGCGCTTCCGGCAGCTGTTGGTCGGACCAGGCGGCAATTTCCGGCTCGAGGCGATTGACGGCCGTAACGCGTTCGACGAGCTGTCCGAGTACCTTTTTATTCGGATCACCGAGAATTTTCGTCAGGAGAGACATAGCGAAACAACGGCTAGCCTACACCAGATGCCGCCCGGAGACAAGCGTCAGCGCCGGAGCAACGCGTAGCCAATGAGTTTGTAGGCTAACCGCGCGACCAGCACGTTCGGTGCCGCCAATCCTGGGATAGGCGCCAATTCCATACAGTCAGCCCCAACGATTCGACGTCGCTGGCCAAGCCCCCGGAGCAGTTTCAACACGTCATACCAGCCCAGTCCCCCGGGCACTGGCGTACCAGTTGCCGGCATGATGCTGGGATCAAAAACGTCGACGTCAATCGTCACATACACACGAGGACCACAGGCAGCGATGATTTTCTCTGTCGGAACCCCCGGTGCCGGAAAGACCGGGATCTTCTGTTGACGTTGAAATTCGATCTGTGGCCGGTCCACGTCCCGCTGGCCGACTTGGACCAGGGCGCCAGTAATTTCGTATGAGCGCCGCGCCACGCAGGCGTGGGAGTATTTCGAATGCTGGTATTCATCACGCAGGTCGTCGTGCGCATCCAGATGAAGGACGGTCAATCTGGGAAAGCGCTCGGCGACCGCCCGCACGGCGCCGGAGCTCAACGAATGGTCGCCGCCAATGAGGAGCGGGAATTTCTTCGCCCTGACGATCCGGCGGACAACCGCGGTCACCGTTGCCACCGCGTCTGCCGGTCCACTCACCGGCAGTTCGAGCGGATTGAGCGTGTGGATAGGCGCCCGCGCTGCGATATCAACGTCAAGCTCGGGATCGTACCACTCGATCGACACCGAGTTATCGAGCACTGCGGTCGGACCGTACCGAGCGCCGCTGCGAAATGAGACCGCCGCGTCGTAGGGCGCCGGAATGACAACCGCTTTCGCTTTGGCCCAGGGCGCTTGGCCGCCGAAAAACGTTCTGGGCAGGTGGCTGATGGGCAGGTTTTTGAGACGATTCATGCTCTCAGTTACCAGCCAAAGAATTTGCCGACGTCGGCCGCTGACTCCCGTTTCCGAATAACCTTAATCTCGCCGTTTTGGGCGATGATCTTCGCCGGCGACGAGAGCAGGCAATGATGCGAGGCCAGTGCGTCTTGGTACGCTCCGGTATCCAGTACCGCGACGAATAACGGCTTGTCGGGAGGCAGGTTCTCGAGTCGCGGCAACAACAGGTATTGGCCGTGCGAGCTGTACTTGTCGTCCGAATCACAGGACAGACCAGCCAGCCAGGTCCGGACGAGCTTGGGCGAGGTGGCGTGAGAAACTGGGACGATATGCCACTGCTGACGAAGCGCCCAGGTATCAAGCAAATCATTCATGAAACTCCCATCGATCGTATACCACCGTTTGGCATTTCCTTTCGGGATGCTCTTTTCAGACAGGATCTGGTAGATGGTAATCTGGGCTGGTGCTACAATGTACCGGCCCCACTCAGCAATGATGTTGGGGTGGGGAATATGCGCGGCATCCGACGTCCGTTGTAAGTAGCGGATGAGTTTGCGGACCAGTCCGTCAATCGAGTACCGGCGTTTCCGGTCGTAGGGAATCGGCATCCCACCGCCAATGTCCAGCGTGTCCAGGCTCGGGTTGAGCTTCCGCATTTTAACGTAGACGTCCATGATTTCTTTGACGGGCAGAATGATCTCCTTGAGGTGTTCGATTTGGGAGCCGACGTGATAGTGCAGGAGCTTCAAGTTCTTGATCTTTCCGCGCTTGAACAGTTCCTGGGGGGGCAGGCCAAAACGGTCGATCTTCTTATCCCAATGCGAGTTCACCTTTGTGGCCAAGTCGAGACGCACGCCGATGTCGCCCTTGAAATCTTTCAAACGATCAAATTCGCTTGCCTCCTCAACAATAGGGATGATGGACAGGTTGTTGCTGCGCAGCTCGTTAATTAACGTCAGGTACTCCTTTGTTTTTGGACCGTTGCAAATGACGCGGATGTTCGTATTAAACCGCCCCTGTTCCCACAGCTGCTTGACGAGCCACAGTTCGTTCGCGGAGGCCGTTTCAAGGTTGGCCCCTTCGGAAACGATCGGCAAGATGAATTCGCGGTTTTGATTGACCTTCATGGGATAGTGGTAGGTGAACTTCCCGCGGTATTTGTAAAACTTCGTGGAAAAATTGAAGAGGTCAATGAGATCCTTCAGACGCTCCTCGAGAACGAACGGAAAATAGACTTCGAGGGGCGTGCCGTACCGCTCGACGAGTTGGCGGACGTTGTACTGATAATTGCCCTCGATAACGGTCAGATCGCCGTCAACCGTGATATCGAAGTACTGCGTATTGAGCTCGCGATCGCCGAGCTTCCAAAATTTCTTAAACTTCCGCAGCGCCGAAAGACTCTTCTCGGACGGCAAATTTCGCCCGTCAATCACCGCTGGCTTAACGACTTGTCCATTCACCGCCGGTGCTTTTTGCTCGGGTGCGGTTGGCGGCGCTGCGGCCGGCAGCTCTTTCATTTTTGTCCGCGGGATCTGTTCCATTCGTTCAGGGCTGTCTCGAAACACTCATTCAAGTATAGAGCAATGTGTCCACAATGCAATGCCCGGATCAGGAGTGGTCGAAGCCGAGCCGCTGGACTTCTTCACGGAGCTGAATCCCGAATCGGTCACGGGCCTGCTGCTTGATGTACGAAATGAGCATGAGGATGTCCTCGGCCGTGGCGTGCCCTCGGTTCACGATGAAGTTCGCATGGACCGGCGAAACCTGGGCACCACCCATCTGCTTCCCCGGCAGTCCGGCCGCCGCCACCACACGCCAGGCCGACAGCTGTCCATCGGTAATGAACTCCCGAAGATCCGCGGGGACGGTCGTGGGATCGGACACCGGAACGTTTTGAAAAACGCAGCCGGCCGATTGGTCATGCGTCGGTTGGTGTTCATTCTTCCAACGCACCTTGGCCGCGATTGCCGACTGCAGCTCGGCCGGGTCGCCGGCGGGGAGACGCAGCGTGGCGGAGAGAACAACTTCTCTCGAGGACTTGAAGCGGCTCGTTCGATAGGCGAACGCACAGTCACCTGGTGCCAAGCGCGTGACGGTTCCACTGGCATCGAGCACGGAGACAGCCATGACGCGATGGCCGATAGCCAAGGAACGGCTGCCCGCATTCCCGTACACCGCGCCGCCGACCGTGCCGGGTATGCCGGCCATGAACTCGAGGCCACCGAGCCCCTGCGCCGCCGCCAGAACGAGGAGGACGGAGAGTTTGACCCCGGCTTCAGCCGTAACGGTGTCTTTGGCGAAGGTGAGTCGGGCGAGCCGCATCACAATAACCAGACCGGGGAACCCGGCGTCGGCAATCAGCACGTTGCTCCCGCCGCCCAGGATTGCCCATGGCACCTGGTGACGGCGGGCCATCGTCAGGGCATCAATGACCTCCGCCACCGATGCGGCCAAAAGGAGAAATCGCGCCGGTCCGCCGATACGGTAGGTTGAGTACTTGGCCAACGACGCGGCCCGCTCGAGGTGTGGGAAACGTTGAACGAATTGTGTCGTGACGTCTGTGTGATTCATAGACGCCGGGCCACCCGGTCAATGTCGCCGGCACCAAGGAACAGGAGAACATGGTTCGGGCGCTGGTACGAGTGCAACGCCTCACGTAACGCTTGCTGGGTGGGCAGGAATTTCGCGTTTTTGCCTTGGCTACGGAGCGCTTGGGCGAGCGATTCAGCCGTCAGCGATTCATCGGTCGGATCCTCGCGCCCAGGGACGGAGTAGATTTCCGGCACCAGGATGACCTCGCCCGACAGGGCGTCGCGGAAGTCCGTTTGCATCGTGCGAAAGCGACGGCGGTGGTGCGCCTGAAAAACGACGACCAACGTCCGTCCCGGAAACCACTCCCGCGCCGCGCTGATGACCAGCCGAACCGCCGTTGGGTGATGCGCGTAATCAGAGACGATGGTGGCCCCAGCCTTCTCTTTCACAATCTCGAAACGTCGCCAGGTCCCGCGGAAACTCGACAGTCCCAAAACCACAGTCGCGAGCGGTACGCCGAGATCAAGGGCGGCCAGCGCCGCACCAGCCGCATTCGAGAGGTTATACGATCCTGGTAAACGGATCGGGGTGGGCACCGAGACCTGCCCGTGATAGTGAAGGCGGACGCGCTGCTCACCGGGAGCGGATTCGAGTTTTTCCAGCCAGAGGTCAGCGGCCGGAACCACCAGAGAAAAACGCTGTACGGGAACCCGATCAATCAGCACTGCCGTCACCGCCGGATCATCAGCATTGGCGTACGTGACGCCGGACGATGGAATTTTTTGCAGAAAGGATCGAAATTGCGTCTGGACTTGAGCCAGGTTTTGAAAGTAGTCGGGGTGATCAAGTTCAATGTTCGTAATGATGGCGCGCGTCGGCATCAGGTGGAAAAAATGACCGAGGTACTCATCCCCTTCCGCGATCGCCAGCGAGCCCCGACCCGGTTGGTAATTACTTTGCCATTGTGGGACGAGACTGCCGACGACCACCGTTGGATCGAGACCGCCGAGCTGGCAGAGTAATCCCAGCCACGCCGTCGTGGTGGTCTTCCCATGCGTTCCGATAACGACCAGTCGGTCTTCACGGGTCGCCATGAGTTCGGCCAACGCCGCGGCGTAATTCAAGGTCCGAATGCCTCTGTTCGCTGCGTCTTGGCGCTGGGGAGCTGATAGTGGTACGGCATCGGAAAAAATGACCAAATCGGTTTCCGGCGGCAAGGATTGCATGTCCGCTTGCCGGTCAATGATCGCGCCGATCCTCCGGAGCGCATCGGTCACCGTCGAATCGTGGGTGTCGCTGCCGCGCGTCGGCCGTCCAGTGAAGAGAAGATAGCGAGCAATGGCCGACACACCAATGCCGCCGATGCCGAGGCAGTACGGATGCTGGGCGGTCTGGAGTGAGGCGGTCATTGCGTCGCGGGCAAAACAGTCAACACGAGGCGGGCAATTCGCTCCGCCGCGTCAGGGACGGCCAGGCGCCGCATCTGTGTCCGAAACGCCTGCGCCGCCGGCCGGTCGTGCAGCAAGCGCTGAACGGTCGCCACCAAGGAACCCGCCGCCGCTGGCCCTTGCCGGATAAGTGTCGCCGCACCCTGACAGGCAAAATACTCAGCGTTCGCTTCTTGGTGCGTATTCGGCAGCGGGAACAGAATGGTCAGTTTGCCAAGGACTGAGAGTTCCGTCAACGTGGCCAGTCCGGCCCGCGAGACGACCACGTCCGCCGCGGCCAGTACGTCTCTGTACTCATGGCCGAGAAATGGCCGGGACACGTATCCAGCAAGTGACGGACGGGCTGGCGTCTTCCCCACCCCGGTACTATGAATGACGTTTCCCTCTTTGAGTAACGCTGGCAACGCGGCCAGGATAATGGTATTGAGCGTGGACGCACCCGTCCCACCCCCCAAACAGACGATGAGTGGTTTTTCCGGCGACAAATGAAAGTATCGTAGGGCCTTGTCTTTTTGTCCGGTCAGGAGGTCGGCCCGAACGGGGTTCCCGGTGTGAACGGTCTTGCGGGGGGGAAAGGAGTTCAGCCCAGCCTGGAACGTGGTTGTTACCCAGTGGGCAATCGGCACCATCAGACGGTTGGCCAAGCCCGGGACCACGTCTTGCTGGTGGACAAGGACGGGGATGCCGAGGACCCAACCAGCCCAGGCGACTGGGACAGCCACATGACTTCCGGCAGTTAAGATGACCTTGGCCTTGGACCGCCAAAGAATCCAGAGAGCCACGGCAAAACCGGCCACGATCCGGAAAACGTCTAGCCCGTTGCGCAAAGAAAAATACCGGCGAAATTTTCCCGCGGGAATGGCGCGAAAGGCAGCGCCCTGATCAGCCACCATGCCACGCTCGGGACCGTGGCGTGTTCCCAAGAACAGATACCGGAGTTCCGGCCGGTGCCGACGCAGTTGCGCCAGCACGCCGAGGAGTGGACTGACTGACCCGCCGGTACCGCCGCCGGCAAGAATAATCTCAACAATCCTGTGTTCCTTAGGCATAGGCAATGTTCGTCGAGCGGGAAATGTTTAATAGAATACCGATCGCCGCCATCATGACCGTCAATGAGGTGCCGCCGTAGCTGATGAACGGGAGTGGCACGCCGGTCAACGGCAGGATCCCGGAGAGCGCCCCGATGTTCAAAAACGCTTGCATCGCCACCCAGGTGGTGATGCCGACGGCTAAGGTTTTGCCCAAAGGGTCGCCCACGCTCCGCGCCAGACGGAACCCTCGGAGGACAATCGCCAGAAAAAGCGCGACCAGACCAGCGGTAATGATGAACCCCATCTCTTCGGCAATCACCGGGAAAATCGAGTCACCGGCGGCTTCTGGAAGGTAATTGAATTTCTGTCGTGAAAGGCCAAGACCAACCCCCCCGAGGCCGCCCGACCCGATCGCAATCAGCGACTGGGTAATGTGGTAGGCCTCCCCTTTCGGATCAGCGTTCGGATTGAAAAAAACGGTGAAACGCTGCAAACGGTACGGCGCGATGACCACGGCCAAGAGCAACGCCCCGAGGCCGATGCCAAGAATGGCCGCCATTTGCTTGTACGGTGCACCCGAGGCGTAGTAGACCGCCAGCGCAATCGCCCCGATAATGAGCATGGTCCCAAGATCGGGTTGTAAGAGAATGAGGCCGAGGGTGAGACCGACGACCACCAGGAACGTCCGCAAGTGCATGCCGCCCTCGCGGCCGCCGAGGTGTCGCCGGTCAAGCCAGGTCGCTAAGTAGAGGAGGAGGGTCAGCTTCGCCAGCTCGGATGGTTGGAACGTCAGTGGGCCAAGGGCGATCCACCGTTGTGCTCCCAGTGCGCGGATGCCCACCCCGGGGATGAGCACGGCCACGAGCAGTCCAATGGAAACGAGGAGTGCGATGTAAGCAAATCCGCGGAGGCGTCGGTAGTCAAAACGAGAAAAGAAGACTAAGACCCCGATGCCGACAATGAAACTGAAAAGCTGTTTTTTGACGAGGTAATAACTATCATCGTACCGTTCGAACGCCACGACGCTCGAGGCCGAAGTCAACATGAACAATCCGAAGACAATGACGAGGAGGACGAGGGTTTGCAGGACGTAGTCGACGGGACGATGCGACATACTCACCATCGCCGTACGGCTTCAGCAAACGCCCGGCCGCGATCGAATTCATTGAGAAAAAGATTGAAACTCGCGGCTCCGGGCGAGAGCAAGACGGCCTCCCCCGCCCGAGCCAGCGTAGCCGCTTTGGCAACTGCTTGTTCCATTGATGAGGCCTCGTGGAGGCCGGACCAGTGTCCCAAACGTTGGCGAATGAGATCGCTCGCCGTCCCCGGCAGTAAGACGACCGCCCGGACCCGACGTCGAATGGCGCGTGACAAAGCCGCGTACGACAGCCCTTTATCCACGCCGCCAGCAATGAGAACGAGCGGTTGGGGCAGGGCGGCGAGGGCCGCTTCAACCGCTGCTGGATCGGTCGCCGTCGTATCATTGACGAAGGTGACGCCCCGCACGACGCGAATCGTTTCCAAGCGATCGGGGAGCCCGTGGAAGCGGCGGAGCACGGGTGCGAAAGATCGCGGGTCGGCTCCGCCCGCGACCGCCGCCAAGGCTGCCGCCAAGATGGCGCGACGCATATGCTCGCCCGGCACATGGACGTCGGTCAGTTTGGCGAAACGAAACGGCCGACCGCGCCTTGTGACATACAACCCGTTCGGCGTGGCAAACGCCTGCCCCTGGCGACGGCGAGTCGAATACGTCCAACGGAAGACCCCACCGGGGACGCCGGTCGCTCCGACGAGCGGATCGTCGGCGTTGAGCACTGCGACATCCCCGGGGATTTGGTGGCGGACGATGGACCGCTTGACCGCGGCGTACGCGGCGAACGACGGATACCGATTGAGGTGATCGGGCGTGATGGACGTGATGACCGCCACATGGGGGCTGCACTGATGCGGGAGCAAACTTTCAAGCTGCCAGGAGGAGAGCTCCACAATCACCGGCTGGCTGAACCGCGGGTGCGTCAGCACAGTCAAGACGCCGCGGCCGATGTTGCCGGCGAGCGTCGAACGAGGGAACGTCGCTCGCAAGAATTGCTGGGTCAAGAAGGCCGTCGTACTTTTCCCCTTGGTCCCGGTAATGCCGATGATCGGATGTAAACAGTGCGCAAAGAACGTCGATACGTCTGATTCAACCGGCCGGTACTGCGCCCGCGCCTGACGGAGAAGCGGGTGGTCGTTCGGCACCCCGGGGTTCTGGACCAGGTAATCGGTGCGCCTCACCTCAATCGCTGGGTGCCTCCCCAGCACATAGCGGATTCGGCAGCCACGCAGACGCCGTAGCTCATTGCGAAAAAAACGTCGGGGTCGTCGATCATTCACCGTCACGCGGGCGCCGCGGCGCGAAAACCAGCGGGCCGCGTTCTCGCCCCCGCTGTTGACGCCGAGACCGAAGATGAGGACCCGCCGTTCGCGGACTTTCGTCAGCCCGATCATATGACCCGTATTGTACCAGGGTTCGGACGACGACGCGAGTTAGGAGACGCTTCGTTCGAGGAGTTTGAGAATGAGCCCGATGACGGCCAGCACGCCGGCGATAAGCCAAAAGCGCATGACCACTCTGCTTTCTGACCACCCCTTCGCTTCAAAGTGGTGGTGGATCGGTGCGGAAAGAAACACCTTCCGCTGCCAGACCCGTTTCGCCACCACCTGGATGATGACTGATGCCGACTCCAACACGAGGAGGCCGCCAATGATCGGCAGGAAGAGGGCGGAATTCGTCAGCATGGCGATGACCCCGAGTGCGGTGCCCAAGGCCATGGCACCGGTATCGCCCATGAAAAACCTGGCCGGCGGGACATTGAACCAAAGAAAGGCCAGGAGCGCACCATTGATCACCGCGCAGAACGCCGCCAGGTCATAGCGACCCTGGGAAAACGCGATGGCCGTAAAAGCTGCGTACGCGGCCAAAAGGATCCCCCCGGCCAGTCCGTCCAAACCGTCGGCGATGTTCACGGAGTGCGAGGTGGCGACGATAATGAAAACGAAGATCGGCACATACCAATAGCCGATGTCGAATTGGCCAAGAAAAGGGACGGCGATGGTCGTCCACCCGAGTTTATACACAAACCACCAGGCGCCGGCCAGGGCGATCAGCAGCGAAATGAGCAGCCGATGGCGCATGCGCAGCCCCGTCCCCTGTCCGCTCATGCGGGTTGAGTAGTAATCATCAACTAAGCCGACCATCGCCGCGGCCACGAGTGCGCCCAGGGGTAAGAACGTTTGCGCCCGAGAGAGAAAGTTCATGTGCCGCCACCAGGCGCTGTCGGTCAACGCGTCAATGGCCGCAAAGCCAAGGGCAAAGATGAGGACGGTGACCCAGATGAGCAGACCGCCCATGGTCGGCGTACCGGCCTTGCGCGAATGGAGACTGGAAAAAATCGGCGTCTTCCCCTCATTGCGCGTCTGCTTCCCCACGTGCAGCCGACGCAAAATTTTCATGAGCAGCGGCGTCCAGAGCATGGCGACAACGAACGCCGTCGTCGTCATAACAAAGATGCGGATGACTTGAAAATCGGCGTTCATAGCAGCAGGGTGCGATTGGCTTGCAGTATCAGGACCAGACCAAAAACAACGAGCCCATTGACGAACAAGGAGACCGCGGCCGCCAGCGTCAGAGTAAACCGCTGGTCTTCACCAAGGACAACCGCCAGGCACAGGTTAAACAGCACCACCACCAGCGGGAGGGCAGCCGTGACGACGAGCCACCACCACGCGCCCAGACGGTCGATGCCAAAAAGCGTGGTATAATGAAGAACCACTTGATGCGTAACCGAATGGTACAAACGCACGACGATCCCGGCCCCAACCGCGAAGCTCACTCCGGCGACCACGATAGCCGCTTTCACCCAAGGCGACCGGAACCCGAGGCGAAGACGGCGACCGATTGGCAGGCGCACCGACTCTTCTGGTTGGGGGCGGGATTGCTCGCCACGATCCATTTTGTCCTGGTCGTCCATAGCGGTCTGAATGATTCGCAAACGTTCGATGAGGGTGTCCACCTGGCCGCCGGCGTGAGCTATTGGCGAACCGGCGATCTGCGGCTGAACCCCGAACACCCGATTCTCTGGAAGGCCATCGCCGCTCTCCCGGTGCTTTTGACAAATCCCTCAGTGCCAACGGACACTCTCGCCTGGCGCGAGCATCGGGAATGGGAGTTCGCCGACGTCTTCATGCACGAGAACCGAGTTTCGACGACGACGCTCCTGATGCTGGGGCGGCTGCCGACGATGCTGGTCAGCGCCGGTCTGATCCTGCTCCTGGCCTGGTTCGGTTGGCGGCTGGCTGGGCCGCGTCTCGGCTTGACGGCCGCGTGGCTGGCGGCCTTCGATCCGACGCTCATCGCGCACGGGCACCTCATCACTACCGACGTGCCGGTGACGTTCTTCATCGTCCTCACTATATCCCAGCTTTTCCGCTACGTCCATGCGCCGTCTTGGAAAACGCTCCTGGCCCTCTTGGTGTCCGTCTGGACAGCCAGCCTCGTCAAGTATTCCGCGCTGTTTCTGTTTCTGGCCGTTCCTCTCCTCCTCTTTTTCTGGCGAAAAAAAATGACGCTCACCATGAAACCGGGGCGGCTGTTCGGCCTGCTGGTGGGGAGTACGACACTGGTTCTTTTTCTCGTCTACGGATTCCGCCTCCAGCGGGTCGGCGACGATCCGCGCATCAACCAGATATTCGCCCTCCGCCAACAAATGATCGACGAGCAGGCCGTCATCAACCAACCGGCGCTCATTCAACGGTTGGTCGCTGCGACCGAACCCGGTACGCCCCTCCGGCGGACAATCGCCTTCGTGGAAAATATTCATCTTCCATTTTATTGGTACATCCGAGGCGTTGCCGCCGTCGTCAGCCACGCCTACTGGGGACAGGAAGCCTACCTCCTCGGCCAGACGTCGCCCCGAGGCTGGTCGTGGTACTTCCCAGTCGCCTGGGTTGTCAAAACACCGGCGGTAACCCTGGCCGGCCTGGTGGTCACCGCATCCGCACTGGGCACCTGGCGGATCCGGCGCCAGCCGTTACCCAAGTTCCTCACCTTCCTGACGCTGCCGCTCCTCCTCTATGCGCTGTTCAGTCTCACCTCACATTTGAATCTCGGCATTCGCCATCTTCTGCCGCTGTACCCGTTTCTCTTCCTGCTCATCGGAACAATCTGGATCGTAGAACTGGGCCGCACAACGACCGTCGTTCGTGGTCTCATGCTCCTGATGCTTTCCTTCCTTCCGCTGACGACTGCCTTCGCCCACCCGCGCGAACTCGCCTACTTTTCCGAATTTGTTGGCGGCGATCGGTACGGTCACCGCTATCTCCTTGATTCAAATCTCGACTGGGGCCAGGATTTGTACCGATTACATGACTGGATGGTTGAACGACGCATCGCCAGCGTCGCCTTGGCCTACGCCGGAACGGCGCGACCGCGTAACTACGGCGTCAGGGATGAGCCATTACCGGACCGGGAGCCGCAGGCAGACGAACTGACGTCTCGGTATGCGGTTATCAGCCTGGGGAAGTTGATCGGCTCGCCGGACCGTTTCGCCTGGCTGCTCCGTCGACCGCGCTGGGAGCGGATCGGGAGTTCCTTGATCGTTTTCGATTTGCTTCCGCGTTGACCGATCTTTTCGTTCGTGGTATAATCAGCAAGCAAAAACCAGAAAACATGGTGTCAGAAACGCAACTAAAAGAAATCCTTCTTAAGACGAAACTGCTGGAGAAGGAAAAAATCGAAAAACTCTCTGTGGAAGCCAAGGAAAACCACACAAACCTGGCTGATTTAGTGGTGGCGAAAAAGCTCATCGATGAGAACGCGCTGTACGAGGCCGTGGCCAGTGCGTGGCATCTCCCATTTATTCAACTGAAAGACATCACGGTCCGGCGCGACATCCTCTCGCTCATTCCGGAACCAATGGTGCAATTCCATCGCATCGTCGCCTTCGGCAAAACGGATCACAGCGTAAAAATTGCCACCGCCGACCCGGATGATCTCCAAACCTTCGAATTCCTTGAGAAGAAGATCGGGCTACCCATCGAGCTTCACCTGACGACACCGACCTCAATTCGCGAGGTGCTCAAACAATACCATCGTGGTCTCCGCGCGGAATTCAAAGCTATTTCGCAGGGGCAAGAAGATCATCCGAGCGACCACCCAGAAGCCCTCAAACAGATGGCCCAGGACATCCCGATCGTCCGCGTGGTCGATACCCTCCTCGAGTACGCCATCTTCGAAGGCGCCTCGGATATCCACATTGAACCATCCGAAAAGGAATCGATTGTCCGCTATCGTGTCGACGGCATCTTACGCGATGTCATGACGCTGCCGAAGCATGTCCAGTCCGGCCTGGTCGCGCGCATAAAAATCCTGTCCAATCTCAAGATCGACGAACATCGCCTACCCCAAGACGGCCGCTTTAAGATTGAGACCGGCGACCAACGCGTTGCCTTCCGCATTTCCATCCTCCCGGTCGTGGACGGAGAAAAAATCGTCATGCGGCTACTCAACGAGTCGGCGCAAGTCCTCACCTTGGAGCAGCTTGGACTCCAACCGCAACCCTTCGAAGTCCTGAAACGCGCCATCACCCGACCGCATGGCATTATCTTCGTGACCGGGCCGACCGGTTCCGGAAAGACGACAACGCTCTACACCATCGTCGGCGTGCTGAACACCCCGAAAGTGAACATCTTGACGATCGAGGACCCGGTCGAGTACCGCATGCCGCGGGTGAATCAGACGCAGATCAACCCCCGCATCGGCCTCACGTTCGCCTCCGGACTCCGCTCATTACTCCGCCAGGATCCAAACATCATCATGGTTGGTGAAATCCGCGATCAGGAGACAGCGGAAATCGCCACGCACGCCGCGCTGACCGGACACCTCGTCCTCTCAACCCTGCACACGAATGACGCGGTTACGGCCTTACCGCGCCTCATTGAAATGGGTGTCCCGACGTTCCTCATTGCCTCAACCACCAACCTGGTCATGGCGCAACGGCTCGTCCGGAAGATTTGCCCGAACTGCATCGAAAGCTACACCCTGACAAAAAAGCAGATCGGCGACCTGGAGAAACGGGTGAACCTCAAAGAAATCATCGAGCATTTCGTCCACCAAGGGATCGCCCTGGAGAAGCAATCGCCGGAAGAGTTGCTCTTCTTCCGTGGCAAGGGGTGTACGCAATGTAACGAAGAGGGGTATCGCGGACGCATCGGTATTTATGAAGTGCTTGAGATGACACCGGCCATTGCGAAACTCGTGTTGGAAAAGGCACCGGCCGAACATCTCCGCCAGGCCGCGGCCGGTCAGAAAATGCTGACGATGCTCCAGGACGGTTTCATCAAAGCCAAGGGCGGCATCACGACCATCGAAGAAATTTTACGGGTGACGAAAGAGTAACCCTATGCCTCGCTTTCGTTACACGGCGCTCGCTCCGGATGGAACGGAACAACCCGGCGTCATCACCGCCGAGAGTAAAATCGACCTGGCCGCCAAACTGGCCCGCTCCGGCCAAACCCTGACCGAGGCGGTACTGATCGAGGAAAAAACAAAGCCGGCGTCTTTTTTCGACCGTTTCAATACCGTTCCAGACGTCCACCGCATCTTCTTTACCCAGAATCTCCGGATCATGCTCCATGCTGGTCTGCCGCTCGGCCGCGCGTTGCGCACGCTGGCCGCGCAGATTAATCATAAACACTTCCAGAAAGTCATCGCCGGCATCCGCGTGAGTGTCGAAAGCGGTGTGGCGCTTTCCACCGCCTTGGCCCAGTACCCGCGCGTGTTTCCCGAGCTCTTCGTCTCGATGGTCGCGGCCGGTGAGCAGTCCGGAAAATTGGATGAAATCTTGAGTCGCCTGACCACGCAGCTGAAGAAGAATCATGCCTTGCGTGCCAAAACCCGCAACGCAATGATCTATCCGATTATCGTCTTAACCGGGATGATCGCCGTTTCAGTTGTTATGCTCGTCGTGGTCTTGCCAAAGATTACCGAAATCTTCGATGAGACGGGCGCTGAACTACCCTTACCAACGCGTATCCTCATGGGCATGAGCAACTTTCTTGTCAGCCAGGGCGGGCTCGTCGCCCTCGGCGTCCTCGGCCTGGGAAGTCTGCTGGTTTGGCTCGGTCATACCGGAAAAGGGAAACGGACGCTTCATGCGCTTATTCTTCGTTCGCCGATCATCGGCCCGATCATCCAAAAGATGAATTTGGCAAACTTCACTCGGAGCATGAGTTCCCTCCTCTCGACCGACATCCCAATCGTCCAGACGTTTCAGATCATTGCCCGTACCATGGGCAACATCCACTATCGCGAATCACTCCAGGTGGCAGCGGAACAGCTGAAAACCGGGGCCAGCTTGGTCAAGACGCTCGAACAATTTCCCCGACTCTACCCGCCCATTGTCTCTCAGATGATTTCCGTCGGTGAAGAATCCGGCACCCTCGACAGTGTTTCCGCAGAAGTGGCAAGTTTCTATGAGGAGGAGGTCGATCAGACCATGGCGAACCTCTCGACCATCATCGAACCGATCATTATTCTCGTGCTGGGGCTGGGCGTCGCCGCGATCGCCGTCGCGGTTATTCTCCCCATTTACTCCCTGGGCAACCAAATCACCTAACCCATGACTGATTTCCGCGGCCTGATCGGCCTCGACATCTCCGACCTCGTCATCCGCGCGGTGACGCTCAACGCGAAACGGACCTTGCCGGCGGTGACCGCCTTCCAGGAACTGTTCCTGCCGCGCGGCCTGGTCGATGACGGCGAGATTCGTCAGCCGCGCGTTCTCGCCAACTCGGTCCATACCCTCCTCCAGCATGCCCAACCCTCTCCGCTGCGAAAGAAACTGGTGGTGGCCTGCCTCCCGGACCGCAAGGCATTTCTGAAACGCATCAGCCTCCCCGCCCCGCCGAAGGAGAAGCTGGAAGCGACGCTCCGCCAGCACATCGTGCAGCACATTCCCTTCAGCCTGGAGGACATTTACCTTGACTGGGTAGAAATTCCGTCCCCAGATCCAGCCAGCAGCACCCTGCTCATTGGCGCCGCGCCAAAGTCGCTGGTCGAAAGCTACCTGGCAACCCTCGAGGAGGCGGGCCTCACGGTCGCGGCGCTGGAGATGGAATCACTTGCCTTGACCCGGGCAATGCTGGCGGGTCATATCCCCGATCCCGGCATGCTCCTCGTTGACATTGGCGGTACCCGGACCACCATCATGGCTACCGGACAAGGCACGCCGCAATTTTCATCGAGTCTGCCCTTCTGCGGTGCGGATTTTACCCGGAGTATTGCGGCCGCCCTCCGCATTTCGTTCGACGACGCCGAGCGGGTGAAAATGACCGTCGGCTTCCAAGGCCGAACAAAAATGAGTGTCAGCCGAGCGCTCCAAACGCCACTCGACCGGCTCGCTCGGCACCTCCGGGAAATCATCGCGTTTTTCGAAAATCATTTTCCCGATCCGGGACCGGTCAGCTCGCTCCTCCTCTCGGGCGGCGGCGCCCAACTGAAAGGGATTGATGGGGCGTTGGCGGCGGCACTCACCCTCCCAGTAACGGTGGGCGCGGCCCAGGTGCACATCCCCAGTCACCTGAAATTTCCGCTGTTCCGACTCCCCTCGTATACGACCGCCATCGGCTTGGCCATGCATTGCGTATGATCCAACTCTCCCTCCTGCCCACCGACCGAAAACTCCGGATCGAACAGCTGCGCCGTTTCCGCGCGGTGACCGGGTACCTGACACTCATTGGCATCTGCCTCGCGGTCTCGACGGGTTTGATTGTCGTCACAAACGTACTCTTGAACGCCCAGCTGGCAGCGGAGAACGAAAAGCTCTCAACCCTACGAACGAATGGGAAACGCGTGTCCCTAACGACCGTAAACGAGGCGATCAACTTGCGCTTCCGTCAACTCCAGCTGCTGGTCCCCAGCGGGGCAACACCGGTGGCCAACGTAACCTCCTTCTTGCAGGCAACGCCCGACGGCATTGTCGTTACTCGACTCACCTGGTCGGCCAAGGACGGCCGATTCGTCGTGGAGGGCATTGCCCGCGACCGCAACACCTTCCTCGATTTCCGGAGAAACCTTGAACAACTTGATTTTCTCCACAGCGTCCAAGCACCTATCTCGAGCTTGTCCCGGCCGACCACCATCCCTTTTACCATCACCGCAACGCAAAAACCAGGGCCAGCCCAATGAAACGTCTTCCGATCATCATCAGCCTCGTCATCGCGACCTACCTGACCACCATCAGTTTCGTCCTGTGGCCATTCTGGAGAAACGCGACGACTAGCAAAGCGGAAATTGCCCAATCGCGGCGCATTCTGAACGCACGACAAAGCGAAGCGGGGGTCGACGACGAAGTGGTCTATGCCCGATTGCAAAGCCGCGCGGATGCCTTAGACCGATACATTCTGCAAATGAAAAATGACGTCGGCTTCTTTGATCACGTCGAAAGTCTGGCGAAAAATGAAGGGGTCAACGCCGCCATTCGTTTTCTGGAAGAGCCACTGGCCGGCACAATGCAGATCGTCCATCTCGAGGTAGCCGTGACCGGTTCCTACGAAGCCACCCTGTCATTCCTCGGCGCCCTGGAGGTTCAACCCTTCGTTGTCCGCGTGACCGACCTGACCATGCACGCTGACGACCAGGCGGCCGGCGCGACTCGCACAACCGTTACGATTCAAACACTCTGGGAGTGACGCCAATGACCCCGTTTGCCCTCACCAAGCCGATTTCCTTCCTGAAGAACCAGGCGCGGACGCTGGTGTTTGGCATCGTGTCGCTCTGCCTGCTCGCCGTCATCGGCGCCGGTGTGTTCTTGCTCTGGGGCCCGACCAGCGATCGAGAAATTATCCGGATTCAGGAAAAACAGCAGCCGACCGTGAACCTTGAACAGGTCGACGCGCTCTTGAATACGCTCGCCCGGCGCGCGCCAAGCCTCCGCGTCGGCACGCGGAATCCGTTCCTCGACCCAGCCGGGTTGACAGCAACGCCCGGCACCCAGTAGACTAGACCCGGCTATGGCCCACACGAAATCAGGCGGATCAACCCAGCTTGGCCGCGATTCAGAATCGAAGCGACTCGGCGTCAAAATCGGTGACGGGCAGTTCGCGCGCGCCGGGCAAATCATTGTCCGCCAGCGCGGGACAAAGGTTCAGGCCGGCGCCAACGTCCGCCGAGCCGGCGATGATACGCTCTACGCTGGGGTCGCTGGCGTTGTCCAATTTGCCCGCCGGCGTTCGACCAGCCTCCGCCAACCGCACGCCCGACGAACGGTCGTCAGTGTCAGGCAGACCGACGGGAAATCCGGGCCCGCCGCAACGAAGCCTTTAAGAAAGCGCTGAACAAGGGGTGTGGCGAGAGCGGCCGCGAGAGGAACTCCGGGTGGAATTGCGTTCCGACGAAGAACGGGTGTTTTGGCAACTCGATAATCTCGACCAAATTCCGCTTGACATAGGTTCCGGCAATTACCAAACCGGCGCGCTCAAAACGTTGCCGATACGTGTTATTAAGCTCGTAGCGATGCCGGTGTCGTTCAACGACCGTGCGTTTGCCGTACGCCCGCTGAACCAAGGTCCCGCGCTTCAACAAACACGGGTAGATGCCAAGGCGCATCGAGCCGCCGTAATCGCGTTGCGCCAGTTTTTCCCGCTGCTCGGGCAGGATGTCAATCACCGGGTACTTCGTCTTCGGGTCAATTTCCGTCGTGTTCGCCCCCCGCAGCTTCAGGACATGACGGGCGAACTCGATGACCGCTAACTGCATCCCATAACAGAGGCCGAGATACGGCAGGGCGTGGCTGCGCGCATACTGAATGGCGTTGATTTTTCCCTCCACCCCACGGCTCCCGAACCCACCGGGAACAATCAACCCGTCAAGGCGACGAAGCTCATTGACGCGCGGCTGATCTTTTTCGAACACCTCGGATTCGATCCAGACGATCTCCGGTTTGGCGGAAAAAGACCAGGCCGCATGCTTGATGGCTTCGATGACCGAGATGTAGGCATCGAGTAAGGTAAAATCCCCACTGCCGAAGTACTTCCCGGCGATGCCGATACGGACGGCGTTCCGCGGCTGATCGATCCGTCGAACCAAGGCACGCCATTCCCGAAGGTCTGTCCGGCGTGGCGGAAGGCCAAAGTTCGCCAAGATCTTATCGCCGAGCCGCTCGCGCTCAAAATTCAGCGGCACTTGGTAAATCGACGTGACGTCAGGAGCGGAAATGATATCCTCGGCTGGAACACCAGTGTTCATCTCGAGCCGCTCGCGGCGCGGGCGATCGAGCGGCCGACTGCCGCGAGCGAGAATGAAATTCGGCTGGATCCCGGCTGAATTGAGCGTGCGCACGGCGTACTGTGTCGGCTTCGTTTTCATCTCCCCAAGATTGCCTGGGATGGGAAAGTAACTGACTAAGACAAACTGGACATCGAGCGGTTGTTTCAAATGAAGCATGCGGGCCGCCTCAAGGAAAAGCATATTCTGGTACTCGCCAACCGTACCACCAATTTCAACGATGATGATCTCCGACCGTTCTCGGGCGGCCGCCAGTTTGATGCGGCGGATGACCTCGTTCGGCACATGCGGCACCACCTCGACTTGCTTCCCGCCGAACGCGAGATTTCGTTCGGCTTCAATGAGTGATAAATAGACCGACCCGGTCGTCATGTAGTTCGCGCTAGTCAGATCGGTGGACAGAAACCGCTCGTAGTTGCCGATGTCCTGATCCGTCTCCAGCCCGTCGGTCGTGACAAAAACCTCGCCGTGCTCGGTCGGGTTCATCGTGCCGGCGTCCACATTGACGTATGGGTCAATTTTCATCGCCGTCACCGAGTACCTCTTCTGCTTCAGCAAAAGGGCGATGGAGGAAACGGCCACGCCCTTCCCTAAACCGGAGAGGACGCCACCCATAACGAAAAGGAAACGCGTGTGTTTACTTTTTGTCATGGGGTTCAATCTTCACCGTTATTACTGCTTCGCCGGAAGCGAAACGAAGCGGGACCAGGTGGGAACCAGCGACCCGAATGGGTGCGGTCAGGGTGATTGCCTTCACCGGAATGTCCGCTTTGAGTTGCTCACGAAGCGCTTGCTGAATCTTTTCGCTGGTGACGCTGCCGAAGAGATGGTCGCCATTGGCCCG
Organism: uncultured Gammaproteobacteria bacterium; assembly: GCA_964457305.1. Classification (GTDB taxonomy): domain Bacteria; phylum Patescibacteriota; class Patescibacteriia; order SBBC01; family JACPUP01; genus CAYWEH01. The sequence continues at coordinate 29,499 of CAYWEH010000004.1, forward strand.
TTCGTGAAGCGTCAAGGACGCCCCCCGCAGCTTCACGAGCAACGCGTCATCCTTCCTCCGGTGCTCGGCTTCGGCTCGAGCGAGCGTTATCCGCTCACGCTCAGTCACCTGCAAAACGGCGGGGGTCACGGGCGTCGCCAGCTTTTTCGGGAACAGGAAATTTCGCGCATAGCCAGGGCGCACCTGACCGATCGTGTGTCGTTGCCCAACGCCCGGGACAGTTTGGAGAAAATAGACTTGCATGATTACCCGATGATTTTGAACGTGGAATACTGGTCTCGCACCGAACTCCAGACAGCCTCGACCCCCGTGATCGCCAGCCCGGCCGGGCGATCCTTGAGCCACTGCAGGAATTCTTGCCGGGGAACCTGATTGCCCTCCACCTCAACCAGAACCGTGCCGTCGCTGCGATTCTCGACCGTGCCGTTCAATCCCAGTGAAGAGGCTCGGAATTTTATCCTCGACCGAAGGTTGACTCCCTGGACTTCCCCACGAACGGTAACAGTACAATGATAGCGCATCGCTCAATCGCTGTCGAAAAAAGCGTAGGCCCGGTCAAGCACACTGTCTCCTTCACCGTCCTTCTCCGGTACGGTGCGGTCAGGGGTGATGCCGGTTTGATCAATCATCCGGCGTTTCGGCGTCAGCCAGGCGGCCACGGTCAACTTCAAACTCGAGCCATCGCTAAACTCCTCAAACGACTGGACGCTTCCCTTCCCGAACGTCCGCTTGCCGATGAGCGTAGCCACCCCGTAATCTTGGAGCGCTCCGGCAACGATTTCTGCCGCCGAGGCCGAACCTTCATTAATCAGGACGACGGTCTTTATCCCTTTGAGTGTCGGGGTCCCGGATGAACGAAGGCTGTTTTCGGTTCCGTCGACTCGTCGCTCGATAACGATCGGCGATCCATCATCCACAAAAGCGCTCGCTAACTGAACCGAGGCATCGAGGAACCCCCCGGGGTTGTTGCGCAGGTCGAGGATGAGGCCGGCCGGTTGCTTGAGCAAGAGTTGTTGCACTGCCTCATGAAAGAGGCGTGGTGTTTCCTCAGTAAAATGCGTTACCTGAACGTAGGCGATTGTCCGGTTGGCCGGCGTTTTCTGTAGTTCCCAGCGGACGGATTTTACCACAATGGTATCACGGACCACGTCTACCACGAGTGGGTCGGGTTGACCGCTGCGGCCAATGGTCAACGTGACGTTTGTGCCCGCTGGACCGCGGATCTGCCGGACCGCCTCATCCACGCTCATGTCAACCGTGGAACGATCGTCAATGCGCAACAACTGGTCTTCCGGTTTCAGGCCGGCTCGTTCCGCGGGCGTGCCCGGCAGTGGAGCGATGATAACGATGGTGTCGTTGCGGAGGCCGACTTCCGCGCCAATCCCGCCAAACGAAGTCTCATCCAGACCCTCCTTGAATTGGGCTGATTGCTCGGGCGGGAAGAACGACGAGTACCGATCGCCCAACACGTTGACGAGTCCGCCGACCGCTCCGTAGAACAGCTGCCGCTGATCCACCGGTTGATTGACGTACTGTTTTGAGACGAGATCCCAGACGCGCTGGAAAATCGTCTGATCGGTGGTGACGTGGTTCTCCGTGAACGTCCGCTTGACGGCATCGACCAGGTTGATCGAGGCATCTGATTTTGTCTCTTCGACTCGGCCAAAGGCGACGCCGACGATAAACCCGACCACCAGCAAGACGAGGCTCGTGAACAGACGAGCGCGGCGAGAGGGTGGCGAGGCATTCATGCGCGCTGCCTCGTGACGCGAGCGCCGAGTTGGCGCAGGCGACCGTCAATGTCCGCATACCCACGGTCGACCAGGTGCGCGTCATGGATGATGGTCTCACCGTTCGCGATCAGACCGGCGATGATGAGCGTGGCGCCGGCCCGTAAATCGAAGCTTCGGATCTCCTGCCCGTAGAGCGGCGTCGGCCCGGTGATCAAGACACGGTGGGGGTCGCAGACCACCGCATTCGCTCCCATTTTAATCAGTTCTTGGACGTAGCCCATGCGTCCTTCGTAGAGCGGATCGTGGATGAGCGACGTGCCTTCGGCTTGGGTGGCCAAGACGCCAAACGGAGCTTGGAGGTCGGTCGGTAGGCCCGGGAAGGGCAGAGACTGGAAACGAAAAGCTCGCAGGTGGGCTGATGGGCGAATGTGGAGGTCGGTCCCTTGGAACTCGGCGTGCACCCCGGCCTGACGCAATTTGAAGACGACGAGCTCGAGGTGCTCGGGGTGAATCGAACGCAACGTCACGGTCCCGCGCGTGACGGCCGCGGCCACCGCGAAGGTACCAGCTTCAATCGGGTCAGGGATAATCGTATACTCGCTCCCCTGGAGGGTGCGGACGCCGTGGACCGTGAGCCGGTGCGTGCCAACGCCCTCGATCTGCGCGCCCATGGTGATGAGGAAGTGCGCCAAGTCTTGGACATGTGGTTCAGCCGCAGCAATGTCAATCACGCTGGTCCCTTCCGCCAAGGTTGCCGCCATGAGAACGTTCTCTGTCGCCGTCACGGAAAATTGCGGTAAGATGATTTTGGCGCCGCGAAGTCGCTTGGCACGCACCGTGATGGTCCGGAGATCTTGCGTCACGGCCGCGCCCAATTGCTCGAACGCAACGATGTGATCATCAATCGGTCGATTCCCGATGATGCAGCCGCCGGGTATCGGCATGGTAATTTCGTGCACCCGAGCCAACAGGGGGCCGAGAAACAAAATGGAGGAACGCATACTCTGGACGGTTTTTTCGTCCAGGGACTCCAAGCGAATCCCCTGGGCATTCACGGTGACCGCGCTTCCCTGCCGCGTCACGCTGGCGCCGAGCGAACGGAGCAAGGCGATACTGCTCTCGACATCAGTGATAGCGGGAACGTTCCGAATGGTGCACGGCTCATCGGTCAACAACGTGGCGGCGAGAATCGGCGTGGCGGCGTTCTTGAAACCAGCGACCGTCACGTCGCCCTTCAGTCGATGTCCGCCTTCGATAATGAATTGATCCATAGGAAAGTTTCCGGCGTCCTGGTAGTATAGTACTGGCGGGCCTGACTCCCGTCAACGTATGAACGCTCGCGCCCGACATCTCTACATTCTTTCCGTCATTGCGTTCTTCCTCGTTCTCGCACCGCTGGTGGTCTTGGCCACCCTTGGCTACCGTTTCGACCGGGGGCGCGGGCGTCTCCAGAGAACCGGAGCGATCGTCCTGGCCAGCCTGCCGCGCGGTGCGACGGTCACCGTCGACGGCTCACGCATCAAGCAGCGCACGCCGACGGTGGTTCGAAATGTTTTACCCGGCGAGCACCTCATCCGCCTGACCCGACTGCACACGGCGCCCTGGGAAAAACGGGTGACCGTCATCCCGGGACGCAGCACGCTCTATGACGCCATTCTCCTCGCCCCCACAGAGGAACGTTGGCGTGAGGAACGAGTCCTCCCCGGAACAACGGTCTTAATCAGTCATGATGGCAGCACGGTCAGCTGGCGTTCGCCCCAAAAGCAGTTACTCGTCGGCTCTCCGACCTCGGACAGTGGCGACGCGGTCGTCCCCGAACCCTGTGACGTCCCGGTGGCCTGGTCGCCGTTTGACCGCTTTCTCCTCTGCCGCAACGACGCTGTCTTCGCCGTGGCCGATCGTCAAAATGGGTGGACGACGTGGCCAATCCCAATTCCGCCAGGGACGTACACGATACGTTGGAAGGCAACTCAGGAAAGCTATCTGTATGCGTTCAATCAGGCATCGGCGTACGAAGTTGATCTCTACGCCCGGGCGGTGAAGAAACTGCCGCTGACGGTCTCGGACCTTTTCGCCCGCGACCAAACGCTTTTTACCATTGAGCAGTCTGGTCTAGAATCGACGCAACGCTCCCTCGTCGAACGAGCCGCGCCCGCCTTTGAGCGGGTGCGAACGTGGCGTCTCCCGGCCAACAGCCGAACCTTTGCGCATCCCTCGCCAAACCCCCTGGCCGTTTTGAGCGATCGCGAGGTGAGCTTTGTCCACGGGTCCGAGGTTCTCACCGAATCATTCACCGAGACGATCCTCGGATCAGCCTGGTCGGCATCACTGTCCGCTTTCTTAGTTTGGACCGAACACGAAGTCTGGGTCATACAGCCGAGCGACCGCACGAAACTGCTCGTCGGCCGTTTCACCAAGCCGATCACCGGGGCGTGGTGGGCTGGCTCATGGCCGGCCGTGCTTATTTCGCACGACTCCCAGTTGCTCCTGCATGACATTGATCCGCGGGGCCAACCATACGGACCGGTGCTTCGCCACGGGGAACGTCCGTTCGCCGCGGTTTTCCTACGCGGCGATCGCCTGTTTACCGTCCGCGATGATGGCGAGACGGCCACGGTCGAATCGGTTCAACTTTTCTGACCGCGCCGCAGTTTCGCCACGATGGTGCTCGCGAACAAAAGCGAATCGAACGTCCCGGCATCAATCCAATCTCCGGAAACGATGTCGTAGGAAAGCTGGCCGCGCTGAATATAGACATTGTTGACGTCGGTGATTTCCAATTCGCCCCGTGGCGACGGTTTGAGCGTCCGGATGATGTCGAACACGGACCCGTCATACATATAGAGGCCGGTCACCGCGTAATTGGTGGGCGGCGCATCTGGCTTCTCGATGATCCGCGTGATCTTCTCGCCCTCGATCACCGGCACGCCGAACCGTTGCGGATCCGGGACTTCTTTCAGGAATACCTTCGCTCCGGGTGGGGTGAAACGCTGTAACGCCGGCCGCAAGTCGTCCGTGTAAATGTTATCCCCCAAGATCATCGTCACCGGACCGTTATCGGCGAAATCTTCGGCCAGGCCAAGCGCTTGGGCCAGCCCGCCCGGTTTCTCCTGGATCTCAAACGTGAAATGCGCGCCAAACTCGCGACCCGAACCAAGCTGATTCAGGAGGTCGCCCGAGTGTTCCGGCCCGGAGATAATCATGATATCCTTCATGCCGCCCGAGAGCAGCGTTTCAATCGGATAATACACAAGCGGCTTGTCGTAAATCGGCAAGAGTTGCTTGTTGACGACTTTGGTGAGCGGACGGAGGCGAGTGCCCGATCCGCCAGCGAGGACAATCCCTTTCATAAACGGTGGGTGAGATGCAAATACGCTTTGAGTGCTTCCGGCCATGGCCGCAGCGGCGGCAACTTCGTTGTCCGGAGGATGGACCAGGCCGGCCGTCTGGCCGGACGCGGGAATTCGGCGCTGCGGACCCCCTCGACGATCGTGTTCTTTCCAGTCAAGCGATAGATCTCCTTGGTGAAATCGTACCAGCTGACCGAGCCGCTGTTCGTTCGGTGGTAAATTCCGAACGGTAGACGCTCTTCCAGCAACTGCCGCACTGACTCCGCCAAGTCATGGGTAAACGTCGGCGCGCCGACCTGGTCAGTGACGACTCTGACACTACGCTTTTCGTCAGCCAAACGCAACATCGTTTCGACGAAATTCCTGCCCTTCGGACCATACAACCAGGCAGTTCGGATGAGGTAGGCCTTCACTCCCGAAGCGAGCAAGAGACGCTCCCCCAGCTCTTTGGAACGACCGTAGACGTTGAGCGGGCCGCTCGGATCATCTTCAGCGTAGCCAGCGCGCTGCTGCCCAGAAAAAACGTAATCGGTTGAAAAGTGAATGACGATCGCGCCCCGGGGCTTGGCGATCCGGGCGATCGTGCCGACGGCCGTCCCGTTGATCGCCATCGCTGGCTCCGGCTTCGCTTCACACCCATCAACATCGGTGATGGCCGCTGCGTTTATCACCACGTCAGGCTGCAGGCGTTGAAACGTGCGTTGCAGAACAGTCTCATCACTGATGTCACAGGCCGCTTTCGTCAGGGGAAAAAGCTGTTCATCAGACCAGGCCCGGGCCAGGGCGGTCGCCAACATTCCGCCGGCACCGAGGAGAGCGATACGCATATTACCGTTGACCGTACTGACGTTCGTAATACTCGCGGTACGCTCCGGATTTTATCCGTTGCCACCACGAGGCGTTTGCCTGATACCACGCGACGGTCTGCTGGATCCCGTCGGAAAAAGTCGTCTCCGGCGACCAGGTGAGTTCAGCGCGCAGCTTCGTGCTGTCTAAGGCGTACCGAGTGTCGTGTCCCGGTCGATCTTTCACATGCTCAATTCTGTCTTCATGGAGGGCAAGCGCCTGAAGAAGCAAGCGGGTAATCTCAATGTTCTCATGGTTTTCACCAGTGCCGATATTGTATATTTCACCAGTGCGGCCGCGATGGAGAACTGCGTCAACTGCGCGGCTGTGATCTTCAACGTAAATCCATTCCCGCACCTGTTTCCCATCACCGTACACCGGGACCTTCTTTCCCTCGATCAAGTTCGTGATGAAGAGCGGGAAGAGTTTTTCCGGATATTGGTACGGCCCGAAGTTATTCACCGACCGCGTGATCATCGCCGGGAGACCGTACGTGGCGACGTAGGCCTCGACCAGGTGGTCGGCTGATGCCTTTGCTGCCGAGTACGGAGAACGCGGGGCCATCGGCGACTGCTCGGTCGAGCGACCCTCGTGGACTGCGCCATAGACCTCGTCGGTGGAAATTTGGACATACCGCTTGATGCCATGCTGCCGGGCGGCCTCAAGGAGCTCATAGGTGCCGAGGACGTCCGTGGTAATAAAACCCTTCGGATCATGCACCGAACGGTCAACGTGCGATTCCGCCGCGAAGTTGACGATGGCGTCGGGTCCTTTCGCCAGGACGGCCCTGACGGCTCGCGGGTCGGCGATATCCCCCTTCACGAACTCGTATCGCGGATCCTGGTCAATGTCCGACAGATTCTCCAGGTTCCCGGCGTAGGTCAGCTTATCGAAGTTGATGACGCGGTAGTCGGGGTAGGTTCGGAGGAGGTAATGGATGAAGTTCGAGCCCATGAACCCAGCACCACCGGTGACAACAATCTTCATACTACGTTCCTTCGGTCCAGGAATCGAGGTAGCGCGCTTGCTGCGGCGTCAGGCGATCAATCCGGATCCCCATGCTTTTCAATTTGAGGCTGGCAATCGTTTGGTCAATCGCCTTTGGGAGAACATGGACCTTCGGCTCGAGGGACCGGTGGTGCTTGACCACGAATTCGGCGGCCAAAGCCTGGTTGGCAAAACTCATGTCCATGACGGACGCGGGATGTCCCTCGGCCGCAGCCAGATTCACCAACCTCCCCTCGCCGAGGACAAAAATCGTGCGGCCGGACCGCAAGACAAAGGCCTCAACGCTGCTTCGCGCTTGGTACCGACGTCTCGCCAGACGGGCCAGCCTGGTCAAATCAAGCTCGACGTTGAAATGTCCGCTGTTCGCGACAATCGCGCCATCGCGCATGCGACGGAAGTGCTCTTCCCGGATGATGCTCGTATTCCCGGTCACCGTGATGAAGACGTCGCCCTCGGCCACTGCCTTCGTCAGCGGCATAACTTCAAAGCCGTCCATCACCGCCTCGAGCGCTTTTAACGGATCCACTTCGGTAATGATGACGCGGGCGCCCATGCCCCGGGCCCGCATGGCGACTCCCCGACCGCACCAGCCATAGCCAGCCACCACCACAACTTTCCCGGCCCACAAGATGTTGGTCGCCCGGGTAATGCCGTCAATCGTCGACTGCCCGGTCCCGTACCGGTTGTCGAAGAAATGCTTGGTGGAAGAGTCGTTGACGGCAATCACCGGAAACTGCAACACGCCCCGGCGCTCCATGGAGCGAAGGCGGATCACGCCGGTGGTTGTTTCCTCGGTCGAGCCAATAACGCGTTTCGCCGCCGCGCGTTCCTTGGTATGCAGGAGCGTGACCAAGTCCGCCCCATCATCCATCGTGATCACTGGTTTCGTCGCCAGGGCTTGGGTCAGGTGCCGATAGTAGGTGGCGCGGTTTTCGCCATGGCGCGCAAACACGGGGATCCGGTTGTTCTTGACGAGCGACGCCGCGACGGCATCCTGCGTGGAAAGCGGATTGGAGGCGCAGAGCACCACGGACGCGCCGCCGGCTTTCAGAGTCTCCAGCAAAACGGCGGTCTCAGTTGTCACGTGCAGGCAAGCGGCGATGCGCTTGTTCCGCAATGGCTTGGTGCGGACGAAACGCTCACGGATCAGACGCAATACCGGCATTTGGCGTTCCGCCCAGGCAATGCGTCGTGCACCTTCCGGCGCGAGGGTGAGTCGGGAAATATCGTACTTCATAGGGTGACGCGGTGATGATAATTCTCCTGGAAGCGTTTGGCCAGGGAGCGCTTCGTGAAGGTATGAGTCTGGGTGCCGACGCGCTCAACGGTGTAGAGGGCGGCAACTGCGCCGAGCTGTGCGGCCTGCGGCAACGGGAGACTCTGCAAAAACCCGGTGAGAAAGCCGGCGCGAAATGCGTCACCGGCACCGGTCGGATCAACCTCGGATTTTGGTCGCGCGGCCGGGATGGACCAGCGGCGCGATCCGGCGGCCACGATCGCCCCCTGCGGCCCCAGGGTCGTGACCACAATCGGAACGCTCCGCTGAAATCGGGCCCGCGACCACCCAAGCTTGTGGAGTGCGAGCGCGAGTTCATAATCATTGGAAATAAACATTGCGGCCTGGCGGAGAATCGAAGAAAAACTCTTCCGGGAAAAGGCCGGAATCTGCTGACCGGGGTCAAAGACAACGGGGGTGAGCTGTCGGCGCGCTTCCGCCGCGACGCGCTCGGTCGTGGCGATATCAGACGGGGCTAAAACGACCAGGCTCGGCCGCGGGGAAAAAGCCCGGCGGATGATTGGACGAGTAACGGTTCGACCCATAGCGCCGGGGTAGAAAGCGGAAATCTGATTGTCGTCGCGGTCGGTGAGAATCGAAGCCACAGCCGTTCGTCCAGGAACTCGTTGGAGTCCCTGAAGCGCAACGCCATGCCGAGCGAGCCAGGCCTGATAGTGCGAAAAGTCAGCGCCAGAGGAACCGATGATCGTCACCGGCACGCCGAGTAAGCGCAAGGTGTACGCGATGTTCCCGGCTGTCCCCCCATAGTGCTCTCGTAAATCATTGAGCAGGAAGCTGACGTTTAACAGATGGATTTTTTCCGGCAGGATGGCGTCCCGAAAACGACCGGGGAAGTCCATGATCCGGTCGAAGGCAAGTGAACCAGAAACGAGTACGCGGCCGGTCCTCATCGATTCTTCGTCTGCCAATCAAATCCTATTTCCGCATCGTCGAAAGCGATCCGCTGCTCGTCGGGATCCTTAGCGTCGTACGTTTGGGTCGTGTGGTACACCAGCAGAATCGGTTGGCTTCCCAGGACCCGGTAGCCGTGGGCCACGCCTTTTGGAACGAAAATCAAGACGGGATTTTTCTCGCCAGCGTAAATCACTTGCGTTTGACCGCGTGTCGGCGATCCCTCGCGACGATCGTACAAAACCACTTGGGCCATCCCGCGGGCGACGTACCACACGTCATCCTGTTTTTTATGCCAGTGGAAGGCCTTGATGACACCGGGGTACGTTTCGGTCACCGACGTCTGGGCAATGGTGACTTCGGTGAGGACATCGTGGCGAAATACTTCTCGAAAGTAACCGCGGTCGTCGGCGTGCGTTGTCAACGGCACAACGCGGACGCCATCGATCGAGGACGAAGGTGTGTGTTTCATACAGGTCGAGGATACAAGAAAAACCCCGACTTTACAAGCCCTGGCGTACTCGGCATACTGTAATGGTTCTCTCATTTTTTTTTCGTAGTATGCGCATCACGGTCATCGGCACTGGCTACGTCGGTCTCGTCACTGGAGTTGGTTTGGCAGAAATGGGGAATGACGTTGTCTGTACCGTTCGCGATCAAGAACGGTTGCGGAAACTTCGTCGTGGCATTCCCACCATCTACGAACAAGGGCTCGCTGAATTGCTCAAACGAAACGTCAAAGAAGCGCGGATCGCGTTCACGGATAATATCCCTCAAGCCATCCGCCATGGGGAAATGATTTTTATTGCAGTCGGTACGCCCATGGGAGCAAACGGAGCGGCTGACCTCTCATCGGTCATGGACGTGGCGACAAAACTCGGTCGCTATTTAAAACCGAACACCGTTGTCGTCACAAAATCGACCGTCCCCGTTGGCACGACGGATGCGGTTCGAAAACGCATTCTGCGCAGTCAGCGGCGCAAGGTTCCTTTTACCATGGCCTCGAATCCAGAGTTTCTCCGCGAGGGCACGGCCGTGCGGGATTTCCTCGTGCCGGATCGAATCATCGTCGGTGTAGATGATTCAGTTACTGCCGAACGAATTCGGCATCTGTACCAACCGATTGTCCGCGCCAACCAACCGTTGTTCATCACGGACATCCGGAGCAGTGAAGCCATCAAGTACGCCTCGAATGCCTTTCTGGCAACGAAAATTTCCTTCATCAACGAACTGTCCAACTACGCCGAAGCGGTTGGGGCAGACATCACCGCGGTTGCCAAAGGAATGGGACTTGATACCCGCATCGGCCCGCGTTTCCTCCACGCTGGGATCGGTTACGGCGGCTCTTGTTTCCCCAAAGACGTCCGGGCGCTCATCATCGAAGGCAAGCGCCACCGCATCCCCTTCCGCATCCTCGAAGCGGTCGAAGCGGTCAACGATGCCCAACGGCAGGTCTTGGTGAAGAAGCTCGAATCAATGTACCCGTCGCTCGAATCGCTCCGCATCGCGGTCTGGGGCTTGACCTACAAGCCAAAAACCGATGACGTGCGCGACGCGCCGTCGCTCACCATACTCCCCGTCCTCGTTCGACGCGGCGCCAAGGTCGTTGCGTTCGATCCGATTGGTGTCGCCAACGCCAAGCAGGCTCTGGCTGGACTGCCGATCACGTACGTCCGTGACCCGTACGCTGCCCTGCGCGGTGCGGATGCGCTCCTCATCTTGACCGAGTGGGACGAGTTCCGAAGTCCGGACTTTTCCCAGATGAGAAAACTCATGCGTCGCCCGGTGATTGTCGACGGCCGGAATATTTACGAAGCGGCTGATGCGGTCGCCGCTGGCTTCACCTACCTGGATATTGGTCGTCGTCAGACAGTGACTCAACCACGCCAAGCAACCAATATGAAACGACCGCCGCGACCAAGCCGACACCCGCGACCCAAAGCCAGTGGCCGTCGTAGCGGGAAACGACGGGGATAGTCCCGGCGACGACGAGTCCCGTACTGACAACGCTCATAGCCAAACGCCAGCCTTTTGAAAGCGGCCTTGGTTTCGCTTCAAAACCCTTAAGCTTGGCTATTCCGGCAATTCCCAATAACACAATGATCAATAACCAGCCCGTATTGAAGTACGGCCGCACGAGCCGCGCGTTGTACATCGAGACGAGAAATACTACAATGTACAACCCCAGCGCTAGAGTAACGCCGAAGCGCAGGGTCTTGAGGATTTCATCTCGGGCTTTTCCTTCAGGCGCCATCATATTTTTTTCAACCAATTGACGATTTTTGACCAGGAAATCGCCTGTCCCTCGAACGTAACAGTCATGCCAGTGAGAACGATTTGGTCGCCAGCGTGAGCGGGTTTCAGCGTCAGGTGATATTTCCCGTTGTCGTTACCAATCCGATCGAGCGGAATTCGGGAACCAACGTTCGGTGTCAAGCACCCGGCCGCGTCGCGAACCGCGGTCAAGGAGAATTCAACATCTCTGCCAGTTCCCGATCCAAAAGGCGCTGGCCCTGACAGTATCGTATCGACGCAGGAACTCACCGAGAGCTGAATATCTGCTCTCTGGAAGGTTCGTGGGGGCTCGAG
>CAYWEH010000005.1:0-21695 GCA_964457305.1 uncultured Gammaproteobacteria bacterium
TCCGGCAAGGTCACCAAACGTGAAATGCGCGGCGTTCCGCACTACCTCCTCGACGTGGCGTCTCCAAAACGCCAGTACACGGCTGCGAATTTTTCGCGTGATTTTCAGCGCACGCTCAAACGCCTCCCCAAGGACAAACCAGTGTTTCTCGTCGGCGGTAGCCCATTCTATATCGAAGCGGCGCTGCACCCTGAACGCTTAGCTGGGGTCAAGCCGAATCCGGCGCTACGTCGTCAACTTGGCCGGCGCTCGCTGCCGCAGCTCCTCGCCCAACTCAAGCGTCGCGACCCAAAACGGTACGCAACCATTGACCGCCGCAATCGACGCCGCGTGGAACGCGCCCTGGAGATTGCCCTCTCCCCGGCTTCCCCTCCAGTCACTTCCCCACGCTCGCTTCGCGTTCTCCAAATAGGCGTCTCGATCCCGCGAAAAATACTCTACAAAAAAATTGACGATCGGGTGGATTCTCGACTGCGCCAAGGAATGCTCCGCGAAATTGCCCGACTGCACCGGCAAGGCGTTTCCTGGAAACGACTCGAGGCGCTTGGGCTCGAAGCGCGGTTCCTTGCCCGCATCCTCCAAAAAAAAATGCCTCGGGAAGAAGCGACTGTGCGCTTGAAGGGTGCCATCCACGCGTTCGCCCGTCGGCAACTCACCTGGTGGCGCCGGGACAACACTATTCGCTGGATCCAATCGTTCGCACAAGCGAAACGTTTAGTGAACGTTTTTCTGAAGACGTGACATGCCGGTGCACAACGTCCTTTTTACGACCCATGCGTACAGGCTCCATTGACGGGTGAATTCATTTAGCATTCCTCGCCAATGGTATACTTGTTCTAGTGTATATGTCAAAAAGAACCGCCATCATTATTCTCGTCGTAATCGCAATAGTAGGATCCGGACTGCGTTTATATCGGCTGGGCGAATTTATTAATTTTGGGAGCGACGAAGCCGAATATTTGTACGATTTGCGGGCAATGACCACGGGCCACCATTGGCTTGAAGGGCCGCCCCTCCGCGGCCCGTATCTCGGTGAAAACGGATATTTTAATGGCCCGTTTTTTTATTATCTTTTATTCCCCTTCTTTATCATCTTCGGCGGCCAACCAACGGCTATTGCGGTGGCGGTGGCGTTAGCCGGTATTGCAACCATCGTTGTGATGTATGGCATCGGTGCTGCGCTTAGGGGGCGCATGACCGGACTGATTGCCGCGCTTCTCTATGCCGTTTCGTTTGTGACCGTCTATTATAATCGCTATTTTTGGATTGTTAATATATTGCCGCTCTTCCTGTCACTGTACCTTTATTTTTTAGTGAAGGTGAGTGAAAAGAAATCAGCGAATTGCTTATATGCTGCTGCAGTTTTTTTTTAGCATAGCCGTACAGTTACACCCTATCGTAATTTTTTTGGCCCCCTTGTTGGCAGTCGGAATATGGGGAGTTTCAAGCCGAATCGCCGTGGGGCGGGCGGTTGTTAGTATAGGTTTGATCCTGACGGTTAATTTGCCGTATGTGGTAGGGTACGCGATGACAGGGCGCCCTGCCCCCCCCCGGCCAATCGTTTGGACACACCGTTGTATTCCTCATTGGTCGACCCGAGACATACAGCAAAATCGCGAGCTACGCCCAGGGGCTGGTTGGGAATTTTTTTACCGGGCTAATCAGTGCGCCGGATTTTTGGATTAGCGCCGCAGTATTACTCGTCACCATTGGATGGGTTGGGTATCAGAGCTTGCAACGACAATCGCCACTAAAGGTTCGACTTGTTTTCCTCTGGTTAGTGTGTATTCTCCTCCCCCTCGCGTTGTATCGTGGGCCACACTACACCCACTATTTTATCGCTACTATTCCCCCGCTTATTGCTGCCCTCGCGCTTGTCTTGACGGCCTTACTTCGGAGAAGCGTCGCGCTTGGAATTGTAGCGGTGGTGTGTCTGGTGGTATTTAACATAACCGCCGTAGCATCGTATTTTCGCGACGCTGGGAACCTCGCAACAACACAAGCATATCCGGCAGTGAATAGTGATACAGTTATAACCATAGCTCATCGAGAAAAAATTATAGATAGCGCCCTAGAGGGCGTTCCCGGCAATGATATCAATTTAACCGTAGTGCCTGATTACCAGGAGAAGGTGTATACGTATTTACTCGAACTAAGAGGCTACCACAACACTCCCGGCGCAAATCGGCAATTTATTGTGAGCGAAGACGACGCCTCCTTACCCGTACCAGCGGTTTCAACTAAACTCATCACCACTATTGGGAATGTCAAGCTTTTTGTGAAGGAATAATGTGCGCGGCGCAGTGAATTCACCGCGTAGCGGTGAGAGGAGAATCGATCTCGAGGGCCTCCAAAGCACGTTGCTGCGGAGGCCCGTTTTGTATTTGGATGCACAACATCCTTTTTTCGACCCATGTGTGCCGGTCTCTGGTCTTCGCCAAAAAAGCGTGCCCCACCGCAAATGCGGCAGGGCACGGAAAGACGGATTGCGACCGAAGCCGCTAGGCCGTCATCAAGTACTTGATCCAGGTCAGGAGTCCAGCGCGGACGAATCGGCCGTTCTCCATCTGCTGGAAGTACCGGGCGCGCGGATTCTGATCCACCTCGGTCGGGATCTCGAACGTCCGCGGGAGCGGGTGGAAGATGATGCCGTGCTTCGGCATCGCGTTTGCCACCTCGTTCGTCACGATGAACGACTGGTACTGGGCGATGAGCGTTGCCTTCTCCGCTTCGGTCTCCGCCCGTTCGGTCTGCGGCCGCGTCACGTACAGGACATCGAGGTCGCGGACAACCTCCCGCAGGTCGCCGTTCGTGTGCTCAACGTACGGGACGTAGTGCCGATCGAGGTGCTGGAGCAGATCCGGCTTCATCCGCGAGTCAGAGGGCGAGATGAAGACGAACCGGACCCGACGGAACTTGCCAAGCAAGTAGACGAGCGAGTGAACGGTCCGGCCGCGGAGCAGGTCGCCGAGCACACCGACCGTGAGCGGACGTTCGAGCGTTCCGAACTCCTTCCAGATAGTGTAGAGGTCGAGCAAGGTCTGGGTCGGGTGTTGCCCCTTCCCGTCGCCGGCGTTGATGACCGGGTTGTTCGGACCGGCCACACCCGCCGCTTGTTCGACACTGCCCTCATCCTTGTGCCGAATGATAAGGTAGCGGTACCCCTGGGCGAGGTACTGCCGCACGGAATCGGCCAGGGATTCCCCCTTCGCCGCCGAGGAGAACCTCGTCATGTCTTCAACGACTAACGGGTTCGCCCCAAGCATCTGGCACGCCACTTGGAAACTTGTCCGCGTCCGCGAACTCTGCTCCCAGAAGAGAATCGCCACTTCAGTGTCCGCAAGCACGCCCTTGAAGAAGTCTGGCCGCTGGCGGATTTCCTCGACCAACCGAAAGAGGTGGTCAAGGTCACCCGGGTTGAACTGTTGGCTTCGCACGACGTGCGGGGCATACGCGAAGGCCGGCAAATCGAGGTACTGCATTCTTTTCCCCCTTGCCTGGAACAAATTGTGAAGGAGCATGCCCCCTCCACAAAAAAACCGCCCCCAGGCGGTTCAGACCGCTTCCGTGTCGGCTGTGGTTCGGTATCGCTGGAGTTGCATCCTGACCGAGTGTACGCGGCGCGCAAACCGCTGTCAAGTTATTTGAACCGGTGGAGCAATTCGTCGGCCACGGCTTTCGGGTCAGCCTTCCCTTTCGTTCCCGCCATGACCTTGCCGATCAAAAATTGCAGGACGCCCGTTTTCCCTTTTTTGTATTGCGCAACTTGCTCTGGGAATTGCTGGATCACCGCCCGAATCGCATCGTTGATCGCTTTTGCGTCACGGACTTGCCGTAATCCGCGCTCGTCGATGATGTGCGACGGGTCAGCGCCGGTCCGAACCATTTCCTCCAATACTTGCTGGGCGGTCGTCGCATTGATCTCTTCGCCGAAGATATAGGTCAAAAACTCGGCAAAATTCTCGGCTGTCACTTTTCCGGGGATTGCCTGCTTCGCGGCAAGTGTCAGCGGCACAAAGCGATGAATGAGCCAATTCGCGATCAACTTGGCAAGTTCTTGGTGATGAATCTGCCAGGTCGCGCCTCGGGCCTTCGGATTTTCCGCTCGCAACCAATCCTTCAATTCAGAGATAATTTGTTCGGCGTACTCGGCTAATCGCGAATCAAGTACCAAGAGGTTTGCATCGGCCGGCGCGAACCCATACATTTCGATAAAACGTTTACGCCTAGCCATCGGCAATTCTGGAAGGTGATGTTTGGTCCGTTCAATATCCTCCGGTGTATAGGTGATCGGCGGCAGATCTGGCTCCGGGAAATACCGGTAGTCGGCCGCGCCTTCTTTCTCGCGGCGCTCCACCGTTTCCCCTTTGCCTTCGTCCCAGCCGCGGGTCGACGCCGCTGTCGGCGGTGTTCCTAATTCCCAGAGCGCCCGCTGCCGCTCGATCTCGCGCTGGAGCGCCCGCTCGAGTCCGCGAAATGAATTGATGTTCTTCACTTCGGTCTTCGGGGAGAGTTTCGTCTCCCCCATCGGTCGCAGCGAGACGTTGGCATCAACGCGCAGCTGCCCTTTTTCCATGTCCGCATCAGAGACTTTCAGGGTCCGCAACGTCAGCTTCAGCTCGTCAAGAAACGCGTGCGCCATCGCCGGGGTTCGAAAATCCGGGGCGGTGACAATCTCCAGCAACGGCTCGCCCGCCCGGTTGAAGTCAACCAGCGTCGCATCGCCGCGATGGATCAACTTCGCCGAATCTTCCTCAAGGTGCGCCCGTTGGATGTTTGCGACGGCCCGAACACCATCAGCATAAAACTCCAATGATCCGTTGAGGCCAACGGGTAAAAAAAACTGCGTAATTTGATACCCCTTTGGCAAATCCGGATAAAAATAATTCTTCCGATCAAAGCGGACGGTTGTATTGATCTGCATTTGCAACGCCAGCGCGGCTTGCAAGCCAAAAACCAAGGCTTGCTGGTTCACGGCGGGGAGCGTGCCCGGCTGTCCGGTACAGATCGAGCAAATGGCTGAATTCGGTTCCGCCTCCCCCGATACGTTCCGACACGAACAGAACATCTTCGAGGCCGTTTTCAGCTGGACGTGGATCTCGAGGCCGATGACCGGTTCATAGTCCATAGGAGCATTCTACCACGCCCACGCGGGTTGTGAACGCATAAGGAAAGAGGGAGGGCCGCCACGGGCGCAGCCCTCCCCACGGACGTCATCGGATGCCAGCTCTACTAGCGGGAAGAGGTGTGAATCATGGGACCGATGGCAGCGGCCGCCAGTACTGCCGGAATCAATCCGACGACGATGACGATCAGACCCGCTAGCAACTTCAACGGAAACAGCAGTTTCCGCATCAGCCACCTCCTTGGGTTTGACGCCTCAGACAGTATATCGTTTCTTCGCCAATGAGGAAACGGGGCCCGATACAGCTGGACCCCGATCCCGTCGTAGTTGCGGTACTGCCGGGCCGAGTTACTCCCCGACGAGATGTAACACCACGATGACCGTTGCCTGGATGAACACCACGAATGGTGCGACCACGATCATTCCCCCGAGCTTGACCAAATCCATGAGCACACCCCACCTCCCAAAACGAAGTACGGTACTTGCGACAGGAAACTGGGAGGATAGCACCGATGACTTTTCGCGTCAAGTACCCGATTTTTTGGACGCCGAGAATACGCGATGAAGCTGCCGCCACAGCTGATCCGCGACCTGTCGCCGCGGGACCATCCTCCCCCGCGCCGCGCCGGGAACCCTCAACCACCGAGGTTCCGAGCCGACGAGTCGCACGGCCTGTCGATAGGCGGCGAGCTGGTGTTTTCGGTCGCGCTCAGCCGTATCAAGCCTATGGCGGCGGCCGGCGACCATCTGACGGCTCACGGCTGGCGGAACATCGAAGAACAGTACCAAATCAGGCCGCGGAATTCGATAGACGGAGAATTCCAACTTTTTCAGCCACCGCAGGAATACGGTACGCTGCGTCGCTGAACTAAACTTCGCACCCTGATGAATCATATTGGCCGACGTATAGCGGTCAGCCAGCACGATCATTCCTTTTTTCAACAGTGCTTCAATCTTGGTCTTGGCTTGCCACCGATCGCCCGCGTACGCCAACGAAGTCAGGTAGGGGTTCAGTTTCCCCATCGGACCGAACTCACCGTCAAGCAGTCGGCGGAGGAACTTCCCGAAGAAGGTCGTGCGGTACTGCGGAAAATCAACGATGGCTACGCGTTTTCCAGCGCGCCGCAGTCGAGCCGCCAACAGTCGCGATTGGGTCGACTTCCCCGACCCGTCCGTCCCGTCGAAAACGATGAACTTCCCTCGGGCCATAGTTACGGTTGACGCTCAAAAACGAGGTAGCGAAACGACAGTTGCCCTTCCGCCAGCGTTTCCGACGCGCTGACTTGCCGAAACATTTCGGGGATCGCCGGAAAAAAAGTATCGCCGGCCACGGTCGTCTGAATTTCCGTGAGGTAGATCCGACGGCAGGCGGGATGGCCAATCGCTTCCGCATAGACTGATCCCCCGCCGATGACGAATGCCTGTTCGATTTTGGCTCGGTGTCCAAGCTCTTCCAGCGCCGCGTCCAATGATGCCTCTGCCAGGACGCCCTCGGGCAAGACCAACGCGGACCGGGACAACACGACGTTCAGACGCTTCGATAACGGCCGTGACCGCTCGGGCAACGAGTCCCACGTCTTTCGGCCCATGATCACCGCGTTTTGTTTCGCCGGATCAGAGGTTTCGGTCGTGATCTCTTGGAAGTGTTTCAAGTCCGCCTTGAGTTTCCAGGGCAACTGACCGCCGACGCCGATGCAACGCTGCAAATCCGTGGCGACAATGATGGAAAAGGTCTTCATGCGCCGTTCAATCAGTGAGGAAAAGAAACGTGACAAGAAGTATGAGTCCGGCAAAGCAAAAACTCCATCGAGCCAGTGACCGTGTTTGTTGTTGACGTCTCCACACAACACCCAACAGCACCAGCGTGGCGGCCCAGCAGAGACGATTCGCGATTAGGAGTGGGGAAAAAAACGCGGAATCGAGCTGATCAACGAGCCGTGTCAACCCAACGGTAAGCAGAATGGCATCCGTGATGAATGCCCCTATGAGAAATACTAGTGCAGTAATCCAGACGTTCGTGCGGAGCGCCAATGGCGGTCGCCGAAAAATCAATCCAACCAGCAGTCCAATGTTCAAAATGAGCCAGGCGAATTCCATAGCTAGACGGCCACCGGAAACTTGATGAACGGATGGTGCTGATAGTTCTCCACGGTAAAATCCTCGACCGTCAGGTCAGCCAGCGGTTTGTCGGCCATTGTCAAAGATGGGAGCGGAAAGGGTTTCCGTTGCAGCTGCTCTTTGACCCCGTCGATATGGTTTGAATAAATATGCGTATCGCCGAGCGTGTGGGTGAAGATGCCCGGTGTCAGCCCGGTCTCGTGAGCGATGATGTGCATGAGCGTCGCGTAGCTGGCGATGTTGTAGGGTACGCCCAGGGCCATATCCGCGCTCCGCTGGTACAGTTGGCAGTCTAAGCGGCCGTTGATGACGTAGAACTGGAAAAATGCGTGGCAGGGCGGCAGCGCCATCCGGTCGAGATCAGCAACGTTCCAGGCATTCACAATCAACCGTCGGGAGTTCGGATTCTTCCGAATCGAATCAATCACCTCCTGAATCTGATCCACGTGGCTCTTTTCGTACTGCTGCGTAGCCGGGTTCAGCGTGAACTTGTCCCACCTCCGCCACTGGTAACCATAGATCGGGCCCAGGTCGCCGTCCGGCTTGGCCCAGGCATCCCAGATGGGCGTATGGTCGGTCAGGTTATCATCGTGGATGTTCGTCGCCCCGTGGAGAAACCACAAGAGCTCACGGATGATCGCGTCATACCGAACCTTCTTCGTCGTGACCAACGGGAACCCTTCACGCAAATCGTACTTCCGCTGCGTCCCGAAAATGGAAATCGTTCCCACGCCTGTGCGGTCGGCTTTCTTTTCGCCGTGTTCGAGCACGTCACGCAAGAGTGAAAGATATTGTACCATGCTATTTCCCGCTCGAGCCGAACGCTCGGTCGCCGCGCTGTGACGTCTGAAGTTCGACGACTTCCTCAAATGTAACGCGATCAGTCTTGAGAATGAGATATTGAGCGATTCGATCACCCGCTTTCACTCCGTAGGATTCGCGCCCGGTATTCAGCAGACAGATCTTGAGTTCGCCGCGATACCCCGGATCAATGAGCCCGCCGACCGTGGTCACACCATGATTGAACGCCAAGCCGCTCCGATCCCACACGAGTCCGACGGTCCCGGCCGGCAACGCGAACGCTAACCCGGTGCCGAAAACCCGCTGTTCGCCAGGCGGAATCGTTCCCCCCGTAATGGCGTGAATGTCCAACGCCGCATCCTCGTCCCCGCGGACGTAGACGGGAAGCTTGGCTTCCGGATGCATTCGAAGCACTGGCACACGCATACCCTGAGGGTGATTCTACTCTGCGGCGAACTGCTTCAGCAAGGCCTCGATGTTCGCGTACAGCTGGTCGAACGTTCCCTCGTTCTGGAGCGTCACGTCCGCCATCGCCGTCACTTGCCGCAACTGTTGATTCGCCGGGTCAGCATTTGCCATTTCCTTGGCTTCCTGGGCAACGAACGTGTCAAAGTCGATCGCATCCCCCACCCGTTGGCGGGTTTGGAGGCGTTCATAGCGAGTCTCCCGTGAAGCATCGACCGCAATCAGGTGGAACCCCGGCTCTTGGCGCAGTCGTTCCACCTCGGCCGGATTCCGGATGCTGACGATAACCGAACGCTGCTCCCCCGCTGCTTTCATCCGTTCAAGCACGCGCTCCGCCAACACGGCCAGTCCGTGCTGATGGCGCAAATCATTGCCGACGTCGCGCAGTGTATCCCGATCAAGGGCGAGACCACGCGTCGTCGCTTCTTCGCGAACAATATCCGACAAGGAGTGATAGAGAAACCCTTTCCCCTTTACTAAATAGTCGGCGACCGTGTCTTTGCCAGCCGCCATGGTCCCGGTCAGACCGATAATCATTTCCCCTGCTCCTCTGCCAGTTGTACCTCGCCTTCGGGGGCTTTCTTTCCCTCGATTCCCCCACGGAACATCGTCACTAGCCGTTCGTCCCACTCAGGATGTGGCTGATAGACGACGACCTCGAGACCAGCCTCCTTGAGGTAGTCAACGGCTTGGGTATTGCGATACACCTTCCCAACGACGACGCGTTTCACGCCTGCGGCGATAACGTACTTGGCGCAGTGGATGCACGGACTGTACTTCGTGTACATGGTCGAGCCCTCGGTCGACGCGCCCGGAATCGTCGCGGCCTGCAAAATGGCGTTGTGCTCGCCGTGGATCGTGCGGACGCAGTGCCCTTCTTCCAAGAGATGCCCGACGTCGTCGCAGTGCGGCAAGCCGGGCGGCGACCCATTGTAGCCGGTGGAAATGATCCGGTTGTTTTTCACCAGCACCGCGCCGGCGTCGAGCCGGTCACAGGTGCTCCGCGTCGCCACAATCCGGGCGACGGCCATGAAATAGTCATCCCACGATGGTCGGGTGCGTGTTGCCATACACTCAAGATGAGCGGTCAGACAAGGATATCACAAGATCGGCTTTACCGTCGACGCGATTCGCTGCCCAATCTCTTCCCACGTCCGAACCAACCGGAGACCGGCGAACCCATCACCCGGAAACGCCTCATCCGGATCGAACAACAGGCGGACGGTTGATTCCGGCAATGCTTTCAGCGGGCCGACTTGGTCATCGACCGCCAGGGCGATCTCGAACTCGGCCAAGGCTTTCCCCTTCGCTGCAGTCGTCGGGTAAAACAGCACGTGGCCTTGTGGAAACGTTGGGAGATGCGTGGTCAGCCAGCTCAACGCCACCCGCTGCGTGTCGGTCCCGCGGCCGGTGGCGATGAATGTTTGAAAACTGTATTCCCGCAAGACCTCCAGCGCACCTGGGAACGGCTCGCACTCGCGCGTGCCATCGGCATTGTACCGCTCGTCAATCTCGTGCAGGAGATCGCCCGGCACATGCTGTTTGATGACGTTGTAATTGCATTGTGCCCGAGTGAGTTTGTATCCCTTACGCTTCGCCTGCTCCTGGTAGAACGGCTGCGCATCAACAATGGTGTGGTCAAAATCAACCACCACCGATCCGGCTGGAATCAACGTTGAATGTTTACGGATACGCATAGTAAAGAAAATAGCGGGTAGGGGGTAGCGAGTCGAATGGGTAGATAGTAGGGAGTAATCTATTCGCTACTGGCTACTCGCTTTTCGCTAGACCATGAGAGGGATGCCGGGCCCGAATGTCGTCGCGAGCGTGGCCGACTTCAGGAACGTGCCTTTGGCGCTCGCCGGCTTGGCGCGCTTAATCGTGTCGAGCGCGGTCGTAAGGTTTTCGGTGAGCTGCTCATCAGAGAACGCGACGCGACCGACCATGACATGCACGTTGCCGGAATCGTCCGAACGGAAGCCAACCCGGCCTTTCTTGAGCTGTCCCATGGTCTTGACCGGATTCGTCGTCACGGTCTCGTCTTTCGGGTTCGGCATGAGGCCCTTCTGCCCCAGAAGCTTGGCGACCTGCGCCAGCGATTTCATGAGCTCTGGCTGGGCTACCGCAATATCGAATTCAATTTTCTCCGTGCTCTTGAGTTCTTTGACGAGTTCTTCACTGCCAGCAATATCCGCACCGGCCGCTTTCACCTGGTCAACGAGCTCCGGCCTCACAAAGGCAGCAATCCGGGGCGATTTCCCGCTCCCGTGGGGCAAATCAACGGTGCCGCGGACCAACTGGTCCGCTTTCTTCGGGTCAATCCCTAACTTGCAGTGGAGTTCAACCGCCTGGGTCGTCTTGTCCCCGGCAATCTGCTTCGCCAAGGCAATGGCTTCGGCTAGTATGTAGTACTTCCCCGCTTCAATCTTGCCCCTCGCTTCGGCGTACCGTTTGCTGCGGTGGCTCATGCGGTGGCTCCTTGGTTCGTAGGTGCGGGTGTATCTTTGTGGGTTTCCCGGCGAATGGTGATGAAGTGGTAGAGGAACAGCGGCAAGCCGATAATGAAGACGGGAATGGCGCCGGCCAAATCCCGCTGCGTGGTACTCGTTTCAGACTTCGCATTCTGCGTTTCGGCCAGCCAAGCCTGGGCCGCGCTGACCGTCTCGGCCGGCAGGGCGCATTTTTCGCCGCACGCCACCACGCTTTGGACGTTGCTGACCGACGTGCTGTCGAAGGCCGGCGTCGGCATCATCTTCGACGCATTCGGAATAAACGCGCCGCGCAATCCGGTATTGATCAAAAACGCGCCACTGGTGACCGCCATGAGCAGGCCGACGACCGCGATGCCGTAGAAGTAAAACGACCGCATACCGGGAATCGCCTGGCCGCGCTTCGCTTCCCGCTGCACTGTTCGAAAAAAAATGATGAACAGCGGCAGGGCAACGAAGAAGAACGACAGCGCCGTCACCAGATCGGTCCGGTTGCGGGTATCAGTGCCCGGGGCCGTATCCTGCCACGACTGGTACTCATTGGCCCACATATTCAGAAACTGTTTCTGGTCGGCCGTCAGATCACACGACTCGGCGCACGTGGGAGCGGCTTTCTCGGGCGCACTGGGCGTCGGATAGACCGGGGGTGGGGTGCCGCGGGAGTACAGCGAATCTGCTTTTTGGAAGACGGTCGTTTTCAGGCCGACATTGAGCGCCACGACGCCGCTGCCAATGAGGATACCGAGCATGGCCACGCTGACGCTGTAACTGAATCCGCTTAACAGACCCTTGCCGCGGCCGCCGAACTTCGCGTCATTATTAAATCCGATGATGAAGAACGCCAGGATGGCGATGCCGGCAATGGGGATAAGACCGAAAACGAAACCTGTGTCCATAGTGGTTAGCCTTCAATGATAATACCCATGTTCCGCGCGGTGCCTTCGATGATGCGCATCGCGCCTTCGATATCCTTGGCATTGAGATCGGGCATTTTTTTCTCCGCGATCTCCTTGACCTGTGCTTTCGTGACCTTGCCGACCTTCGTCCGCAGCGGATCCGCGCTTCCCTTTTCGAGACCAGCGGCTTTCAGTAAGAGTACGGACGCGGGCGGGGTTTTCAGGACAAACATGTACGTCCGGTCTTCGTAGATGGTCATTTCGACCGGGGTCACTTCGCCCAGCCGGTCTTTCGTCTGTTCGTTGAAGCGCTTCACGAACTCGGCAATGTTCAGGCCGTGCGGTCCGAGTGCGGTGCCCACGGGCGGCGCTGGCGTGGCTTGTCCGCCGACAATTTGGAGTTTGATAATCGTCTTAATCTTCTTCGCCATACTAGAGTTTCTTCACCTGGAGGAAGTCGAGTTCGACTGGGGTTTCCCGACCGAACATGGAAACCAATACTTTAACCTTTCCACGGGCTTCGTCAATCTCGGAGATCTTGCCTTCGAACTCCTTGAACGGCCCGTCCGTGATCTTCACGGCCGTGTTCACCGTCACGTCGATCTTGTACTTCGGCTCCTCAACGCCCATGCGCTTCTGGAGCGACTTCACTTCTTCGTCGGAGATCGGCGTCGGCGTGGTTCCCGAGCCGACGAACCCGGTGACGTTCGGCGTGTTCCGCACGACATACCAGGAATCGTCCGTCACGATCATTTCCACGAGCACATAGCCGGGGAAAATCTTTTCCGTGACGATCCGGCGCTTGCCGTTCTTGATCTTGATCTTCTTCTCGGTCGGAATCAGCACGGTGAAAATCTTATCCTCCATGTCCATGGACTCGATACGCTGCTTCAGGTTGCGGGAGACATTTTCCTCGTACCCGGAGTAGGTGTGCAACACGTACCAGCGTCGGCCGAGTTGTTGCGTTTGTTTTGGCATAGGTTACAAAATGAAACGCTCCAACCCGATGTTCAACAGGTAGTCGGCCAAACCAAGAAAAGCCGCCACCAGGAGCGAGATGCCAATGACAATGAGAGTGTTCCGCGTGGTTTCTTTCCGCGTTGGCCAGACCACCTTGCGGAGCTCGTCGCGCGCTTCTTGGACGTAGGAGACCAGTTTATTGGCCATTTTTTAGCGTCTTCATGGCTTCAAAAACGCCCCGGGAGGGCGGTTGACTGATGGGATTACTGTAGCGCGCCGACCAAAAAAACGCAAGCGGGCATGCGTTGGTTCCCTGGAAACCCCCTATTCTGGCCGAACCCGGTACACCCAAACGGTGGCTGGAGCGCCGGGCTGCAGTTCAAGGTACTCGGGCACCTGCGCTCCTTGCGAAAGCGCGACCGTGAAATCCGTATGTCGGCCCGGGTCAAGTTCCTTGCTCAAAATGAGGTAGATGTTCGGGAACACGCCCTGCCAGTTCTCGATCCAGGCTTTCAGTTCCTCGGGGGAATTCGGTTCGCGGTATTCGCGTAAGGCAACGACGGTCCGGCCAAGAAAAAAGTTATAGGCATGGGCGTGATTGGAGAGAATCAAACTGGCCGGCTCGGTGTTCACTTCGGCCCAGGCGACCTGACGGCCCGTTACCGGCAGCCGGTCGTGTCGCGGCTCACGGTACAGTTGGGGAACCGTACGAATCCCGTAGACGAGCACGACAATCGCGACTACCCAGGCGAGCCAGCGCACGCGGCGCAACAGCTCCCCGGCCAGCAGGCAGAACCCGGCCAAGGCCAGCCACTCGACCGGCGCGACGAACCGGGGTGTATTGAGCTTGTCAAAGAAGAAGAACGACCGCATGACAATCATGCCGGCCAAATAGACAATGGCGAACCAAACGAGCAGCCAGCCGAACAGGAGCGCGCTCCTGTTCCCAGCCACCCGCCGCCGGGACGCGAACCAGAGCGCCAACGCACAGATTGCCAACGCGGCGACTGCCCGGATGATGTGCCACAACAGGTACCGGTAGAAATCCTTGCCCATGCCGACAAAGGCGTCTTGGATATTCAACCAGAAACCGGCATCGGTCGGGAACCGCTTGTTCGTGAATTCCCGATCGAGGATAAAATTCCGGAACAGCAGCGGGACGGCAACCAGGCCAAACGCGAGCAGCGACCAAATGAGCGGCCGCCACTTCCTCGTGAGCACAAAGAGCAGCCATACGCCCGGGGCCAGCGCGAACCCCAGATAGCGGAGTAAGCCAAGCGACGCCAACAGAATACCCAGGATGATGCTCAACACGAGAGTTCCCCGACCCCATGGCCGGCGCAGCACCTCAAAGGCTACGACGGCCGTCGCCAACGACAAACCGAAGAACACCGCTTCAGTCATGGGTTGGCTCGCCACATGGAGCAGCGGTGCGGAGGTGAGCGAAAAGGCAGCAAAAAGAAGGGCGGGAAATAGGCCCCAGCGCCGAACGACATACCAAACAAAAACCGTGGCTATGAGCGTCAAAACCACGACTGGTGTAGTCAGCATGGCTTGGGGCAGGGACACGCCGAACACGAGTGGCAGCGCAACCAGCAATGAGAGTAATGGCGGCCAGGTCACTTGCGGCATCTGCGGAGCAGCCACGAACGGCTGGATGATTTTTGTCGTCAGCCCTTCGCCGTTCGCGATCTGCCGCGCCGTGTCCGCGTAGGTAAAGGTATCGGTGGATTCAATGGAAATCCGGCCTTGGATGTTCAGCAACAAGACCAGCAGGATGGTCGCGTAGAGCATCGCGACCAGAACCGCGAGGAGTTCTCTCCACAATCGAGTACGGAAAATGAGGCGCATAGGAGTTGCGCTATCACTCTAACAGGGTTTTTTAAATAGGCACAATGCCTGGGGTTTTTTCTTTTTGGGCAACAGTTGCCCAGGATCTCTGCCAGGGGGTGTGGGGGTCCAGCCAGTCTTCGCCTGGTCCGGCCGAAGCCGGAAACAAAAGGACCCCCTTACACCCCCTTGGGGAGCCCCCGTATCCCCCCCTTGAATACCACACTGGTTCGGCCGGTCGGGGCCTCGTCCGGCTCTGCCGGACTCACCCCTCAACGGCTTGCTGAGGTTCCTGTAAGAAACAAAAATTCGATCACCGTCGGGTCGGGTTTTCCTGGCGGCGTTCGACTTTTCTCATCGGCTCATTCGTACGAATGAGCCGATGATACCTGGATTGTTCGGCCAAGATGCTGTGCCGCTAACGCGGACAGTACACACCAAAACCGCCTCGCCGCTCACCGGAACAGCAAGTCGCCGCGCCACGGTCGTTTTCCCGACCCCCAACGGCCCGCGAATAACGACAAAATATCCCATACGAGTCAGTATATCTGTTTAATCGGGAAAACAAACCCCGCCGGGCGGCCATCTGGATAATCATCTCCTTATTTATGATAGCCTTGCGTCAAGCTCTTCTGTTGTCGCTATTCCCCACCGTACTAGTTGTTTTACTAATGCCGCGATGATGAACCGATTGATCACACTGTGTGCTACTGGTACAGGATATTTATCGCCCGAACTAATATTACGGATTTGAAGATGCCGTGATCCGTATTCTATTTCTATTCCTTGTTGTCCCTCCAACCATTGACAAAATTGTAGGAATTTCTTCCGTTTGACATTCGCATATTCTCCCACACCTGGAAACTACTTCGCGATCTGAAGCTTCTTCTCGAACTCAAGCGAAGAATACTTGGGATCCAATCTCTTAAGCTGATCCCATGCATCTTTATTTGGTCGATACGCCCTAATCTGACTGAGGGGCCGACGATATTCATCGGGAATATCATAGGCTGTATATACTGCATCATTTACCATAACAACCAGTTCATCTGGCGTTTTTGCCTGAGTAAAAAAATCCTTTTCATCGACGGTCACGTGCCCCACAATATCGTCACCGTCTTTCCGCCAGCTAACGCGAACAATGCCAGGTAATCGATGGATATAAGCATCAAATGCCTCCTGGCTGAGTTCAGCAGGGTTTGAAATCGCATTAATTATTCTCCAGAAGACACCGTACCTCATAAGTCGTAGATGAAGCCTTACACCATGATATCTGCGATGTCAAGTCTACTAGATATCCAAATTTTTGACTGACTTGGCGTGCGAATGGATAAATTGTTTGCGCGGCGCGACTTCGGAGCCCATGAGAATATCGAAGACGCGGTCCGCGGCCGAGGCGTCATCGAGCGTCACCTGCTTCATCACTCGCTTCGCCGGATCCATGGTGGTGTCCCAGAGTTGGGTCGGGTTCATTTCCCCCAAACCCTTGTACCGCTGGATGGACACGCCGGAAATCTTCGTGTGCTCGCCTGCCTCTGATGCCGTCGGAACGGGCACTGCCTCGGTCCGCGCACCTTCATCGGCGGCCTTGGCCGCTGCCTTCTCTTCCTTCAGCTTCTTCAACTCCTCGATGGTCTTCTTCAGCTCGTCGTCCGTGTACACCCAGCGAACCTCTTTCCCCTTCTCGACGCGATAGAGCGGCGGCTGGGCAATGTAGACAAAGCCTTGCTTGATGAGGTCCGGGAAATGCCGGTAAAACAGGGTCAGGAGCAAGGTGCGGATGTGCGCGCCATCCACGTCGGCATCGGTCATAATGATGATCCGGTGGTAGCGGAGCCGCTGCACGTCGAAATTCTCGCCGATGTTCGTACCCAGCGCGATAATCAAGTTCTTAATCTCGTTATTGGCGAGCATCTTGTCCAAACGGGCTTTCTCAACATTCAAAATCTTCCCGCGGAGCGGGAGGATCGCCTGGAAA
This sequence comes from uncultured Gammaproteobacteria bacterium, assembly GCA_964457305.1. Classification (GTDB taxonomy): domain Bacteria; phylum Patescibacteriota; class Patescibacteriia; order SBBC01; family JACPUP01; genus CAYWEH01. The sequence continues at coordinate 16,663 of CAYWEH010000005.1, forward strand.
AACCGGTCGCGGCCTTGTTTGGCCGAGCCGCCGGCCGAATCGCCCTCGACAATGTAGAGTTCAGACACGCTGGCATCGCGCGACGTGCAATCCGCCAGTTTACCCGGCAGGGTCATGCCCTCCAGCGCACCTTTTCGTAAAACTGCTTCTCGAGCAGTTCGAGCCGCCAGACGAGCGCGGGAAGCGAGAATCGTCTTCTCGACCATGGCTTGCGCATCGCGGGGATTTTCCTCAAGGAAGGACGACAGCGCCTCGGAGACGACGGTCTCGACGGCGGTCTTCGCTTCGGTGTTGCCGAGCTTGGCCTTGGTTTGGCCTTCAAACTGCGGTGCTTTGAGCTTCACCGAAATGATGGCCGTGAGCCCTTCTCGGACGTCTTCGCCGGACAGGTTCTCGTCCTTTTCTTTGAGATAGCCCTTGCTTCGCGCGTAGGCATTCAGGCGACGGGTCAAGGCGGAGCGGAAGCCAAGCAAGTGCATCCCGCCTTCACTCGTGTAGATGTTGTTGGCGAACGAGGAGAGCGTCTCTTTGAAATCGTCAGTGTACTGTAAGGCGACCTCGACCAACACGCCGTTGAGTTCCCGGTGGACATAAAAGACCGTGTCGTGTTTGACCGTTTTGGTATCGTTGAGGTGCTGAACGTAAGCGGCAATGCCCCCTTCGAAGTAAAAGGCGTACCGTTTGGGCGGCTTCGCGCGCTCATCGCGGACCGTCATTTTCACGCCCTTGGTCAAGTAGGCCTGCTGCCGCAAGTGATCGAGGACGGTCTGCCAGTTGAACTCGAGCACGGAAAAAATCTGTGAGTCCGGTTTGAACGTGATGGTCGTCCCGCTGCCCTTGGCTTTGCCGACGGCCTTCACTTTGAACTGCGGCTTGCCGCGCTTGTGCTCTTGGACCCAGAGCTTGCCGTCGCGCTTGACCTCGGCGCGGACCCACTCGGAGAGCGCGTTCACGACTGACAGTCCAACACCGTGCAACCCGCCGGACACCTTGTACCCCGAATCGCCGAACTTCCCGCCGGCGTGGAGCGTCGTCATGACCGTTTCGAGCGCGGACTTCTTCGTGGATTTATGGATGTCGACCGGGATGCCGCGGCCGTTATCCGACACCCGACACATGCCATCCGCCTGGAGCGTGACGTCGATCTCCGTGCAGTACCCGGCCATCGCCTCGTCGATGGCGTTGTCAACCACCTCCCAGACCAGGTGGTGGAGTCCCTCATCGGCCGTGTTCCCAACGTACATGCCCGGCCGTTTGCGCACCGGCGCCAGGCCTTCGAGGACCGTAATTTGCTTGGCCGAGTACTCGCCGGACGCGGCGGTTTCGGGATCGGGTTTTCGTTGGGGAACCTTAGGCATGGGGTGTTGAATTGCTCATTGAAACGCCCTCCGAAAAGCCCTGGAAAAGCCTCGGAAAACTGGGCATTTTTGAGGCGGTTTTACTCTCCTTTTTACCCTCTTAGTATAGCGGAAAAAGAGGTTCCCGGCAAGGGTTTTTTTCAATGAAAACCGGGCCGAGGAGCGATGGACTGCTCCCCGGCCCAGATGAGACGCTATCTCGCGTCCATTGACTCTGCGCGACCCTCACCAGATTCAGAACAATCCTCATCTGGCACCCTCGGCTCGTCGACGACCCGGCTTTTCGACGCGGGAGACGATCAGATCGTCGACCGGCGCACAGGTGTTGACCGTGACCAGGCCCTGGCGCTGGAGGAGTGCGACGAGGGCCAAGCACTCGTCCTCGCTGCACATCGGCACCTTCACGGCGATCCGACGATGGAGTTCGGCGAGCGGCAGCGCGACCTTCTCGGAAGGACCGAGTTCCCAGAGAACGATCGCTTCTAGCAGCCGCTCCCGCCGCCAACCAGCGATTGACCCGAACCAGAGCCGGGTCGTCCACACGATGGCGGACTGCAAGCGCCGCATTTTCTTCTCGAGCGACTTCACGGTGCCACCCATGATTCGTTTCCCTCCTTTCGAATCAGGTATCCTGCGAGCACTCGAGCTGGAACAGCCACGCGTTCCAAAACTTGCCGCGGCCGTGCCGGGCCACCCCTTTGAGCTGGATGACCTCCCATCCCACCACCTTCACCGCCGCGACTCGGTAGTTGAGCGCCGGTTTGATGCCGATGGTCCGCGCGATGACGGGAGCCAGCGGCAGGTCCTTGAGGCGGACGATGTCGCCTGGCTGGACGTGCTGCACGACCTGACCCCCCTCTCTATGAGATGTCCGAGAGCTGGCCATATCCAATGCCATATCTCGGGCACTGTCAAGAGCCAACAGCAAAAAGGTTTGTCGTTTGTCGTGCGTAGTTGGGAGACGCCGCAATGACGTCGTCTACTCACTACAACCTACAAACTACTCACTATTCTCGCGGCTCCGCGCCGAATGATTTCAACGCCTGCCGGGCCCGCGTGAGAATGGCATCAACCTCGTCGGTTTTGAGCGTCCGGTCTTCGGCCAGAAACGTCAGGTGTACTGCGTACGAGCGCCGGTTGCCTTTCTCAAAAACATCGAAGAGCTCCACGTCCGTGACGAGCGGATCAAGAAACTGCAACGCATCGTGGACGGGCGCGTATGGCTGCGACGTCGAGAGCCAGAAGGCGAGGTCGCGTTTGACTGCCGGGAACTGCGAGAACGGTTTGAACGTCGGTTCATTGTTCCAGTGCTTCGCCAGTGCGGTTAGATTGAGCTCCAGCGCTGCGAAAGGATGATGCGAGCGAATCTTCAACGCCCGGACTGCATCAGGGCTATAGGCGGTGATGGTTGCGACGTTCTCTTTGCCGACGGTGAACGTCGCAACATTACCCTCGATGGCTGTCGTGAAGCTGACCCCCCCCAATGCCGCGAAGTCTTCCAGGGCTCCCCTCACCTTTCGGTACGCGTCCGCAGCCAAAACCGCGACACCGAGCACGCGCGGCTCATGCGGCGCTTTCTTGGCGGGAAAAAACAGCGAGCCGATCTCGAACAGGCTGACTTTTTCAAAGTTCGCTCGGTTCTTGGCGACCGCATCAACGAGTCGAGGCGTCAGCGACTGCCGCAAAAACTGCTGGTCCGGTGAGAGCGGCTTAGCTGGCTCGAAGTGATCTTTGGTTAGACCAAACAGATCACGATGCTGTTGGCTATAGTACGGGTACGTCAGCACTTCCGAAAAGCCGACGCTAGCAAAGTACTGTCGCGCCTGCCATTCCATCTGCAAAACCGCTGGGACCACGGTTGGCTTCAGCGAGGCAATGACGTGCGTTTTCGGAAAGGTATTGTAGTCAGTCAACCGCCCGAGTTCTTCGGTGAGGTCTTCTTGGATGTTCAGGTCACCACGCCACGTCGGCGGTGTGACGCGCCATCCCGCACCAGTCGCTCCCGCTCCGGTGCGGGACTGCCGCTCTACAACGCAACCAAGACGAATCAGGTAATCGGCGGCTTTCACCTCATTGATTTTCACGCCGAGCAGATCATTGGCAGCGGTCAGGGAAAACGCGATAGCCTTTCGCTTCGCGGGCGGACCACCGGCTTCGACAGTACCTTTGTTCATTTCCCCGCCAGCCAATTCCGCGATGATCTGGGCTGCCCGGTCTGCGGCCAGAGACACGACCGCGGGGTCAGGGCCTTTCTCGTGACGGTGCGAGGCTTCCGTGCGCAGGCCGAGTGCTTGGCACGTCTTGCGAATAGCGACCGGGTTGAACGTTGCCGATTCGATAATGACATCTTTCGTCTTCTCGGAGACGCCGCTCCCCTCGCCGCCCATGATACCGGCCACGACCAGCGCCTTCGTCGAATCGGCGATGACCGGCATTTCCGCATTGAGGGTCTGAACGATCCCATCGAGCAGTTTGATCTTTTCACCCTTGCGTGCCCGTCGAACGATGATGGACTTGCCTTTCACCAGCCGACCGTCGAATGCATGGAGCGGCTGGCCGTACTCCAGCATGACGTAGTTGGTCACGTCCACGACGTTATTAATGGGCCGGATGCCGGACGCTTCCAAATAATTCTTGAGCCATTGCGGCGAAGGTTTGACTGTGATTCCTTTGACGTACCGGGCGACGTAGCGGGAACACAACGTTTTGTCCCGGATAGCCACTTTCACGAACCGGCTCGTGGCTTGTTTCCCTTCTTTCAGCTTGACCGTCGGATATTTCAACCGCTTCTTGGTGAGCACGGAAATCTCACGCGCCAAACCCAGTACGGAAAAACAGTCTGACCGGTTTGGCGTGAGCTCGAAGTGCACAATGGTCTCCGTCAGCGCCAGGGCTTTCTCCAACGGCGTACCGAGTTTCAAATCGTCGCCGAGGACCAGGATGCCAGTGTGGTCGGTACCGAGGCCAAGTTCGTCGAGCGCGCACAGCATGCCCTCAGATTCGACCCCGCGGATGCTCGCCTTCTCGAGAGTGGTCCCGTTGGCGAGTTTCGCGCCCGGCAGGGCCACCGCCACTTTCTGCATCGCTGCCACGTTCGGTGCGCCGCAGACGATAGTGAACGGCTTGGCCTGCTTTTCCTGCACGACCACGCGCGTCACCTTCAAGCGGTCGGCGGCCGGGTGTTGCACGACTGTCCGCACCTGGCCCACGATGACTCCGGAGAAATTGACGCTTCGTTTCTCGATCTTCTCAACTTCTGTCCCAGAATACGTCAGCAGCGACCCCAACTTTTCTATTGGAAGCTGCGGTTTGACGAACTCTTCAATCCAGGATAACGGGAGTTTCATACTTTTGACACTACCTCGAGAGCCTCACCCTCGCCGGTCGCGACCCGTCGCTCGGAAACGCTCCTTGGTCGCGAACCGTCTCGGGCGAGGCAAAGAAAAAAAAAAAAGAAAAAAGTTTTTTTGAACCCAAAAAAACCGCCAGATCCCCATAGTGGCTTCGCGTTGTCCTGATTGACTGCAATGAGCATATCCAGGCCGCCGCCGCCGTAAATGCGGACGAGATTCAGGAATACCGGAGAATTGCCGGTGAGAGTTAATCGGCCGCCAAGGTTGTGTGCCTTGGCTGGCTGGTCGTACAGGTAGGTGCCTCCCAGGTTAAGCGCGACGG
>CAYWEH010000005.1:21705-40921 GCA_964457305.1 uncultured Gammaproteobacteria bacterium
CGATGTCCGAGGAGCGGTAGAACATTATGGCCAAACGGTCCACTCCCCTGCCGAACGCAAAACCTTTCCAAGACCCCGGGTCGAGCTCCCTACTTTTTAGCACCGTGGGGTGAATCATGCCGGAGCCAAGCATCTCGAGCCAACCGCCTTGCTTACAAACCGGACAACCTTTTCCATCACACAAAATACATTGCATATCGAAATCCATGCCGGGCTCGACGAACGGGTAGTAGTGCGGCCGGACGCGGATCGTGAGCTTCCGATTAAAGAGCGTCTGCAAAAACGACTCGAGCGTACCGATAAGATCAGTGACGCGGACGTTCCGATCAACGGCGAATCCATCGCACTGGAAAAACGTTGATTCGTGCGACGCGTCCGTGGACTCGTTGCGGTAGACGCGTCCCATCTCGATGATGCGGAACGGCGGTTTCGCGTGTTCGGTCGCCCGCAGCTGCGCGGTTGAGGTGTGTGTGCGCAAAACCAAGTCCGGCCGGCCCTTGATGTAAAACGTATCTTGAATGTCCCGGCTCGGGTGGTGCTTCGGAATATTCAGGCCGGCAAAATTATTCCAATCCGTTTCGAGTTCAGGCCCCTGGTGCGGCGTGAACCCCATCGAGCGCCAGATGCCCGCCATGCGCTCCATGAACTCAGTCAGCGGGTGGCGATGGCCGCGATCCGGCCGAAGCCCGGGGACGGTCAGATCCTCGGTGACGGTTTGCGTCGCCAGCTGGCTCCGTTTGGCCGCGAGCGCAGTTTCCAGGTCTTGTCGCAGCGCGTTAGCAGCGGCACCAACTTTGGGTCGTTCCGCTTCGGACAGTTGCGCCAGCGAGCGCAACACCCCCGACACCTTCCCCTTGCGGCCGAGGTAGGCGTGTTCGAACGCGACGAGCTCGGCCGGCGTCATTGCCCGGGACAGGGCGGCGCGCGCTTCTTCGGCAAGTGATTCAATCGTTTGAGACATATTACGGCCGTTGCCGACTGACGAACAAATATTCAATCCCCGAAGCAATAGCAATCAGGAATGCCGCGTTCCACCAGTCGAGCCAGCGCAGGGCTTGGAGCATCAATGCCGCGACCGCGATGGACGCCAGGAGAAAGGCTTGCCGGTGCGCCACCCCCAGGTGGCGGAACAATGGCGTGGCACGAAACGCGACGGCGCGAATCCCGAAACCGACGAGTGCAAGCGTCCCGGCCATCGCCAGGAGCAAGCTGGCATAAAACAGTACTAGTCCGAGCTTTCCGGATTCTTTCGGATCAAGGTTGAAAACGACCAGCACCCACGCGGCCCAGAGTCCCGCGTTCGAAATCGCCATCACGGTCAGATACTTCGTCAAGGACATGGTTGGCAGCGCTCCATCGGCCTTCACTATACCAAAAAACCTGATTTTCTCAAAAAAAGGTCTCGATTTTCTGGGTGCTAGACTGCCCGGAACGGACAAATGTCGCGGAAGTCGCAGGTGCGGCAGACCGGCCCGGGCGTCGGCGCTAGCTGCCCAGCTTTGATTTTCGCTATGATGTCGTTTGCCCACGTCCGCGCCTGTTCCAAATCGGGTGTCCTCGGTTCGTACGATTCGACTTCGCCGGAAATGATGAACGAAAATGTGAGCTTCTGCACGTTCAAGTTGAACAGCTGCGGATCTTGCACAGCCAGCGTGTAGAGGAAGAGCTGGTACTTATCCGACTGCTTGAAGAGCTTCTTCGTCCCTTCGCTTGTCTTGTAATCGATGATCTCGACGGTCGGCGGGTCAGCGGTCGCATCGAGGACGTCGATCCGGTCGATCTTCCCCAAGAGCGTGATCTGCCCCTCCTTGACCGCAAAGTCCTGCTCGAGTTTCAACGGGATCGGCCACTTGCCATCGTGCTCTTGATAGAACCGCTTGAGCGCGGCGCGGCCCTGCTCCTTCCGGTCGTTCATTTCGCGCGGCGACTCGTACCATTCGTTCACCCAATCCTTTTCATACAACGCCAGGAGTTCTTTTTCCGAAACGAGATTTTTTTCCGTGACCGTCGCTCGATGCGTAGCTTTGCGCTCGAACAGACTTCCCTGCTCGGCGTCGGCGCGCTGCTTCAAAAGCTTGAAGAATTCGAACAGGGTCGCGTGCACGGACTGCCCAAACGAAAGGTTCCCTGTCTTTCGACCAGGAACTTTCAAAACATGTTCATACCGGTAGCGCCACGGGCACAACTCGTAGCTGTGGAGCTTATAGTAATTGAAGGCGTCATCCTTTTCGATCGCCCGCCGCAGTTCGGGTTCCAGGGGCGGCGCTGGCCGCTCAATGGCTGAACCGGGGAAGGTGCGCTTGACGTTCGCAGATTCATCCCGCAACGGGTACTGGAGCAACCCGCTTTCATACAGGAACACCGATGGTTTCTTCCGGGTAAGGCCGCCGTAATCGCTCGCCCAAGAGAGGAACAGGCCGTCCCGGGCACGGGTCGCCGCGACGTAGAACAGTCGACGCTCCTCCTGAATGTGGACATCACCCGAGGGTAAGATTTCTTTGACGAGCGCATCCGGCAAAACGATTTGCTCCTTGCGTTCGATGGTGGGAAACCGCTTGTCGACAAGCTGCGTCACGAACACGTAGGAAAACTCCAGCCCTTTGGCGCCGTGAATGGTCATGATGCGGACCGCGTCCGGCGTGTCGTCCAGGTCGAAAACCAGACTCCCCTGCTCGCCCGCTTCGATCTGGGCAGTCATGTCGTCGAGGAATTCATGCACGCTCGGCCGATCATTCCCCCGCTGGAAATCCTGCACGACCTTCAAGAACTGCAGCATGGTTTTCGTCCGCTCGTATTGGACGGCGTCGTTCGGATTTTCAAACTCGGCCAACACGCCGCTCTCGCGCAGGAACGCCATGATGACTTCCATGACCGTCTTCATTCGCGCCTGTTCGGTGTGCCGGTCGATAAGCTGCAAGAGTTTCTCGACGCCTTGCTTCCCCGGAACGCTCACGTTCGACAAAGTGGCAACACGACGGAAGACGTCATAGAGCGACGCCGACGTGCGTTTGGCCGCGTGGCCAAGCTCAATCAGGTCGGCGGTCGGGATGTGGAAAACGGTCAGTTGCGCGACCCGGTACAGCGCGGTGCTTTCGTGATAATCGTCCAACAGTCGAAGGTACGCGAGCACATCGAGCACGTCTTCTTTTCGAAACAGCCCACGGGAAGCGAAAAACTGGTGTGGTATTCCCTTCCGGCGAAAACTGTCGATGAGCGACGCCGCGTGATCATTCGCCCGAACGAGGACGGCGAAATCACCCCAGCCAAGGGAGCTCTCGGCGGCCGGTTCCCGGCTGCCAGCTTCCCGTTCCTTACTCCTTGCTTCTCGCTTCTTACTTCCCGATTCCATTTTGGTCTTGAGAATAGTATCAGCGACCAGGTCGGCCTCATCGTCCTGCGATTCGGCGTGCAAAAGGTCGACCGTGCCCGGACCTTCGCGCTCGGCGGTGAGCTTCTTCGAAATCGGGGTGGTTAACGATTTTCCCTTCGGATCATTCTTTGGATTGCCGAGCTGAAACTCGAGCCGATTCGGATTATTCAACTGGATGAACCGGTAGGCAAAATCAAGGATCGATTGCTTCGACCGGTAGTTCGTGGTCAGCACGACTTCGGCCGAATCCGGAAAATCCTTTTTGAACTCCAGGATGTTCGAAATGGATGCGCCGCGGAACTTGTAGATGGATTGGTCATCGTCGCCGACAACCGTCAGATTATTCCGGGGCTGCGCCAGGAGTTTGATGAGCTCGTACTGCGCCCAGTTCGTGTCCTGGAACTCATCCACCAAGATGTGGTGGAACTGCTGGCGGTATTGTGCCAAAAGGGCGGGACGTTCCCGAAAAAGCTTCAGGGTCCACGTGAGGAGGTCACCGAAATCAAGGGCATTTTCCGCGTGGAGCAGTTGCTGGTACGTGTGATACGCCTGTGCGATCTCGGTGTACCGGAGAACGTCACTCACGGCGTCATCCGCGGACTTCCGTTTGACGAACGCGTCGCTATCGCGGTCGAGCTTCTGCGACTCGGCGTACTGAAGATACTCCTCTGGGCTCACCGCCTCATCTTTGGCTCGGGAAAAATGTTTGAGCAGCGCGTGGATGAACTTCGTCGGATTCCCGAGCGGCCGATAGACATCGAGATCAAACCGGTCGAGGTGCCGGCGGACCAAGCGCCACTGCTCGGTTTCATTCACTAACCGAAAATCCGTATTCAGGCCAATCTCCAGGCCGTGCTCTTTCAGCAGCCGCTCGCAAAACGAGTGGAACGTCGACACCCACAGGTCAAGGTACCCATACGGCAAGAGCGCGGACACGCGGTCGGTCATCTCCTGCGCCGCCTTGTCCGTGAAGGTCACTGCCAAGACGTTATCCGTCTTCAACCCTTGCTCGACGATGAGCCAGGCGATACGCTGGGTGACGACGGTGGTTTTGCCGGTCCCCGCGCCAGCCACGATCAACAGGGGTCCGTCTCCGTGGGTGACCGCTTTCCGCTGGGCTTCGTTGAGGCTCGTAAGATCCATACCTCTAGCGTATCGAGTCCCGAGACCGGGGTCTAGAGCGACTCGACTTTCCCCAAGCGACAAGGAGCGCGTGGAATTCTTGGTAGAGTTGCACGTTCCGGGGCAGGTGCTTCTCAAAGAACTGCCGGTAGTCCTCGTAGTTTCTGAAGACAATTTCTTTTAACGCGCACCAGCGCTTCGTGTATGCATCAACGACAAATGTCGGCTTGCCGAAGACATAGAGCAATATCGAATCCGCGGTCTCCGGCCCGATGCCGTGGACTTTTAGCAGTTCAGCGCGCAATGGCATCGTCGCTTCCGAGCGGAGCGACAGGAGTCGGCCGTGCCCACGCGCCGCCACGAAAACGGCGAACGCCTTGAGCTTCTTCGCTTTCTGGTTGTAATAGCCAGAAGGGCGGATGAGTATCCCGAGTGCCCGCACTGGCAGGACCGCGATCCGAGACAACGACAGCACGCGCGCTCGCTTCATTGCGATAAGCGCTTTTTTCACGTTATCCCAAGTAGTATTTTGGGTAAGAATCGCGCCCACGGCGATTTCCTGAGCGGCCGACTCGGTCATTGGCTTCGGCGGGGGCAGACGCCGTCCGTCCACGGTCGTCATTGGCCACCAGTGCTGGGGGCCGTACGTCTTGAGCAAGGCGCGATACTGACGGCGGAGGTCCATCAGGACGAGAAGTTAGAATTAAGAAGTTAGAATATAGAAGATGGAATCGGAATATTTTACTACCCTATCTTCTAACTTCTATATTCTCGATTCTAGCTTCTTTCTTCATGTTGCCCCGTCCTGATTCGCTCGAAGTCGACTGACCCGTCGTGGTTGAGTTTCGCCAGGACTGGAATGACGTTAAAGTTCTTGTCCGGAAAGTGATGCTCGACCATCTCCTTGGCGCGGGTCAGGTCTTTCACGTGTCGGGCGCGTTCTTCCTCGGGTGAGACGAAGGTGGCGCTGCCGCCGTACGCGCCGCAGTCGAGGTGGTTGATGATGATGACGTCGGTGACATTATGGAGCTTTTTCGAAATCTGAATCTGCCGGTAGAGGAATTTCGTATCCGACGCATCGTACGGGTCAACGAGCGTCTTGATACTCCCAGCCAGGCTGACGTCATCGTACTGCTTGTGGTACCCGAGTTTCTTTAAAAATGCACCGGTACCAGAAACAAAACGAAAATCCATGCAGTGGACGACGACGGCTTTTGCCGAATGAGAGGCCATGGGAACAGTGTAGCGTGCTTCCGTAAAGAAAAACAAGCGGGGCCTGCCGACCGATTCTTTATTTTTACTCGTTTTCCGATGGCAGGGATCCGGAACGACGAAGATGTCGGTATTTCTTCGCAATCCGAAGCCGAGCGAGTGAGCGTTCGAGCATTGCCGCTGCTTCAGCGTACGCTTTTTCGTCCTGGTAGGCTTCCTTCTGGACTTTCTCTGCCCGCTGACGAGCCGCCTCGGCCTTTGCTTCATCGATCTCCGCTGCGTGCTCCGCTTCGTCGGTGAGCAGCCGCACAAATGAGCCGTTCACCTCTAAGTAGCCACCGGTGACGACGAGGGGGATTTCCTTGTTGTCTCTCTTCAAACGCAGCTCGCCGGCACTGACAAGCGTCACCAGCGGGATGTGATGCGGCAGCAACGTAATTTCACCATCGGGTGTGGGCAAAGTAATCTGATCCGCCTTCTCTTTGAGAACAATGCGTTCTGGAGTGACGAGTTCAAACGTAAAAAACGACATAGCAATTACGAATTACAAATGCAAAATTCCGAATGCGTCAAGAAATTATTTGGAATTTGTAATTCGGCATTCGACATTTTCATACACTGGTCGGCCTCCTCTTTGAGGATAACCTTTTCCGGCGTGACGAGTTCAAACGTAAAAAAAGACATAAAAATTACGAATGCCGAATTACTAATTCCGAATGATGAGGTCGCAACAGATTTCCGCAATTCGGAATTTGGCATTTGGAATTGGTCATTGAGGTGACGAGCTCGAAGGCGAAGAAGGACATGAGGAATTACGAATTCACGCGAAGTTGGTGGTCATTTCCATAATTCGGAATTTGGAATTGGGCATTTGTCATTATCCCTGTCTAACCTCCTCAATCCCGCCCTTCATATAGAAGGCCTGCTCGGGCAAGGCATCGTGCTTGCCGTCGAGAATCTCCTTGAAGCCGCGGATCGTGTCTTTCAGCGGTACGTACTTTCCACCAGTGCCCGTGAACGTCTCGGCCACGAAGAACGGTTGCGACAGGAACTTCTGGATTTTACGGGCCCGGGCTACGGCGAGTTTGTCCTCTTCGGACAATTCCTCCATCCCAAGAATGGCAATGATGTCGCGGAGGTCAGCGTAGCGCTGCAAGACTTTCTGCACGCCGCGGGCAACGTCATAGTGTTCTTGCCCGACAACCAAGGGGTCCAAAATGGTCGAGGTCGAATCTAAAGGATCCACAGCCGGATAAATCCCAAGTTCCGACAGTTGCCGCGAAAGCACGACCGTCGAGTCGAGGTGGCCGAAGGTCGTGGCTGGGGCCGGGTCAGTCAAGTCATCAGCCGGTACGTAAACCGCTTGCACCGACGTGATCGAACCGGCTTTCGTTGAGGTAATACGCTCTTGGAGTTCGCCCATTTCCGTGGCCAGTGTTGGTTGATACCCAACGGCAGACGGGATGCGGCCGAGGAGCGCCGACACTTCAGAACCGGCTTGCGTGAACCGGAAAATGTTGTCCACAAAGAGCAAAACATCTTGTTTGGCCTCGTCGCGGAAGTACTCGGCCATGGCCAGGCCAGTGAGGGCGACTCGAGCGCGAGCCCCGGGCGGCTCATTCATCTGCCCGAACACGAGCGAGGTTTTCGCCAGTACGCCCGATTCCTTCATTTCGTGGTAGAGGTCGTTGCCCTCGCGCGTCCGTTCACCAACGCCAGCGAACACCGAGAACCCACCATGCTCTTCAGCGATGTTGCGGATGAGCTCTTGGATGATGACCGTCTTGCCTACGCCGGCACCGCCGAATAATCCGACCTTCCCGCCTTTCATGAACGGCGCGATCAGGTCAATGACTTTGATGCCGGTTTCGAAAATTTCCACGCGGTTCATCTGGTCGGAGAAGGCCGGAGCTGGCCGGTGGATCGGGTAGCGCGTCTTCGCCTGGATGGTCGGCTTGTTGTCGACCGGATCGCCAAGGAGGTTCACAACGCGGCCCAATGTCTCTTTGCCGACGGGCACGCTGATCGGCGCACCGGTTGCTTCGACGGGCAGGCCGCGTTGCAGGCCCTCGGTCGGCCGGAGCGCGACTGTCCGCACCACGCCGCCGCCCAGGTGCTGCTGAACTTCCAAAACGACTCTCTCTCCACCTTTCGGCTGGATAATGAGCGCATCGTAGATGGCCGGCAATTCTTTTTCAAAACTGACGTCAACGACCGGACCAATGACTTGGGCGATAGAACCTGTGGCGGTTTTCATAAGATTCCGAATTTCAAATTACGAATTACGAATTGAATACATATAGGGATGGTTTTGGAATTCGACATTTGTAATTTGTAATTCGGCATTCGTCATTCCTCCAGGGCCGCGCGCGAGGCGGAGATTTCCGAGAGGTCTTTCGTGATTGCGGCTTGACGGGTTTGGTTGTAGAGGAGGGTTAATCCGTCAGCGAGATCGCCGGCTGCGTCCGTGGCGTTCCGCATGGCCACCATACGGGCCGCGTGCTCCGAGGCAGACGCTTCGAGCAGCGCTTGATACAACTGCATCTCGACGAGCTGCGGCAGCATGATTTCGAGCACCGCATCCGGGGTCGGCTCAAAGGTGAATTCGATTTCATCAGTCGGTTCGGTCTCCACCGACTGGCGAACACCGCCGGTCTCGATCAAGAATTTGCGGATGCTGTCGCGGTGCAAAGGCAACAACTCCTTGACGCGGGGCACCTGGCGCAGGGTCGAAACGAAATCCGGATAGATGATGACGACTCGATCCACCTCTCCTTTGCGGAAGGCATCGATCGTCAGCGCTGCTACCGGCCGGACAGCAACGAAACTCGGGCGGTCGGTAATGCCAGTAAACGCAGCGATCATCGGTCGGCCGGTCCGGCGCAGGAAATCCTCACCGCGTTTGCCGACCGAGATGAACACGGTCTCGCCATCTTTCGGAAACGCGATCGCGGTTCGACCAAGCTGGGCATTGAGCCCCCCAACCAAACCGCGATCCGTGGTGATGTACACGACGGCCGTTTTCTTCACGTCACGGACAGCCAGCAACGGGTGCAGCGCCCGATTTGTTTTCGCCATCAGGTGCTCGAGCAATGACCAAGCCGACAAGGCATAGGGTCGAGTGGCCAGCGCCCCCTGTGAGGCGCGGCGCATCTTGGCCGCTGAAACAAGCTCCATCGCCCGCGTAATCTTGCGGGTCGAAGCGATCGACTTCAGCCGTCGGCGGATTGTCCGCGTGCTTTCAGCCATTGGACTTGGTGGTAAATTGTTCGGTGAAGTTCTGGGCCAACGACTTCAATTCCTTCTCCATCGCCGCGGTCAGCTCCCGCTCTTTCAGTAATCGTTGCATGAGCCCCTTGGCCTCGCGCTTCAAAAAAGCGTGAAACTCCGACTCCCACGCCTGGATACGCTCGACCGGAACGCCATCGAGAAGACCGCTAATGGCCGCGTACATGACCGCCACTTGCTCCGCCACGGGCACCGGCGAGTACTGGGGTTGCTTCAATAACTCGGTTAACCGCTTCCCGCGTTCGAGCTGCTTACGAGTAGCCTCATCCAAATCCGATCCGAACTGGGAAAACCCCTCGAGTTCACGAAACTGCGCGAGTTCCAAGCGGAGTTTGCCCGCAACTTTTTTCATGGCCTTCAGTTGGGCGGACGAACCGACGCGCGATACGGATAACCCGACGTTCAACGCCGGCCGAATGCCTTTGTAGAAAAGATCGTTCTCCAAGAAAATCTGGCCATCCGTGATGGAAATGACGTTCGTCGGGATGTAGGCGGACAAATCGCCGGCCTGCGTCTCGATAATTGGCAGCGCGGTCAGTGAACCGCCGCCGTACTCTTTGCTCATCTTGGCCGCACGCTCGAGCAGACGGGAGTGGAGGTAGAAGATATCGCCCGGATAGGCTTCGCGGCCGGGTGGCCGGCGGAGCAGCAGGGACACTTGGCGGTACGCCCAGGCGTGTTTGGAAAGGTCATCGTAGATGACCAGGACGTCTTTGCCTTTATCCATGAAGTACTCCCCCATCGCGCACCCGGCGTACGGAGCGACGTAGGAGAGTGGCGCCGGATCAGAAGCGCCGGCAACCACGACGATGGTGTGCGCCATGGCGCCGCGCTGCTCGAGTTCCGAGACGATGCGGGCGACCTTCGATTCCTTCTGGCCGATGGCCACGTAGATGCAGATGACGTTCCCGCCCTTCTGGTTGATGATGGCGTCAATCGCAATGGCGGTCTTACCAGTCTGGCGGTCGCCGATGATGAGCTCGCGCTGGCCGCGGCCAATCGGGATCATGGCGTCAATAGCCTTGATGCCAGTTTGCAACGGCTGCTTCACGGATTCGCGGGTGATAACCCCCGGGGCGACCTTCTCAATCGGGTACGTCGTCGTTGTCTTCACCGCGCCTTTGCCGTCGACCGGTTGCCCCAATGGGTCAACGACGCGGCCGATGAGCGCCTCGCCGACGGGCACGGAGAGAATCTGCCCGGTCGCTTTGGCCGTATCCCCTTCCTTCAATTCACGATCTTCGCCCAAAATCATGGCACCGACCGAATCCTCTTCCAAGTTCAGCGCCACTCCGTACACGTCGCCGGGAAAGGTAATCATTTCCCCCGCTTTGACGTCCGACAACCCGGACAGCCGCGCGATACCGTCACCAACTTCGGTGATGGTGCCGACGTGGCTGACCTGCGCCTCCGCTTTGAAGCCCGCAATTTCTTTGCGGAGGGTGTCGAGGATAGGGTCGTGGGCTGGTGCCATAGTCATTCGTGATTTACGCCTGGATCAATTGCTGGCGGAGGGAGTGGAGGAGGGTCGGGATACTGGCGTCAATGAGCTGTTCGCCAATCCGGAGTTGGACGCCGCCGATGAGCGCTGGGTCTTTGACCATCTCGAGGATGACCCGCTGCTGCACCGCTTTCTCGAGTGCGGGAGCGGATGTTCCTGGGAGCGGGTGAGCGGAACGCGTCTGCACGCGCACGGTATCATGACGTTTCAGGTACTCGCTTTCCACTCGAGCAACGATTCGGGGCAAGACGCGCAGTTGGTGTCGCCGGGCAAGCGTCTGGAGAAATCCGCGAACAATCTTCGGTCGCTCGTACGGGGTGGCGTCCTCGAGCAAGTCGAGGAGCGTGATGGCGTACTGGCGATTGGAAAAACGTTTCATGACTGACCTTTCTCTACCTGGTCCAGTGTCCGTTCCACGAGTTTCCGATCTTCCGCCGCCGTGAGTTTCTGCACCAGCACTTTTTCCGTCGCGGCGACGACGAGATCGGCCACCTCGGCGCGCACCGACGCCTTCAGCGCTTGCCGCTCCCTGGTCAGCTCGGCTTTCGTTTTCGCCATCAGCCGTTCTGATTCGGCTTTCGCTTCGGCTAGGAGCTCGGTTTTCAGGCGCTCGGCCTTATGCGCCGCCTCGGCCATGAGCCGCGAGGCCTCGGCACGCATTTCTTTAAGTTCCAACGCCTTCTTCTCCTCCATGGCCCGAAACTCTTTTTCAATCGCGGCGCTCTTGTCAACGCTGTCCGCAACCATCTTCTCCCGCTTCTCGAGCATCCCCAAGATCGGCCGGTAGGCGTACTTCCGCAGGATGAAGAACAGCAGGAAGAAGTTGACGATCGACGCAATCAACAACTTCCAGTCAATGCCGAGTTTGTGGATGAGTTCTCCCATACGGGGGCCACCACCGTACAGCGACCGGCCGTCAGCAGATCGCTGACGACTGGCAGCTGTTTACACGAACTTAATGATGAGCGCGACCACCAACGCGTAGATAGCGATGGCTTCGGCGAAAGCGATGGCGATGAGCATCGGGACTTGGATTTTCCCGGCTGCCTCGGGGTTGCGCCCGATTGCCTCCATGGCTTTCGCGGCCAGCTTGCCGATGGCAAGGGCTGGACCGATACCACCGATCGCAATGGCCAGCGCCGCAGCCAGGAGTTTCATTGCTTCTGCATCCATACTGTTTCCTTTCTCTGCCTGACGCCCCAGAACTCCGGAACGAAAGGCGTTAATTTCAGAATGATTAATGCTCCGCCTCCGCCGTAGCCACCCGCATGAAAACGAGGGTCAACACGGCGAAGATGAAGGCCTGGATAAATCCAACGAACAGTTCAAGCAAGTAAAACGGGAGCGGCGCAATGAAGGGCACCAACGACGCGATCACGACCAAGAGCACCTCCCCGGCGAAAATGTTCCCGAACAACCGGAAAGAAAAGGATACCATTTTCGCCACCTCGCCGAACAGTTCCAGCAGACCGACGCCGGTCATGATCGGGTTCTTGAGCGGATTGACGAAAAAACGCTTGCTGAACTTGATGAAACCAAGGACGGCGATGCCGATGGCGTTCGTCGCGACTACCGAGATGATGGCGAGCGCCAACGTAAAATTCAAATCAGCATTCACCGAACGGAGCAACGGCACCAAGACTTCCTTTCCTTCATGCACCTCACGGATGCCGATCGTTCCGAAGCCCGGCAACAGCCCAAGCCAGTTGGAAACGATCACGGTCAGAAAAATCGTGGTGACGTACGGGAAAAACTTTTTCGACAACTCGCGACTGGCGGTCACCGAATCCATCAAACCGAGGAGTTTCTCAACCACGAACTCGATCAGGTTCTGCACGCCGTGCGGTACCAGCGAGATTTTTCGGCGCAGCGCTAGGGCCAAGCTCCCCAGGACGATAAAGGTCAGCACCGAGGCAATGAGCGTATTCGTCACGGGGAACGAACCGAGGTGAAAAACGGGTTCAGCGGCGAGGGAAATTTCCATTGTCAGGAGGGGGTTTGGGTGGAGTGTTCTGATCCAATTGGCTCATGATTTTTGTTGCTTTCACCATGAGTGCGCTCGTCGAGATGACGATTGAGAGGAGCACGCCGGTGATGAGCAGCCAGGGATGCGTCCCCAGGCGTTTATCAAGCAGCCGACCGCCAAGCGTGAACAGGACGAGCGGCACTGCGACGGTATACCCGAATTGCCAGGCGAAGCCTAAGGCTGTCCACACGGTGCTGTTGCGGTCTTTCGGCATAAAGATCGGTTCCGAAGATGGTGAAAGTTGAGAAAACTTCGAAAAATTGCTCTCTATCCTCACCATGCAACAAAAATCGCCACAAGTCTACGCGGAATGCGCCAAAGAATCAAGGGGGGTGGTTTTCAAATACAGCTTGATAAGCGAAAACCTCCGATTTTCGATGAAAAAGTGCTTGACGGAAAAGCGTTTCCTCGGCATACTGCGGTAGGACGCTTGAGGGGCAGGGGTTTGCACTGGATGTTTACGATTGGCAAACGTCCAAAGTCCACTTGGGGATTGGACTGCATCCCTGCCCATTCCGACCGGCGCGAGGTCTCATCCTGGATCTGATACCAGGGGCAGACCGCGATGGACCTCCGCGCCGGTCCTTTTTTTCGACGCACGTCGTCGACGCTGGTCGGGATCTTTCCCTTCGTCCTCGTCTGGTTGCTCCATGGAGCTGCCTTGACGAGATCACGAGTACGCGGGAGAATCTCGGCCAGCGTTTCTTTTTTTCGGGCAACGGCACGTGACCTTTCTCCAAAACAATGTATCGACCTCACCCGCTGGTCTCATCCGCGGCAGAAGTCGTTCAACGGGTCATCCGGCCTACCACTCTCCGTCGGCGAAGAAGAAAAGGATCAGGAGTTAGAAAACCTCATGACCCTGGTCCACCCCTCGCCGGCGGACCTTTCTTTTTTCTTGACCGCACAACAGAACAGGTGTAGGCTGGTTTCGCAGTATTCGCCTGGTTCGGGAGTGGGGTTTCCGGGCCTCGAGTCTCGCGACTCCGAATACGGCTTCGCCCGTCGGTCAAGCTCGCCAAGCTCTCCGCAGTGGGGAGCGGTGAGTCCTCCTTGACCGGCGGGCTCTTTCTCTTGGAGGGGAAACCCTTTGTTTCCCCTTCCAACGTCCCGCCGTACGGCGGGACTACCTCCCCTTCCGCCAGCGGTGTCCCTCGGCTTATTCTCGCATCCGGCAGAGCCGGACCGCTCGATCATCCTCGGGACGATTATTTATTTCAGTAATCGAACATTCTCAACTTTGGACGCGAGTTTCGTGTATTCGGTATTCACCCGGTCAATGGAATTCTTCGCGTTCGTGATGTGCGTCGTGGCCACCCCGAGCACTTCGCCAAACTTGGCCGTATCCTGCTGGAGCGCTTTCATCAACTCGTAGATCGCTTGGGCCGACTCCTGCAGCTTCTGCTTCTCTAAGCCGGTCATGATGGTCTTGAGGAAATAGTGAAAAATATTTGGCGAGACCGGCAAGATGTGTTGGCTGTGCGCGTGGGCCATGAGCTCTTGGTCGAGTGACATCTCCGCGAACACCGCTTCGGCCGGCACGTACATCAGCGCGAAGTCGAGCGTGCCCTCGGCCGGCAGCACGTACTTCTTCGAGATATCGTTGATGTGTTTTTTCACGTCGCGAAAGAACAGCACTTTTGCACCGGTGCGCGCCTCATCGGATTCGGCGGACGCGTATGCCCGGAAATTTTCCAGCGGAAACTTGGCATCAATGGGAATGAGGCCGCTGGCCGTTCGAAGTATTGCGTCGACCTTCTCCCCACTCTTGAACTTATACTGAAGCTCGAAATGGTCTTGCGGAAAAAACTGCGCCAAGGTGTCAGCCAGGATGGTTTCGCCGAGATTTCCCCGCAGCTTTGGTGATTTCAAGAGATCCTGAAAATCTTTGAGGCTGCGGCCTATTTCCGTCATGGCGCCAAGGTCTTTCTGGACACCCCCGATGACGTGGGCGGCGTGGTCTAAGCGTGTATTGATAGCCCGTGTCGTCTCGTCGATCCGCTGCTGCATGCCCTGCAAATTTTGATTGAGCATGAGTAGCGAGTCCGACCTCACCTTACGAGAAATGAAAACGCCGAGTACGACGAATCCGGCCACCACGATGATTCCCAGGACCAGCAGCTGGACGCTTATGAAACCCATGACGCCAGTGTACGTCGGCGGATTGAGAAAATCAATTACCGAGCAGCTCGGTCAGACGTTTGATCGACCGAACCGCAACGTTCCCCCACTCGAACCAGTGCTCGCCGCGGTCGATGTGGACGAAATCCACGCCCGCGTTCTTGGCGAAAAACACGTCCTCGTCGCTGTTGCCGACGTAGAGCGTGTCGGCCGGCGTCAATTTGAGCTGCCGCAGAATGAAGTGCATCGCGGCCGGATCGGGCTTCCCCGGAAAAACGCCGGAGGTGGTGGAGTGGATGAGGTCGATATTCACGTCACCGAGTTTCGCAATTTCCACGTCAGCGACGTAATCGGGCGAGCCGGTAATAATGGAAACCACCTTGCCGCGCGCTTTCAGTTCGGTGAGTGTTTCAAAGACATCATCGTAAGCCCGGGTGAAATTCGCCCGGACCCCTGGATCATCCTCGCGGTGAAATGCGTCCCAGAAAATTTTTGGATCGAGCCCGAAACACTGCTGGATGATGGTCGTGCGATCACCCTCAAACCAAAAACGGTTCACGTCATGCGGATCCCGCACCCGTCCGCCCAACCGCTTGACTATCTTGGGCACGAGTCCATGGCGGTACTCCGAGACCGTGTGGACGAGCGTGCCGTCGAGGTCAAAAGAAATGTGGCGGTACTTATCTAGCATCGCCGGTCAGGTGAAAGAAACGCTTCGTGTTCACGACGGTCGCCTGCGCAATGCGATCGAATGACTCCCCACGGAGCTCCGCGACTTTCCGCGCGACGAACTCGACATACCGAGGCAGGTTGCGTTCCCCTCGATGCGGCACCGGCGCCAGGTACGGGCAATCGGTTTCCACCATCAACCGTTCGAGCGGCATCTTCTTCACGACTTCTTGGATGCGTTCACTCTTCGGGAACGTGATGATGCCGGTAAAGGAAATGTGGCCGCCAAGATCGAGGATCGGCTTCGCGTCTTCCCACGTTCCGGTGAAGCAGTGGACGTCGAACGGCGGGCTCCCCTGTTCTTGCAGAACTTGTGCCACGTCCGCGTAGGCATCGCGGCAATGCACCATCAATGGCTTGCCGACCTCTTTCGCAATTGCGATCTGCTGTACAAAGATCTCGCGCTGGAGCCGTTTGTGTTCCTCAGGTGACAACGCTGGCACGGGTGGTGGGCCATCGTCCTCCTTGGGATCATCGTACGTCGAACCAAGCCGGTAGTAATCGAGTCCGCACTCCCCAATGGCGACGACACGCGGGTGCTTCACCAGTTCCCGAAACACCGCGCCGTCAAAGTCAAACCGTCCGGCGTGAATCGGATGTTGTCCAACAACCGCCCAGACCGGCTGGTCTTGGTACTGCTCCGCCAGTGCGACCGCCCGTTGCGAGGTCGGCAGCTGCGTGCCGACATTACACATGCCGACGCCCGCGGCCAGCGAATCGCGGATGACCGCATCGGCATCAGATGCAAACGCCCGAAAATTGACGTGGGAATGAATATCAATGAGTCGCATACAAACGACGATGCGCCTAGGAAGAGACGGCGAACCTTACTTCATGAGGACCGATTGCACGTTCCGCAAAACCTCCGGCAGCAACCCCACCAGCCACCCAGCCACATTCGTAAAAAACGGCACCAACCGTGAGGTGGTGAGCGCGTGGGTCGCTGAACCGCCGATCGGCAGGCGACTCACGAAATGGAGCGTAATCCCGATGGCCAATGCCCCTTCAACAAAACCGAACACGCCGCCACCCAAGCGATTCATGAGCCGTAAACCCGGCACGATGGCCATCAGGTTGAAAATTTTGTTGATGAGTACGACCACGATGCCGGTGAACCGACTCACGACGACAAAAATCAACACGAAGGCGATCACCACGGCGGCCAGTCCCCCGCCGACGATGGGCGCGATGATGGGTGCCAGCCAGGCAAACCACCGCGCCGCCGCGAACACGCCGAGAAACAGCCCGAGCAGCGAACCGACACTCGAGATCAACCCCGACGCGAACCCGACCCAGACGTAGCTGGCGAGGAACACGAGAAGGAAGAAATCGAGTCCAGTCATGGCGACAGCGGGCGGCGCCGACCGCGGATTACCCGGCCAGGGCCGTGTCCTTTTCTTCGCGCTCTTCAATAAAATCCTGCAGGAACGCGTTAATAATGATCGTCACCGGTATCGCGAGCAGCAACCCGACGATGCCGGCCACTTTCGCGCCAATCAGCATCACGATGATGACCACGATCGGGTTCAAACCGGTGGCGCGAGCCATGACGCGCGGGACGATGAGGTTATTCTCGAGCTGCTGGATGACGAGGTAGGCGATGGCCACGGCCACGGCCGTCCAGGGATTCTGCGTCAAGGCGAAGAGGACGGCGGGAATCGCGCCGCTGATCGGACCGATCATCGGGATCGCTTCAGTCAGACCGGCAATCAACGCCAAGAGGAGGGCATACTTCACCCCGAGGATCGTCAGGGCGATAAACGACAGCAAACCGATGATGCCCGAGAGCAGCAACTGCCCGCGCAGCCACTGTCCCATCCGGTCCTGCACCCGGTTGATGAGCCGCGTGATGTACGGCTGGGTCCGAGCCGGGAAGATAGCCTGCAGGAACTTCCGGATGCCGTTCTCTTCGAGCGAAAAGTAAAAGGTGAGGACGACGACGCCGATGAACGTGAACAGACCGCCGAAGGCGGCGGCCAACGCGGAGAAAATCGGTCCCGTGATCTTTCCCAAGGACTGATCGATGGTTTGCAGCGACTGCCGGACACTGGTGAGAATGTTCGTGTCGCCGATGAGACGTTCCACCGTCGGGTTCGATACCATCCGGTCATACAGGGAAGGTAACGATTGGGCCAAATCGCGGACCTCATTCACCAGCGCCGGGATAAATAAGATCAGGATGACGCTGATAACGGCGAGGAAAACCAGGAAAACGATCAGCAGTGCCAGGACGCGCGGGATCCGCCAGCGGTGCAACGCATCAACCCACGGGTTGATCGCGGAAGAAAATATAATGGCAATCAGGATGATCGCCAACACGCTCCGGATGCCGTACAGGAACCACAAAACGAGTCCAATGAGAACAATCCGGAAAATCGTTTCCATGGAAATGGTGACTTTCATCAGTCGCGACGGCTCATCCATAGTCAACCATAGTGTAGCCCCGCTGGGCCGCGCTGGCAATGCTGCCTAGCTGGCCTGACGGATCGCCCGGCGGACCGCTTGGCCCAAGGCCGACGCGTCCTTCATCGGCCCGATGAGCGCCCCGGCGACGCGCGGCAGCCGGAAGACGCGATTGGCAACGCGCTGCACGTCCGCCACGGTCACCCGCAGCACCCGCCCGATCTTCTGCTCCGGCGTCTGGATCTTCCGCGTCAGCAGTTGCTGCTTGCCGATCCAGTTCGCCATTTCCTCCGAGTCCTCGAGGTTCAACACCAATTTCCCCCGATAGAACTCCTTGGCCCGGTGGAGCTCCTCACGAGTCACCGGTTTCTCTTTGATGCGGATGACCTCCTTCATGATGCCGAGAAGCGCCGGCTCCAGGCGCGACTTGTCCAACCCAGCCATGATGCCGACGTTGCCCGTGTCTTCGTAGAGCGTCACGCCGGAACGGATCATGTAGCACAACCCCTGGCGCTCGCGGATGGAGATGAACAATCGCGAGCTCATGGTCGCCCCAAGAATGATGGAGAGCAGCGTCAACGCGTCGAGGTCTCGGTCGAAATACGACACCCCGGGAAACCCCAGCATGAGATGCGTCTGCTCGGTTTCCTTCGTCTTCACCTTGAAGCGGAGTGGCTGGTTGTTTTTCTTGAAGGGTTGGTACTGTGGCGCCCGGCGTCGCGAGCTGGCCCGGCCGAAGGCGTGAGACAGCATTGCGAACATGGCCTGGCTCTCGAACCGCCCAGCGCACGCCACGAGCATGTTCGACGGCAAGTAGAACTGGTCGCGGTAGCGGAGCAGCCGCTGGCGGGTCACCGTATGGATGATGGACTTCGGCCCGGCAATCATCCGGCCCAGCGGGTGGTCGCCGTAAAACGCCCGTTCAAAAAGATCCTCGATCAACATCGTCGGGTTATCCTCATACATGTTAATCTCTTCGGCCACGACGTTCCGCTCGCGGTCAATCTCCTTGGGCTGGAAAAGCGAGTGGTAGAGCATGTCCTCGAGGATGTCCACGGCTAAAGGCAAGTCTTCGGCCGCGAGCTTGATGTAGTAGCCGGTGTGGTCCTTGGCCGTGAAGGCGTTGTACTCGGCACCGACGCCGTCGAGCTCTTTGGAGATGCTCAACGTGGTCGGCCGCTTCTTCGTTCCCTTGAACATCAAATGCTCGATGAAGTGTGACGAGCCGTTCAACGCTTTGGGTTCAAATCGAGAACCAACGTGGTACAAAATGAGGATTGTTACGGCTTTCGTTTCTTGGCGCGGTGCCAAAACGAGCTGCACGCCATTGGGCAGGGTGCGGGTTTGAACCATAGTGTTAGGACAAAAGTTTTTCGCGCAGGACGTTCCGCAAGTCGGCGAGCGCGACGCGGTCTTGGACCATGGTGTCGCGGTCGCGGATCGT
>CAYWEH010000006.1:0-2481 GCA_964457305.1 uncultured Gammaproteobacteria bacterium
GGCCACGTCTCGTCGTCCGAGCTTCCCTTTCAGGAGGAAATTCGCCAACGCATCGTCCACGTGCTCCTGGATGGCGCGCCGGAGCGGCCGGGCACCGAATACCGGATCAAAGCCCGTTCGGCCCAGTTCCGCAATCGCCTCGGGCGTGGCCCGGAGCATGATACCGCGAGCCGCGAGGTTCTTCGCCACATGGCCAAGCAAGATACCGGCAATCTGTACGATCTCTCTTTCCTCTAACGGCTTAAAGACGATGATGTCATCGAACCGGTTCAAAAACTCCGGCCGGTAGTACTGCCCCAGCGCTTTGTTGATCAGCACGTTCTTGATCTCCTCGAGCGGGACGCCGTTGCGAATCCCCTCTTGGATGAGCGGCGTGCCGGCGTTGCTGGTCGCAATGATGATGGCGTTTGTAAAATCCGCGGTGCGGCCGTTCGAATCAGTCAGCCGGCCATCGTCCATCACCTGGAGAAAGATGTTCAATACATCGGCGTGGGCTTTTTCCAACTCATCGAGCAAGATGATCGTAAAGGGGTTGCGGCGAATCCCTTCGGTCAAATACCCCTCGCCCCCGCCGTACCCGGGCGGCGCGCCGATCATCCGGTACAACGACGCCGGGTCTTGGTACTCGGACATGTCCAGTCGGATCATGTTCTTCTCCGAACCGAAGTACGCTTCGGCGACCGTCTTCGCAAGTTCGGTTTTCCCAACACCGGTGGGACCAAGGAACAAGAACGTGGCAATGGGGCGGTTCGGATCGCGGAGCTCGGCCCGCGCCCGGCGCAAGGCAGACGCGACCGCCTTCACGGCCTCCTCCTGGCCGATGACGCGGCCATGGATTTTCTCTTCCAAGTGGAGAAGCTTTTCGGATTCTCCTTCCGTCACTTGGGTGACCGCCACGTGCGTCTTCTCGGACACGACCCGCGCCACGTCCTCGCCGGTGACGAGTACACCCTTCCCTTTCCGTCGGTGCGCGCCAATCGCCACCTCTTCCAACAAGTCCATGGACTTGCGGGGCTCGAAACGTTCATGGATGTACCGGCCCGCCATCTCGACGGTCTTCTCGATCGCATCGTAGGAAAGGAACACCTTGTGCTGGTACTCGATGCGGCCAGCTTTTGATTCCAACACCAAAATGGTGTCGTCCTTGCTCATTTCCCCGACTTCCACTTTTTCAAAGGCCGAGGCCAGTGATCCGGACCGTTCGATGTACTGGCTGTAGTCGCCGAAGTTCGTCGTGGCGATAACGAAAAACCGACGCGAGGCGAGCGCCTGGGCCAAGATACCGGACAAATCCATGGTTTTGCCGCCCGTCGAGCCGACGCCGACGAGGTTCTGTAAATTGTCAATGAAGAGCACGATGTTCCCAGCCTTCACAACCTCGTCGATGATCTCGGTAAATCGCTGTTCAAGCGAACCCATGCCACCAGCACCGGAAACGAGCGCCGGGACGGACAGCGAGACGAGCCGCTTGTCCTGGAGCACCGGCGGGACGTCCTCTTCAACCATTTTATTCGCAATTCCCTCGATAATGGCCGTCTTGCCGACGCCCGCGTTGCCGACGAGCACGGCGTTCGCCTTACCTTCGAGCGCCCGGAAAACGGCGTTGGTTTCATCCGCACGGCCAACCACCAGGTGGGTCGCGCCAGCCCGAGCCAGGGCGGTAAGATCATGACTGAATTGATTGAGCACTGGCGTGGCCTGTGCCAACATCGCCCGGTCCATGACGCCCTTCGGCTTCAACGATGCATGGATGCGGAAGCTCCCCCAACGGCGACGCAGCTCTTCTTGAATGTGGCCCCACTGCACGACGTTCCGCAGCTTCCGTTCATCAATCCCAACGTCATCGAGCAAATCGCGGACCCGGCCTTCGCTGCCCCCGAGCGCAATCAACAGGTCGAGCGGTTCAATCGCCAACCCGTTGTGCTGTCGGGCTTCTCGATACGCGCGATGAAACGCCTCGCGGACGGACCGGCCCATGACCGTCGGGCCGCCCCGCTCGACATCCCGGAGGAGGTGTGCCGCCCGTTCCATGATGGCGCGCTGCGGCAGGCCCAATCGAATCAAGGCAACGGTCACATCGTGCTCGGCGAGCAACGCGGAGAACAGGTGCCGATCGTCGACAAAACGGTGGCCGAGTCGGTCCGCCATTTCCCAGGCCAGTTTCACGTCATGACGGGCGCGGCGGCTGAAGGCCGGAGCGATATCAAACACCGACGCCGTCCCGATGTCCGCGAAGGATTCAGGCGGACGCTCCAGCAGCACGCGCTTCACCGACAACCGGCGCGGACGCGAACTTTCCGTGTCGAGTCGATAGTACACGTAGAGGTCGCCCAGAACCGAGAGCCAGAAAAAGGCCATGCCGGGTGACTGGCGGAAGAAAAAATCAGTGTAACTGGCGAAGACCACTCGGCCATCCGTGAATTCTCGAAAAGCAACCGCCAGACCGACGAGGCCGAACAGAACAAAAGCACCATCGACGAT
>CAYWEH010000006.1:2581-31642 GCA_964457305.1 uncultured Gammaproteobacteria bacterium
GAAAAGCAACCGCCAGACCGACGAGGCCGAACAGAACAAAAGCACCATCGACGATGGCTCGGACTAGGGAATGGAGACGTTCCAAGCGCAGCGAGGCGCGGGAGAACGTCTCGCCGTAGCGAATGAGCTCGCCCTCCACCACGCTGGCCAGACCGATCCCTCGGCATCGCGGACAACGAACATTCCGTTGCTGCTGGTCGCGCAACGCGCCCTCGCCCGCACATTCGGGACAACGGAGGTTCGTGACGGCCTGGAACGCACTCATACCCCACCCCCCAAGGACCTCGCGAAGAACCAGAGCACAATCACCGGCAGGGCCAGCCACAGGACGAGCAAACCGACGACGATACCCGTCCAGACGACCATGATTGCGAATTTCACGACGAACATGACCAGCCGGATCACCAGGCTGATGGCGCGACCGCTCTTCGTGTAGTCGCCGTACATCGGCTTCAAGAGATTCCGGAACAGGATGACCAACGACAGACGCGCCAGCCAGTCGCGGATCTCTCCCCAGGCGAACACCGCCGCCTTTTTCGTCCCGGCGGTATACCACCAGACGGGGAATTTGACGAAGTCAAAAACGATGTCTTTGATGAGGCTGCCGGCAGTGCTGCGAACTTCCATACCCCGTTCAGTATGCCATGTTTCCGGTCAAGGCTCAACCGGCAATTGCCTATTTCCGAAGATTCAGGTAGGCTGCGAAGTCATGAATTTTGACGCCATCTTCATTGCCCGATTGCTCGCTTTTGGTAGCCTATTCCTGGTGGGACTGCTGGCCGTGGCCATCATGCATTCCTTTGGCATCCCCGCGTGGTTGGATTCTTGGTGCTGGCGGCACCGACGAATCGTCAACTTTTTGAAAGCGATTGCCCTCATCGCCTTCGTTGCCTACGTCAGCGCGTTTGCCGTGCTCCGGCACTACAGCTTGGAAACCTCCATCCTCGACCTTGGGAACGTTGAGCAAACGTTCTGGAACACCATCCACGGCCAGCCATTCCGCCTGACGACGGACTCTTCCCCCTTGAGCCTGCCGGACAGCCGACTCGCTTACCACATCGAGCCGATCATCCTCCCCTTGTCGCTTTTCTACTGGTTGCTGCCGCGGACCGAAACGCTGCTCCTCTTGCAAGTCGTCGTGGTCGGCCTGAGTGCGTTGCTCGTCGCGAAGATCGCCGAAAAAAAACTA
Organism: uncultured Gammaproteobacteria bacterium; assembly: GCA_964457305.1. GTDB lineage: Bacteria > Patescibacteriota > Patescibacteriia > SBBC01 > JACPUP01 > CAYWEH01. The sequence goes on from CAYWEH010000006.1 coordinate 3,771, forward strand.
CAAAGCCCCTTCGCCGGCCTCGTCTTCCTCCTCGCCTACCTGCTGGCCGAGCCGGTCCGCAACGGGCTGACGTTCGATATCCATCCGGTCGTGTTCGCGCTGCCGGCCTTCCTCCTCGCCTACTGGTTTTTCACCAATGGCCAGTATGGCAGAAGCGTCCTGGCGGGCATCACGCTGATGTTCAGCCGCGAGGATGCCGCGGTCCTGGCGCTCTTCTTCGGCGTGTTCTTACTCGCGCACCGGCGCAGCCGACTCGCTGGATTCCTCCTGACCGTCTCCGCCACGGCCTGGCTCGCCGTCTTGGCCGCCATCTTCACGCACTTCCACCCGGGCGGGTACGAGTACCTCTGGCGACTGCAGGGGTTCGCCGGCGCCAGCGGTGTTCCCAGTACTCTCCAGGCGTTCCTCCTCGCCCCGGGTCGGCTGCAATACCTCGTCTGGCTGGTGGCGCCGCTCGCCTTCCTGCCCCTGGCCGGATTGCCGACCGCGTTGCTGGCCGCAGTGTCCGCCGGCATCGTCGTGGTCGGGGGGTCGCCCCGTGAACTCCTCGGCGAACTGCACTACCACCTCATGGGGTACGGTGTCTTCATTGTTGCCGCCATCAGCGGCGCCCGCGTCCTCGGCCAACGGCTCTGGCGCGGACGGCAACCGGCCACGCTCTCGTTTGCCGTGTTGACCATGACGCTGGTAACGACCGCCGTCTTCGGGCTCCAAGCGCGGCTGCCGCGGCCGGAGTGGGGACGGCTCCAAGCGCTCCGCGAGGCAGCGGCCGCCATTCCGGTCGCGGCGTCGGTCGCGGCGTCGGCCAACGCCGGTCCCTGGGTTGACCGTCGGGCTGATCTCTACCTCCTCATTTCCCCCCGGCGCACGATCGCCCGGTACACGCTGGCGCTGGCCTGCGCGACCGACGTATGTGACAATCTACCAAAAAAAGAGTATGATGCTCTTCTGGATGAAGTCGGCGCCGATCCCTTCAATCGTCTCGTGTTCCGGCGCGACGGCGTCCTCCTCTACCAACGCCAAACTGACCTCTCGGTCCGACCTAACCCATGAGCGACCAGCCCCGCATCACCATCCTCATTCCGTTGCAGAACGAGGTGGCCAGCCTCGAGGAAATCGTTCGCGCCGTCCCCTTGGTCCTCGGGGGCGACTCCTGGGAAATTTTATTCGTTGACGACGGCTCGACGGACGGTTCCTGGAAAAAGATCGAGGCGCTCCACGGACGCGATCAGCGCATCCGCGGCGTGCGGCTGCGGGGAAACTTCGGCAAATCCCGCGCCCTGGCCACGGGGTTTCATTTCGCCCAGGGTGAGGAAATTATCACCATGGACGCGGACCTGCAAGATGACCCGGCCGACATTCCCGGCATGCGCGAACTGCTGAAGACCTATGACGTGGTCGGCGGCTGGCGGACGACGCGGCGGGAAAATCTCTTCCGCCGCCTGCTGACGAAAACGTTCAACGGCACGGTTCGGCTGACCACCGGCGTCAAACTTCACGACATCAACTGCGGTCTGAAAGCCTTCCGCCGCGACGTCGTCAAGACCATCAAAGTCTACGGCGAACTCCACCGCTTCCAGCCCGTCCTCGCCGCCTGGAACGGCTTCCGCGTCACGGAAATGCCGGTCCAACACCACGAGCGGAAATACGGCAAATCGCGGTACGGGCTCGAACGCATCCTGCGCGGGTTCTTCGACCTCCTCACCGTCCTCTTCCTCACCAAGTACTCGACCAAACCGCTGCACTTCTTCGGCCGCATCGGTCTGTTCACGGCGTTCGTTGGCGTCGTCATTGACGCCTGGCTGGCTGTCGAGTGGTTTACCGGCCACGCCATCGGCAACCGCCCGGCGCTTCTCCTGGGGACCATGCTCATCGTCATCGGCGTCCAATTCTTTACCTTTGGGCTACTCGCCGAGTTCCAGAGCTTCGACCGCGAGCAACGGAACGCTGACCTGCCGGTACGTCAGACCTTGCTATGAGCGCTGCCCCATCGTTCTTCACGAACGAGTATTTCGATCAGTTCCACACAAAAAAATACCGTAACCACAATCCACTCCAACGCCGGCAAATCGGGCGCCTTTTGGAACGGGTCGTCGCGCTCGCGCGACCTCTCCAACCGAAAACTATCCTCGATGCCGGCGGCGGCGAGGGATTCCTGACTGGCTGCCTGGCTGCCTCGTTCCCTGACGCCGCCATTACGGTCGTGGACCTCTCCCCAGATGACCTCCAACGGCTCACGGAGCGGCTGCCCGGGGTGGAGACGGTGGTGGGGAACCTGGAAACGTTCGACTTGCAGCGGACGTTTGACCTGCTCGTGGCCACCGAAGTGCTTGAGCACCTGCCGCGGGCGCGGGCGGCGCTCCGACGGTTCGTCCGCCATGCGCCACGGGTCATCGTCACCGTCCCGAACGAACCGCTGTTCAGGGTGACGAATTTCCTCCGCGGCAAGAATCTGTCCCGCTTCGGCAATGACCAAGAACACGTGAACCACTGGTCACCGCGGTCGCTGCAACGGTTCCTCTCCGCCGAACTGACGGTCGACACGATCGAGACGGTTTTCCCCTGGATCATCGCCACTGGCCACCAGCCATGAAACGATTGGTCCCTCTGGTCAAGATCATCGCCACCCTGGCCGCGCTGTTTTTCATTGTCCGGGCCGTGGTGCGCAATGCGTCGTCTTTGCGCTCCCTGGCGGTCGACCTCACGCCCTGGCCGGTCGCCCTGGCGCTCCTGTGCTCGATCGCAACCTCGTTGCTCATCAGCGTCCTTTGGACGGCCATCGTTCGACCGAGTGACCCCTTTGACCGACGGTTCAACTTTGCGTACGCGAAGGCGAACCTCATCCGCTACATCCCAGGGAATATCCTGGGGTTAGGCGCCCGGGTACTGTTTGCCAATCGCCTCGGCCTTCCGAAAAAAGACGGCTCTCTGTCAATTGCGATTGAAGGAATGCTCCTCCTCCTGACGACGGGGGCGTTGAGTTTCCTCTGGCTCAAGCCGTGGCTGACGCCGTTCGCAATCGTCGGAGTTCTTGCGGTCACCTGGCTCATCAGTCGTAACTTTCGTCACCGCCCGCCGGTGCCGCAGCCGCGCCCGGCCGTCGCAATTGCCGCCGCCTACCTCGGCTATGGTTTTGGTCTCGGTGTTGCCCTTTTCAGCCTGGCCAGGGCGACCGGCGTCTCGGTCAGCTTCACGACTGCTATCGGCGTATTCTCACTCGCCTGGTTCCTTGGCTATGCCAGCCTGCTCACGCCATCCGGTCTGGGCGTTCGCGAAGGCACCATTGTCCTCTTCCTGGCGCCGACGATCGGCACGGTTCCGGCAACCTTCCTCGCCATCAGCTCGCGGCTGGCAATTATTGTCAGTGAGGTGCTCGTCAATACCCTCTACTGGTTCCTAAACCGAAAAACATCAGGCTCGACCGCACCACCCGCTTCAGCAGCGCCGGCTACTGCGCAGCAATGACAATGCCCTTGCTGCGGCCCTGGATGTCATTCGTCAATTCTGTGGTCAGCTGCGGCGACTCCACGCCCACCGTCTGACCAGTAAAGGTATCCATTCCGGCCATGGCCGTCTTCTCCGTCAAGACCATGAGCAGGCCGACGTCGCTCGGCTTCGGCGTCACAGACACTTCAAAGGCCGCGACGAGCTGTGCACTCAACGACCCAGTGCCAGCCGGGACGCGGTTGATCGTCCAGGTCACTTTCCGGGTCGTCGAATCGAACACGAGCGTACCCGCCGATGCGTTCTGCACCTTGCCCGTCCAGAACGCGGTTTCCGGGAGCGTCGTCTGCACTGTAACATCGGAAAGATCATTCGTCGTGTTCGAGAGAATCCAGTTGATCCGGTAGCTCGTCGTCTTCCCGACTTGCGGCGGCAACGGGCCGCTGCCGATCGCATTCCCCTCCTCTTCATAATAGCGCGCTTCGGCCACGAGCTTCGCCGTCGTTCCCACTTTCGTCACCAACGGATCGGTTTTCACTTCGATGGGACCGCCCAGACTCTCAACCGAATCCGACTTCACCGTCCAAACAGTTTCCAGACTGAATTCTTTATCCGCTTTGGTTGGATTCTGGAGCGCTTCAATCAACGGGACGGAAAGCTCGAGTGTTCTTTCCTCCCCCGGTTTCACCGCCGCCAAGGTTGGCGCTTTCCCAGCGTCCCAGACAATCGTCCCTTGGGCGGCCTCGGCGAGATTGGCGGATGGAGTCGCGTCAACCTTCTCCCAGTGGTAGACCCCGCCTTTGAACGTCGCGGTGACAACGAGTTTTTTCAGTTCATAGTCGCTATTATTGCGATAGGTTGCCGTGTACGTCAGCGTATCGCCGAGTCGCGGAACCGCGTTCGTCGGTTTCGTTAATGCCACCGAAAAGGTGAGCTCCGGATTGATCAGCGTGACGATGAGATTCTGCGAATTCTGCAGGGTGAACGCGCCGGCGCTGTCCACCAAGCCAACGCGGAACTTCACCTCCCGCATGGCGCCGACCTCACCGGTAAAGGTTCCGGTGAGTTTCAGGGTCTTCTTCTCCCCAGCCGCGAGTGATTCGAGGATCCACGTATCGGTGTCAGCCGTCGCCGGCTCGGCGTTCGCCACGGCAAAACCGTCCGCCGGATCAACGAGCACCTTCACCCCCTTCTGTTCTTCAGTCGAAGTATTGCTAAGCACGACGGTGATCGTCGCCCCAGTCCCGGGGACGATGCGGGATGGCCCTTTCACCTCAAGCGACAGCCGAGAGGACTCGATGGTTGCCACTGCTTGCGCCTTCGTCGTGAATTCGGAGTTGAAGTTCGCCGGTTTGTAGGCGAGCGCGGCGGCGAATTCGCGCTGGCTTTGTAGTGTCCCGACCAACAGGCCACGAATCACGATCTGGCCGCCGAAACCGGAACGAATGGTGCCCAGGACCCAAGTATTTTTTAACGGTCCTTCCGCCGCTGGCACCGCGTCAACGACCGTGAAGCCTTCCGCGTACGATAGGGTCAGTTCGGCTGATTTCAAATCGACCGCTTGGTTGTTGAGGTAGGAGACGGTGATGGCCACCTCCTCGCCGGACGCGACCGATGTCGGCACTTCGAGGGAGAGCTTCACGCCCGGTTCGTCAAACTTGACGCTGCCCCGCGTGAACATGACAAAACCCACCGCGGTTACGGCGAAGAGCGTGCCGAGGACAAGAAGAAGGATGAGTGGCCACCGGCGCCGGCGCGGCCCCCGGTCAATGGTCTGCATGTTCACCGGCTTCGTTTGCCAGGCAAGAAGTTCATCGAGTTCCGGCGTGCCGTCGCTCGAAGCGACGGGCTGGCTGCTCGACGAGACGCGCTTGACACTGACCTTCACCGGGCGGTTTTTCTTTGGCCCGTTTGTTTTCATAGCGCCTTCAGTATAGCGACTTGGACAGCGCCCGACCAGGGGCGCGGCCGCGAGCGATGACGCGGAAGAAGTCGCGCGAGCGGAGCGGCCGCTCGAGCACGCCGACCAGGGCCGCGGCGGCGATTCGGCCGACTTCTCCGGCGACGCGAGACGAGACGACAGCGGGGATAACGCGACGTCGGAAACGACCGCGCAGGAAGCGCCGCGTGGCCGACTGGACGGAGATCGCTCCGGGCGTTCGAACGCAGCGCCGGTGCGCGAACCCGAACGGGTGGCTGATGAAGACGACCGAGTCGCCGTCGAGGGAACGGTGGCAGGCACTGCAGCGTCGGAGATCGGGGTGCCAGCCGGCGATGGCGATCGCTCGGAGCGCGAAGAGGGAGAGAGCGAGGACCACCGCTCGATCGATCGTGTCGCCTCGGGTCCGTTCGATACGCTGCAGTTCGCGGAGTACCAAACGGTAGAGACGCGCATCGTCCGCGTGCGCGACCGCCAACGCGTCAGCGACGTCCGCGACAAACCCAGCCTGGGCGATGCTCGCCAGGCGTTTCCGGAGATGCCGGAACGGATCAATCGTTTCAACGCCGATGAGATGTGCCCAACGGCGCCCCGGAACGAACGCTACGCGTACCCGGGAAAACGGCTGGAGGCTCGGGCCAAGCTTGCTGACGATCTTCCGCGCGCCCCGAACCAGCAGCTCCCGCTTCCCCGCTGTCGGACTCAAGACCGTCACGACACGATCGCTCGCGCGATAGGGCCGCTCAAGCACTATGATAGCTTCATGCCGTTCCATCAACCGTTTTTTCGATGCGGATACGAGCCGTCTCGCCAGCAATACTCACGGCCGGTGCCTCAACCGACTCCGCTAAGGCGATCGACAATGCGCCGGCCTCGCGTCGCACCTCCTCGGCTCGTTGCTGTCCGATAATACCGCGGAGCAGCTCGCTCTCCGTCGCCACAGTAACGGTAATCTTGTCCTGGCGGGTGAGTTTTGCCTCTTTCCGCAAGGCATTGACGTGACGAATCAATTCGCGGATGAGCCCCTCGATGCGAAGTTCGTCGGTCACGGTCGTATCGAGCGCGACGCCAATGAATCCCGTTTCCGCTCGGCTGCGCCATTCGGCTCCGGTCGGCACTGCCTTTGCCGTATGGACCTCTTTGACATTAAGCTCTTGGGCGATGAGCTTCGCCACGTCATCAGGAAAGGCGTCCGCAACGATAACAACTTGCGGGAGCGGCTGTCGTACGCGGATGTTCGCCTCTTTCCGGAGGGCGTGACCAGCTTCGACGACAGCGCGGACAAAATCCATCTGCGTCAGGAGCGATGCATCAGGCGTTGCTTCCACTGCCGGCCATTGATCGAGGTGGACGGACTCCTTTAGACCATGGACGTCGCGGTAGATGCGATCAGCCAGCATGGGCGCAAACGGTGCGAGCAGTTTGGCCGTCGTCTCGAGCGCATAGCCAAGGTACGCGGCAGCGGTATCCCGTCGTGGCCCGGCCTGGCGGAACCGGTCGCGGCTCCGTCGGACGTACCACGTAGAGAGCTCGGTGATGAAGCTCGCCAGCGACCGCCCGGCACTCGTGAGATCATACGCGTCGAACTGCTCGGTCATGACTTTGGTCACCTGGTCCAGTCGAGCGAGCAGCCAGCGGTCGTTGAGCTCGACCGCCTGGGCCGGGAGCGGCTTTCGTTCAGGGGCATACAACCGATAGAAGGAGAGAACGTTCCACAGGATGAGAAACGTTTTTTTCACGACATGATCAACGCCGCGCGGATCGAAGTTCTTAAACTCGCCAGCCTGGCTCACCGTGTAGAGGTAGAACCGGACCACATCGGAACCGAACTTCGGGAACAAGTCTTTTGGGAGAACGAAGTTCCCGAGGCGTTTGGACATCTTCTTCCCGGCCGCGTCATTCACCAGGCCAAGGGAGATGACGTTCTTGTAGGGTGCCGGTCGGCCGAGCAGGCTGGCCACCGCGAGCAGCGTGTAGATCCAGCCGCGCGTCTGTTCGATGCCTTCCGAGATGAAATCGGCCGGGTTCTGCTCTCCGGAGTCGATCAAGTCTTGGTGTTCGAACGGATAGTGCCACTGGGCCAACGGCATGGAACCGGAATCAAACCAGACGTCGGCCACATCAGGAACACGTCTTACTTCACCTCCGCACGCTGAACACTTCCACTGAATTTGATCAATAAAAGGGCGATGGGGATCGAAGGGTTCGGGCAACGTCGCGCGCTTGCGTAATTCTTCAAAACTTCCGATTACCTCCTGCTGAGATTTACATCCTGGTTCCGTGCAAGCCCAAATCGGGAGAGGCACCCCCCAGTACCGCTCCCGGGAGATTGCCCAGTCCTGGACGTTCTCCAACCATTCGCCGAACCGACCGTCTTTCAAGTAGGCTGGAACCCAGTTGATCTTCGCGTTTTCCTGCAACATGTGGTCGCGGACCGCCGTCGTTTTGAAAAACCATGAGTCCTTCGCGTAGTAGAGGAGCGGCATGTCGCAGCGCCAGCAGAATGGGTAGTCGTGCTCGTAGGGAAGTTCCGCGTACACTTTCCCCTGCGCTTGCAAATAAGCAACGATCGCCTTCTCGACGGCGGGATCTTTGACGTATTTCCCGGCCCAAGGTTTCACCAGTTCGGTGAACTTGCCGTGAACATCGACCGTGTGGTGCTGTGGCAAATCAAGCTTAGCGCCGAGGGTAAAGTCGTCTTCACCGTACATGACCGCCGTATGGACGACGCCGGTACCGTCCTCGGTGGTGACGAAGTCCGCGGCCACAACGTAGTAGGCTTTCTTCCCGGTCTCTTTCCCGAGATCGACAAAGTCGAACAGTGGTCGGTACGTTTTTCCGACCAACTGCTCGCCCTTGATGACCTCGGGGTTCGCTTTGTCTTCTTCGTGGAGAGGAATTTTTTCCAGCAAGGCTTTCGCGAAAATGAATCGTTCGCCCGTCGCCGCGTTTGTGGTCTTCAGATACTCAACGTTCGGATCCACCGCCAAGGCGACATTGCCCGGCAGCGTCCACGGCGTCGTGGTCCAGGCGAGGATGTACGTTTTTCCGGCATGTGTGCTCGGCGGTCGCTGGCCGCTTTCGTCACTCGTCACGTTCCTCAAGCGACCTTCGCCCGCCTCGCCCCCATCAAGAAGCTCAAACTTCAAATAAACGGAATTGTCCGTGATCTTCTTGTAGCCCTGCGCCATCTCATGGCTCGAGAGCGCGGTCCCGCAGCGTGTGCAGAACGGCACGACCTTGAAATCCTTGTACAGGAGTCCGCGCTTGGCGATTGCAGAAAAAATCCACCAGCACGACTCGATGTACTCAGGCGTCATCGTCACATAGGCGTCTTGCAAATCCACCCAGTAGGCCATGCGCTCGGTAAACTTCTCCCACTCGCCCTTCATGAGGAAGACGTTCTTCCGGCATTCCGCGACGAACTTCTCAACACCAACTTTTTCCTCGATATCGCGCTTTGATTTCACGCCGAGTAATTTCTCAACGGCCATTTCGACTGGCAGACCATGCGTGTCCCAACCAGCGCGCCGACCCACGTGGAACCCCTGCATGGTCTTGTACCGAGCAACACAGTCCTTGTAGGCTCGCGAAACCATGTGGTGTACGCCGGGCTGGCCGTTCGCGTACGGCGGACCTTCGTAAAAAACAAAATTCCCTTTCGGGGCTGGCAGCGCCAAGGCCTTTTGAAAAATCCCCTCGGCTTTCCAATACGCGAGAACGTGTTCTTCGAGTTCAGGGAAAAATGTTTCAGCCATAGGCAATCAACACCTCCAGTGTACGCGAGGAAACGGGGTTCGCCAAGCGAGGCTAGTAATGCTAGGGAGTAGGGGGTAACGAGTATTCAAAAGGCTACTCCCTACACGCTACACGCTACTCCCTACGCACTCGCTTCAGCTCCCCGTCTCGGCTCGCGCTTCGTCGATGAGCTTGTCCTTCAACACCGACTTGTAGACATTGATCGTCTCCCGCGCCGCCACCATCCAGCTGAAGGCCTTGGCTTGTTTCAATCCACGGTCAATGAGTTTGCGGCGCAGCTTGTCGTCGCTGATAACGCGCTCGATTCCCGCCGCGATGTCCCCGGTATCCTCCGGGTCAACCAATAACGCTGCCTCCCCGGAAATCTCGGGCAACGACGAGACCTTTGACGTAATCACCGGCGTCCCCAGATTCATGGCCTCAAGCACGGGCAGCCCAAAACCCTCGTACAACGACGGAAAGACAAAGGCGAGCGCATGCGACATCAGGTTCATCTTCTCGTTGTGCGTGACGTACCCGATGTAGTGCACGCGTTTCTGCAATTTCAATGCCTGGATTTTTTCGATGACATCGTCGCCCTTGAAGCCGACTGCGCCGGCCAAGACCAATTCGACCCCGGCCATGAGTTTCGGTTTCGTTTGCACCAAGGCGGCAAATGTTTCGATGAGGCAGATGAGGTTCTTCCGCGCCTCGAGGGTGCCGACGAACAAGAGGTACCGGTGCCCAAGGCCGAACTTTTTGAAGACGTTCACATTTTTGTCCTTCAAATTCAGTTTCTGGGTGGTGACACCCTCATGGACGATCGTGACCTTTCGGCCCGACACGTTGAAAATTTCCTTCAGGTCATTCTTCGTCGACTGAGACACGGCGATGATTTTTTTCGCGCGCTTCAACGCCTGCGGGACCAGCAATCGCGTCGAGAAAATCTGCGACGGAAACCAAGCTGGGTTGACGAAAATCGCCAGGTCGTGGGCCGTCACGACCGTCGTCTTCGGATAGGTCAACGGCAAGGACATCGTCGGCGAGTGAAACAGATCGAGCCGCTCCTTCAGCAAGGCAGCAGCCGTCAGCATATGCGAATAGGCGAAGGGTAAAAACTTCCGATACGATGAGAACGGGAAGTAACGGATTTTCACGTTGTCGCCGCGAAATTCCTGCGTGCCCTCGCGCTTCATCCGGTAATCGAAAAAGAGCACGTACTCGTTCTGGGAATCGAGCTCGAGGATATGCTTCACTAAAAAATAGGTGTAGTGGCCGACGCCAGCGGCTTCGCCCTGTACGGGATTGAGAATTGTCCGACAGTCGATTCCTACGCGCATAGCCACCTCGGAAGTACAGTGTACTCCCTACCGTCGCGCTTGGAAAGGTTTACTATTCCAATGAGCATTGAAGAGGGGCCAGGGCGACATGTGCGCACCCTGGCCCACTCTGGCTCTGCAGCACATAGGCTGCGTTGTGCAATTCGTTCATGGACTCTCGTACAGAAACCGGGCCGTGAACTCCTGCACGACAGCCGGGAGTTCTTCATCCACGATCCGGGCGAGCACGTGCTGCGGGGATTGATCCTTCAGCGTCGTCCGACCGTCTTTGCGAGTCGGCTCGGTGGCGCCCGGTTCGAGCACCAGCGCCTGCCACGCGAAAGTGTAGAACTTCTGGTCCATCGCTTACTCCTCTCGCTGACGCGCGACGTAATACCCGCCGTAGTCCGCCACATCACGGGCGAGTTTCTCGACCAGCGCCCCGATGGCTTCGAGCGGGACCGAGTCCTCGGCCGACACACCCTTGATGAGACCGAAGACCAGAGACCCGCTGAATTCGGCGGAAAGTGCCGCGGGCTTGGCGATCACGTGCCAGTGCAGATGGTGATACCCATGTGCTTCACCGAAGCACCCGACGTACTCCTTCTGACAACCCGTGAGTCGTTGCAGCCGGCCAGCCAGCACAGGCAAGAGGTTCAGCAACTCGCGATACTCACCGTAGGTGAGCTCGTGCATAGCCTCGACATGGCGCTTCAGCACGACCACCAGCCAGCCGAACAGCCTGACCGGATACGCGTGCAGGACGCGCCAGTGCCGGCCTTCGAACACGAGTAGACGCTCGTCCTCATTTCCTTCCTGCAACCGACGACACGACTCACACGGCTCCGTGCACTGACGTTCCAGACTCATCACTGCCTCCTGTTCAACTTTATAAAAGGGCCACATTCTGGCCCTCGTTCTCGAACGCGCCGAAACCAAAAGCCGCGCCCTACTCTACTCTCTTTCCACCCCGGGTCAAGACGCCAGCCTCATATGGCCGAACAAGCCCAACCACTACATCTTCTCGGGCGTCGAAACCCCCATGAGTTTCAAGCAATTCTGCAGCACCTGCTGCGTCGCCTTCACAACGGACAACCGATACTGATTGACCGTATCATTATCAATGATCCGCGCCGAGTCGTAGTACTCATGGAACCCTTGCGCCAGTTTCATCGCGTAGAATGGCAACTGTTGTACTGCATACGAGCGTGCGACGTCTTCGACCACATCCGGAAACGTCACGAGCAGACGCAACAGCTTCCGCTCTGGGTCTCCATACTCCCCCTTTACCAGTTTCATAGACAGCGCCTTACGATTCGTCCCTATCTTCTTACTTCTAGCTTCTAACTTCTTTTTCGTCATCGCCTCCACTTTCCGAAGGAGACTCGCAACTCTCGCATGCGCATACTGGACGTAGAACACCGGGTTCTTCTCACTCCGCTCCTTGGCCAAATCCAAATCAAAATCCATATGCGTATCCGCCCCGTGCATGAGGAAGAAAAACCGCGCGACATCCGAACCAACCCAATCCACCAACTCATCGAGCGTCACGAAGTTACCCGCCCGCTTGGACATCCGCACTTCTTGCCCGCCTTTGATGAGTCGGACTAACTGGTAAATCAACACATCATAGGCACCTGGGCGTCCCAGCGCGGCGCTAATCGCCTTCAGCCGGCCAACATAGCCATGGTGGTCCGCACCGAGCAACACGATTGCCCGGTCGAACTTCCGGCGGTTCAATTTATCGTGGGTGTAGGCGACGTCACCAAGGAAGTACGTTTTCGTTCCGTCCGATTTGATGAGTACGCGATCCTTGTCATCGCCAAACGCCGTCGTCTTCATCCACGTCGCGCCATCCTGTTCATAGACGTTCCCCTGCTTCCGCAGGACGCGCGCCACTTGTTCATCGAGCTTCGACGTATGCAGTTCAGATTCCTTAAACCACCGGTCAAACCGAACGCCCAAGCGCTTACTCACCAAATGCTGAATGTTTTTAACCATGGTATTGATCACACGCGACTGGATGCGGATGCGAAGCCGCTCCATGTCGCCGATCTTCACGCCGTCGAGCTTCAGACCTTTCGCCAGTTCGTCCACGTACTCCCCTTGGTAACAGTAGTCCGGGTAATCCATGGGAATGCCCTGCTGTTGGAAGTACTTCCGGATGACCGATTCGGCAAGCGTCTCCACCTGCTTCCCCTTGTCGTTGAAGTAGTACTCGCGCCAGACACGGTGCCCGGTCGCGGTCAGTACGTTCGACAGCACATCGCCGGTGAAGGCGCCCCGACCATTGCCCAGGTGCAAAGGACCGGTCGGGTTCGCCGAGATGAACTCGACGTGGACGCGTTTGTTTTTCCCGATATTCGATTGGCCGAATTTCGCTCCCGCCTTCATCACGGTCGTCAGGAGTCGCTTCAAATAGGCATCGCTCAATGTGAAATTCAAGAACCCGGGCGGCGCGACCGAGACAGTCGCAACCGTTGGTTTCACTACATCCTTCGCCAGCGCTTCGGCAATGTCCATAGGCAAGCGCTTGAGCAGGCCAGCCAAACGCATGGCCACGTTCGACGAATAATCACCGTGGCTCTGGTCTTTCGGAATTTCGATGGCGATGGCCGGAATCTTCGCGGCGATTTCAGGCCAGCGAACGGCAACTTGTTTGGCAAGGGCGCTGATCAGCTGTTCTCGGATTTGCATGCATGTAGTATAACGTTTTTTGCCCCTTTACCCTATCCCCTGAACCCTCTACCCTGCAATTGTCCCCCATGCCCACCTTCGCCACCAACCGCGATGCCCCCTACCGCTACGAACTCGAGGAACGCTTCGAGGCTGGGATTATATTAGAAGGACCGGAAGTCAAGTCCATCCGGAGCGGCAAAGCGTCATTAACCGGCAGCCATGTCATTCTCCGCGGCGGCGAACCATATCTCGTCAACTGCCATATCGCCCCCTACCCGCCGGCGCACGCCCTGAACCCTGATCCGGAACGGACCCGCAAACTGCTGTTGAAGGACGCTGAGCTCCGGCGCGCCAGCCAACGGCTGCAGGGCGAAGGCTTGACAATAATACCAATCAGTCTGTACAGTAAGGGCGGTTTCATAAAAGTGGAACTCGCTCTCGCCCGCGGGAAGAAGAAAAAAGACCGCCGCGAGAGTATCAAGAAGCGAGAAGCCCAGCGTCGGATCGAACGCGCTGTGCGGACTCGTTAACCCTAAACCACTCATCCGGCTTCGCCGGATTCGGGTTCAGGGCAACCGTGGGGATGACCATAATCGACAGTTCGTTTAGAACGCCATTCGCGCACGTCGGAGCGCCCCGGTCTCCGTTACCAACCCAGGGACATGATAAGTGCCAAAACCACTTTGGCGAAGCTTCGCGACGGAGTGAGCAATCTCTTCGCCTCACCGAGCTTCGCTCCTGCAGTTGCCTAAACCGTAACTGCCATCCTCGCCGGTCGCGCCTGCCGGTCGGCACCAGGGTGTTACTTCTGCGGGCTTGGTCTGACGGTCTCCCGGCTGTCTCACGACACTTCTCGGGATTGGATACCGTGCATTTCGTTCGCTTTGAACGCGGTGTCGACACTACCCAAGCGGACTCTGCGTGAAGACCGACTGGCATTCTCGAGCTAGACGCGGGTGCAACCCCCGCCATCTCCACCATGCACCAGTCGCTTCGCTCCGGTGCATGGCGAGCCCCCGAGCAAATGGGTTTGCTAGTGCCAATGTGGCCTGAAGAAACTGGTGCATGCCGTGCACCCGAACGAAGTGAGTGGTGCACGGCTACCAAGTGTCAATTCGCTCGGGTTCATGGCGAGCCAACAAAAAACTCGTTGGCTTAGCAAAACAGTTCACTCCGAAGCGAGACAATTGGAAGGCCTGGTGGACCCATAAGACGAACGCGCAAGTCGCAGGAACACGGCCTCTGCGCTCGCCTCATAGTGGTGGGGTAAAAGGAGCGGAAGGAGGCCCACCTTACTCCTGCCATGGAGGTGGTCAACAGGGATGAAGCCCACCTACCCGGCAGCAACAGAAAAATAAACAAACCAATGTATACGGCCGCGCAAGGCGAACCGGCCTTTAGGCCGGTGAGGCCTAGAGCGTGCCGCGTGAGCACCACCTTGCTTGATGGGTTAGTACGGACCTAGGGGAAAGGGTCCGTTGTTTCCGGCTTCGCCGGACCAGGCGAAGACTGGCAGGACCCTTGCCCCTGGCCAAAGCTTCGACCGTTGACACAATACGGCAAATCCGTAATACTCATGGCGAACCTGATGAAACACGTTAGGATTTCGAAAAAAGTAGCCCGCACGGTAAGCCATTCTTACTCTTAAAATTTCGAGACTATCCAAAAACCCCTCCGCGTCAACTTCCGGATTCGCGTCCCACAGGTCACGGTCATCGACGAAAACAACAAACCCCTTGGCGTCATGGCCACCCGCGACGCCCTCCAACTGGCCCAAGAACGGGGCTTTGACCTGGTCGAAGTCGCACCACAAGCGAATCCCCCAGTGTGTAAACTGCTCGACTACGGCGCGTACCAATACCGGCTCGAGAAGCAGCAACGGAAGCAGCGCGCGAAACTCAAGCAGATCGAGGTCAAGGGCATTCGCCTCTCGTTGAACATCGGCCGCCACGACCGGGACGTCCGGCTGAATCAGGCGAAGAAATTCCTCGGCGAAGGTGACAAAGTCAAAATCGAAATGATCCTCCGGGGCCGCGAGAACGCCCACCAGGATTTAGCCCGCGAGATCATGATGAAATTCGTTGCGGACCTCGGCGCCAACGTCGAACAACCCATTGCCCGCCAAGGCAAAAAATTCTTCTGCCTCATCGGCGCTCCCCAGTAATCCTCTATGCCCAAGCTCAAAACCCACAAAGCCGCTCGCAAGCGCTTCCGTATCACCGGCAAGAAACGACTAATGCGCCGGACGGCTGGCCAGGATCATTTCAACTCCCGGGAAACTGGCAACCAACGCACCAACAAGCGCCGCGACCAGGGGCTCTCGAAGACCCTGCGCGTGCCGCTGCAGAAATCGATTCCCTATAGATAATACGAGGACTGTAGGCCAGTAGGGAGTAGGCTTGTAGGAACTAAAAAAACAATCTCTTACCCACCTACAAGCCCACTAGGCTACCCCCTCACCCCACTATGCGCATCAAACGCTCTGTCACCCATCGCCGCCGCCGCGCCGCCCTTCGGAAACTCACGAAAGGGTATCGCTGGCGCCGCAAGACAACCATTCGTCTCGGCCGTGTCGCTGTCTTGAAAGCCGGGGTCAACGCCTACCGCGACCGCAAACGGAAAAAGCGGGAATTTCGCCGCCTCTGGCAAATCCGCATCAACGCCGCTGTCCGCGAACATGGCCTTTCCTACAGCCGGTTCATTGGTTTGCTCAAAAAAGCAAACATAACGCTTGATCGGAAGTCGCTGGCCGACCTGGCCATGAATCAGCCGCGGGCTTTTGCGGCGATTGTGGAACGAGTGAAGAAGTAAGAATCAAGAATTGAGAATCTAGAAGTTAGAAGATAGAACGGGGACACCACGCGTCTTCTCGATTCTTGATTCGATATTCTTGCTGCTTTATTTTCGGCCCTGGCGCCACACCCGATACCAGACGAGACCAAACGCCGCACCAAGACTGTCAACGCCGACGTCAAGCCAAGCGCCCTTTCGGCCTGGAACGAACGTCTGATGATATTCGTCCATGACCGCGTACGTCGCCACCGTCAACCAGGCCAATCCGAGAATGAACGCCGTGGAACGGCGGTGCGGTTCCTCGTAGCCCACCCGCGCCACCAGAATGGCTAGAACCGCGTACTCGGTCGCGTGAGCCAGTTTCCGAAGAATCGTGTCCCACCACGGCTGCAAACCGCTCCGCAGGTCAGGA
Source organism: uncultured Gammaproteobacteria bacterium (assembly GCA_964457305.1). Taxonomy (GTDB): domain Bacteria; phylum Patescibacteriota; class Patescibacteriia; order SBBC01; family JACPUP01; genus CAYWEH01. The sequence goes on from CAYWEH010000006.1 coordinate 20,095, forward strand.
ATTGAAGACAAGAAAAAAATCAAACTCGCCCAGACCAAGGGCGGCAGGATGATGAGCGCGCGGCGTCCGGCGCTCACCGTTTTTCACTCGCCAGCGTCTCTGGGCCGGGCACTTCACCGGACTGGAGCTTCCCCTGGGCCGCTTCCTGCAACGTGTGCCAGACGCTCAACTGGCGGAAGGCCTCCCGAGCCGCCGGACCGCCCGGCCCGCCGTGGCGGACCATGTTGCGGTACAGAGCGTCGAGGTCGTGGACCTTCCCGTCAATGAGCTTCTGTTCGGCATCGGTGAACATTCCGTGCGTGGTCAGGTGTTCCCCCGTCTGCCAACCCTGTCCCTGCTGCAGCTCAAGCGCGCGCAGGATGCCGGCGTAGCGACGGAGCTCGCTGGTGGCGGCCGCCCCAGTAGTTCGCGCGTCATGCACCTGTTCGAATACCTTATCGTGCTGCTCCTGCGCCAACGCTTTCAATTCGGCGACGGGAACGCGGCTACACCGCTCAACCAATTCCTGATCGGTGACTGCCTGCACGTTCAAGTCGCGCACGTCGTCCGGGGAGACGACAACGTTCTGTTCAAATGTCGGGGTGACCGGCGCCGCCTCGGTCGTCCCTTGACCGGCCGCCGATTCAGCCGTGTGTTCGGCGCGGGCGGCAACTGACGACCGCGGCTGCCGTCCCGTGTACGGAATTTCATCGCCGTAGTCGTCATCCGCGGCGCGGGGCGGTTCCGTCTGCGCCGGCTGCTCGGCCGACGGAGTTTCTTCCGCTGCGGTTTCCGCTGTCGCGGCTTCCCGCGCTGTGGTACCAAGAGATGGAGCCGCACCGGCGGTCGTTTCCGCGGCCGGCCCATGAGCAGTCGGCGTTTCGATCGGTGCCTGCGCTTCAAACGCTGGCGCATCCGGATCAGCCACCAGCGGGAATCGGTCAACCGCGCGTTGGGATTCCGGCGGTTTCGGCTGGGTAGGAACCACCGCCTCATGAGGATGAGCGGCGGCCGACGACTCGGATCCTCCCCCCGGCTGTTCTGAAATCACCCGTGTCGTGCCTGGGACGTTGCCCTCGGTATGCGAGTATGTATAGACCTTCGCTTCCGGAACCTCAACCGAATGGTCCTTATTGAGAACAAATATTCCTTCGTGAACGCGCGTCTCGCCGTCCTTGGTCACGAAGCCATGGGCGATCGCGTCGCGGTGAGCAGTCACCTCGGCCCAGCGACGGACAAGCTGTTCGTTGCTCGGGTCCCCTTGGAACCCATAGCCCTCCGGGTCGTTCTCCAATTGCCGGATGTAGGCGTGCTCAATCCCCTCGCCGGACCCGGCGGCCACGGTGGCCAGCTTCAACTGCTCGGGCGTGACCTCGGGTTTCGGCGCGGCCGCTGCTTCGGGATGCGCCGCGGGTTCATGACCGCCGACCACTGACCGGTCTTCGACGCCGAACTTCGCGGTGGCACCAGCGCCCGCTTCCGGCCCTGGTGGCCCGGGCGGTGCCGTCTGTTCTGGCGTTTCAGCTCCGGCACCGGGCGTGTGGGGCACGCCAGCCGCCATACCAGCCTCGACCGGCGACGTATCAGCCAAATGCCCCAGGGGCAGGGATTTCATCAACCGATCATACGCATCGACTTCCATGGCACGTAGGTTCTCGTTCGGGCTCGCGTGCTCCTGAACCCAGCGCGACACCGGCGTATCCATTCTCCCCAGCCGCACACCAGCCAGACCCAACGCTACGCCGGCGACACCACCGCCGAGCTTGGCCAGCGCCAAGCGTTTCCCACGGCCGATTTCCTGTTTCCGGGCCGCCACCATTTCGTCGTTGAGCCGCCCGACGGTATCCATCACGCGCGCCGTCCGATTCAGGACCGTCATCTCGGTCACCGTCTCGAGCGCCCGGTCCACGGCGGCCTTATCGACCGCCCGACTGAATTCATTCCGGCGGGAACGCGTCTCGGCCAAGAGACGCACGACGAGGTCCTGTTGCGGAAGGTTCTCTTCATCGCGCCGCCACTCCTCAATACTCGCGTTGAGATTCGCCAAGAGTTCGCCCGGGGTCAGACGTTCGCGCGCAGATGCGCGTTCTGGTGACGCGCCCCCCGCCCGGGCTTTTAACCGACGGTTTTTCCGGATATCCTCAATGGCGTACTGGCCGAGTTCCACTGCACCGCGACCGCCCTGCCAACCGGCAATGCCGCCCAAGGAGTACGCGAATTTCGGCGCTTCGCGGGCGATGGCGCTCAAGCCGCGGAAGAAAATGAAGTTGCCGACCTTCCCCACGGACGACCGGGCGCCGAGGACCGGGATGCGATCCAGCACCCGATCCAGTCGTTCCAGGCTCGAGTTACCGAGTTTCAAACGCTGATCGAGCATCCGCTCGGAGCGGACGGTCCGCTGGTCCATCTCGTACATCCGGCCGGCCGCGTCAAGCAGCTGGGTCGCGAGTTCCGGCGGCACGTCGAGTCGCCGCAGACGTTCCTCAACCTTCCGCATTTTTTCCGCTCGCTGCTCCGTCAGGACGCGTTCGAACTCCGCTTCGGCGGCGGCGGGGTCCTTGCCGACGTTCTTGGCGTACTCGTCGTGGAGTTTTCCCTCCTGCAGGAGCGCTCGCCGCCGTTGCGCACTCATCGCTTCGAGGATGCGGTTCTGGAACTCCGCGTAGACGGCCGGATCCTTCTGCAGATTTTCCGCCAGCTTCCGTTCCGCGGACTGCCGCTCGCGGCGACCCTTCAGTTTCCCGCCCACGTGATGGGCAAGACGAGCGGTGCCGAGCAGGCCAAGCCCGACGAGCGGATTCGTGACCACCGTCGCCAGATGCATACCGGCCACCCAGTACGGCATGTTCTTGAGCGCCGCGCGAGCGACTTTCCCTTTCATGGAACCGCGCTGCACAACCTCGTTGACCGCTTCTTCGCGCGTCTCCTGGGCGACGTCGAGAAATTCCGCCACATCCTGGGGCGTCAAACCGGCTGCCTTCACCGCTGCCGCATCCGCTTCCGTCAGGCCCGCTCGGTGTCCGAGCGCTTGCTTCGTCAATTTCTCCAACACCGCGTCGCCGAGCAGTTCCCGGATTCGTTCCGGAGTTGTCAGTCTCGCCTTCTCCTTGTCTGCGGCTTCAAACAGGAATTCTCGCACGGCTTTGACTCGATCGGCGGCGCTCCCGGAAGCAAGACGCGCTTTCGTTGCCTCATCATCGAAACTGGGTCGCTCGGCGCTGGGACTTGCTGGAGGGGCAGGAGGCGCCGGTTCGCGCTCGTCACCGCGCTGACCAGGCTGACTCTCTTCAACACGAGGCAGTCTGGGAATGTCGGGTTCGGGAGGTTCCGGAGGAGTCCCGGCAGTGGTTTCGACTGCCCCAGTTGAAACCGGCGCATCGCTCACTGGCACATCACGGTCGTCAAAAGCGCCGGGCGGGACGGCGTCTCCTGACGCGCTGCGCGGCGGAGTCGGCGGCGTTTCCCACCCTGACCAGCCTTCTTCCGACGACATGCCCAAGGCGCGAGTGGGTCTTTCCGGCGGCCGGGCCGCACGCGGGGCCGGGCGCTCGACCGGCGGAATTGTCTGCGCCATGGCCAGCCGGGCCTCTTGCATCCGGACCGACGCCTGAAGATTCTCGAGCGCTGCGTCGCCGGGCTTGAGACGGGAAATGCGATCGCGCGCCCAATCGAGGCGGCGCTGGACGATCTGCTGAAACTGCTCATGGCCGCCCGCTTCGCGAATGGCTTGCGCAATGGCCTGCCGCGACGGTTTCCATTCTTCCACGGCTGCCGACTCGCTTTGTCCAGCCGCGGGTTCGACTGGTTGAACCGTCTCCGGTTTGCCCTCGCTGGGGGTTACCGGCAATCGCGGTTCCAGCCGAAGCCCCAGTTGTTGGGCATACATCCGATAGACACTCGGGAGCTGCGCGGCCTGTTCCGGCGGGAGGTCCGTCGCAATATCCACCACCCCGGATTGGTCCGTTGCCGCCTGGCGCAAGGCGTCCATGATCTTGCGCTGTTCCGCCTCGGGCAACCGGTCGTAGAACTCACGCGCCGTTTGCTGCTCCTCCGGTGTCAGGCGTGATTCAAGCACTGGCGCCGCCCGGGCCCGCCGCCGACCCGCTGTCGCCGCCGAACGCGATCGGCCGCGTCTGCCCGCCCCCTGTTCCGCGCCGACACCGACCGTCGCATCGGCCGACTCGGCAACAGGCTCTTCGGTTTCTGCTTCAACGCCCTCTTGGTCGGCCGTTTCCTGTTCGACAATCAGCTCTTGGTAGAGGCGACGAATCCGTTGTTCCTGGTCGGCTAACTGCGCCAACTGCGACCGCAAACCCTCCACGCGACTCCCCGCGTCTTCAGCACCTCCGTTTTTCGTCTTCTTCAGATGCTTTTCCAGTTTTCCGCGCTCGCGAAGTATCGCCGCTAAGGCCTCCGTCGGCCCGCCGCGCGACTCAACCAGCGACCGCACCCGATCGTCTTGCTGCTCCTCGGCGTCAACGTCCGGAACACCAAGCGGACCCCGATCGGTGTCGCCCGGTTCGATGTCCTCGGCGCGCAGTTGACGAATCTCTGCCACAGGCAAAACGATTAGTGCTTGGTCAGGTTCGCTTCTGCCCGGCCGTCTCTAAATCCTTGCGGACGGACTGCGAGTAGCTTAAAAACTCGTCCGAGAAATTTTTCATTACCCTGGCCATCTTGGCTGGGAAATCCCGAACGTGCCGGTTAAAAAACTCAAATACCAGCTCGGGCGCCTTGTCCTTCTGTACGAGACGCTCGAAATCCGCCAGCTGCTCTTCGTCAAGCTCCTGGAGCGCCTGGAGGCCAACGCGTTCCTCGAGTTGGGCGACGAGCTTCGCAACGTACTTTTCGCGAAAATCAGCGGGTAATTGCGTCATGCCCGCTTTGACAAGCAATTCCTCGATGAATGAGGTCAAATTTTCGGCCATAAATCCTCCTTAAAACTAGTCACCGTTTTTGAAAGACATACGATCGCTATGTCCACTGGCCGCCAGGGTCAATCCCGGCGACTTGTTTTTTTCTTCTGACTACTATACGACTTTCTTATTCCACTATAGCACAGATTCAATCTTTTTTCAAGTGCTCTCAATAAATAATAAAATAGATGGCACGCGACCCCAAAGGGATTTGTCACCCTCCGCCTTTTCGGCTTCGGGTGGAACCGGGCTGAAAATCGCTGGCGGGCCCAACCCCGCCGTAGGGCGGGATGATCTTCTCCGTGGCGCCGCACCACTCACTCCGTTTGGGGGCGGGGCGAGCAGGGAGGTAATTCTTTAAGATATGCAGAGCGGGCCCAAAGGGATTCGAACCCTTGATCTTCTCCGTGACAGGGAGACGTGTTAACCGGGCTACACCATGGGCCCGCTCTGCACACCTTTGTCTACACGGGCCATTTACCCCGCACCAGCCGAGTTACGCGAGGCTTGGTGCGGGGCACCATGGACCCTCGCGTTGCGAGCGATCAGCCTCCAGGAATCGGCTGGCGGCTGATAACCGAAAGCCGAAGGCTATTTTGAGCAGGAGGAACTCTACCACGCGTCCGCTCCCCTGTCCACGTGACCCTTACTGCGCCAGGATGGGACGGCCCGCCGGAGTGAAGAAAATGACTTCGGGCAGCCCCTGCATCCGCGCCGTGATAATCTTGGCAATGCCGTCATCGGTGACGCGGCCGACCGCTACGTGCACGCCGCCCCGATAGGCCGACGGGTAGGCCGAGAACTCGCTGATGAGCTTCAGCGCTGGGGAAAGCACGCGGACGAGCGGCTGGCCGCCGGTCCGGAAGGAGACCACGACCTCCGGCACCCTGTCGCCGGACACGTCGCCGACCGCCAGGTTGCCGCCGGACTTCAGGCTGCGGGCGAACACGGTCGCTTGGCGAAGCAGTGTGCCAGTGGTCGAGAACACCTTCACCAGGGTCGCGCCGCGTCGTGGCACGGTCAGAATCTCCGCTGCCCCATCGCCATTCAAATCCGCGACTGCCACGTTCACGCCGACCTTGGACCGGGCATACGCGGTAAAGGTTCGAATGACCAGTCCGTCCGCACTGACCACGGCCACCTGCGTCGAGCCGTCTCCGGCGCCAACGATGATGTCCGCCAGGCCGTTGCCATCCACGTCGCCAATGGCCAGGCTTGCCCCGCCCTTCGCTTGGTTCCCGAACGGGTAGACTTTCTTGAGTACCCGTCCGGTGGCCGAGAGAACGCGCACTTCCACCGGGCCCGTTTGCGGCACCGCCACGAGTTCTGGGGTAGCATCGCCCATGAGATTCCCGGCCGCGACCGTTATCCCGCCAGCCACGGAGCGCGGGAACGCGCGGAACTGACGGATGAGGGATCCGGTCGGCGAGACAATCCGAATCAACGGGACAGCGCTGCCGGGCTGGGTCGTAATGATGTCATCCTGACCGTCGCCGCTCATGTCCGCGCCGACCGCTTGGACGCCCGACTGCGCGCCGCTTGGGAAGGCGACAAAACCATTGCCGGTCGGCAGGCTATGGAAGGCCGCCGGCACTTGGTTATTGCCGCCAGCCAGACCAAATCCAGCGATCAGCGTGTCCGATTGCCCATCGAGGTTGGTTACCCGAACGTCATACCACCCGAGCACCATTGTGCTGATGGGGACGACGATGGCGAGCTTCTTCGACGATTCGACAAAGCTCCGGATCGGGGTATTCCCGAATTTGACCGATATGCCGTGCTGGAATCCAGAACCGCGGATGTCAATCCGCGCCTCGCTCCCGACCTTCTTAACCTGTTTCGGCACCACTGCGGCAACCAGCGGTCCCGGATCGGTGAAGGGTGCTGTCCCCGACACATTGATGGAACGAAGCACGTCATTCCACGTGTCGCCGACCAGCAACGTTTCCGCGGCCGGGTCAACCAAGAGTCCGCCGAGGTTGTTGAACTGGGACACGGTCCGGCCGCCGTTTTGGTACCCGCGCTGGCCCGACCCGGCCACGAGCTTCGTCACCTTACTGCCGAGCTCAAGCACCCGGATATGGTGGGAGCCGGAATCGGATATGAACAAACGGTCGCCATCGAGCGTGAGATAGGTCGGCAAATTGAAGACCGCGCTCGTGCCGACCGCTTCGCGATACCCAGCGCGGCCTGAACCGGCGATGGTCTTCACCGTCCCATCAGCCATCGTCACCCGACGAATCCGATGGTTATTCCGATCCGCCACGTACAAATATTTCCCTGAAGCGTCAAGCGCGAGTCCGAACGGCGTATCAAACTTGGCCGCGCTCCCTACCCCATCGGCAAACCCGGCGGTCCCGGGCGTCCCGGCAACCAGTGAGGTTTGGCCCGTCGCAATGTCCACCCGTCGGATGACATGGTTGCCCGTGTCAGAAACGATCAACGATGCGCCGTCAGGGGTTAGCGCGACGTCAACCGGATTCGAGAACTTCGCCGTCTCCTTGGTCCCGTCCGCGTACCCGTTGGCCGGCCCGGTCGTGTTCGTCAACCCAATGCCGGAAATGAGAAACGAGGTGTTGGTGGCCAGGTTGACGCCTCGGATGCGATTATTAAAACGGTCGACGAGATACAGAGTTTCGTTCGCGGCGTTTACGGTCAATCCGGAAATCCCCGAGAACCGTGCGGTCGAGCCCTGCGCCTCGACGTAATTGTCTACTGAATTGCCGATCAAGAACGAGAGCATCCCCGTCGCCCGGTTGATCTTCACGATCTTATGCCCGCCCGCGATGTAGAGCGACGCCCGGTCTGAAGAAAAGGCCAGCTTGACCGGCCGGGCCAGCAAGGCCTGGCTCACCGCCCCTTCCCGAAGCTGGTACCGGTCTTTGCCGCCGACATCGCCGTTGTCCGCCGGATTGTTCACGTTGTAGCGGTGGACGTTGCCGGTGCCGGCGAGGTAGAGATAACCGTTGTAGACGCGCATGGACGACCGCTCATTCACCGAGGTCATGGCCGAGTCGTAGACCCACTGCGTCGTCTCCCCAGTCGTCAGGTTTATTTTCCGGATCATGGCGAACCGGAGACTGTCGATGTCGCCGACGTACAGCGTGTTCGTTGCTGTGTCGAGGCCAATGCCGGCCGGGTCGTAGAACTGCGCGGCCGTGCCAATGCCCTCGACGTAGCCTTTTGTGCCGTTGCCGGCAATGACCGTAATGCTCCCGTCGCTGGTACTCACCCGCACGACCCGGTAATTCCCGTTGTCCACGGCGTAGAGCGCCGAGCCGTCGGCGGTCAGGACGATTTTCCGCGGCGCTTTAATAGCCGTGGTGAGCGTCGTTACTGTTTTCGCTGACAGTGAATAGACTTTTATCGCATCGCTGCCAGTGTCCGCGATGTACAGCACGTCTGTGCCCAAGGCAAGTCCCTGCGGTTGATTCAGGGTACTCAACAGCGTCGTCACGCTGCCGTTTTGGTCAATCTGCCGCAAGGCGTCGTTGGCCGTATCCGAGACGTACACGACCCCGCTGCTCACGGCGATTCCCTGCGGCTGGCCGAAGCGCGCGCTCCCAGCCGCGCCGTTCGTCAGGCCGTAAGCGCCAGTGCCCGCGTACGTTGCCGCGACGCCGTTGGGCGCAATGGTCCGAATGACGTTATTGAATGTGTCCGCCACCCAAATGGTGCCGTCGCTCGTAATGAAGAGATCTTCCGGAAAATCAAAGTACGCGTCGAGGGCAGAGCCGCCATCGCCGGCGTAGGGTTGGGAAACGGTTGTGGTGGTATCGCCGAACGCGGCTTGTGTTTTTGGTGCGAAGGCGAGGAGCGCGACGATCGCGATGACCGCCGAGCTGAAGAGGCATCGCATTGTACGCACAGTATAGCATATTTTTCGCAAAAAGAAAAGCGGGGCACGGTGTCGGACGAACCGACGAACCGTGTCCCCGCTCAAGAAATCTCCGGCGACGACCGTGCGGGTCAGTAGACCTTCACGATCGTCACGCAGAGCGACCCATTCCCTTCCCAAATGGGCCAATCGCTGCAATTCTGCCCGATCTCTGCCACCACCTCATGCGGGATGGTGATGGGATCCCACCTGGTTCCGGACAACCGGTGGTACACACGCGGGTTGTCGAAGAACCGGATGTAGGGATCCCCGACATTCCCGTCGGGCATCGGATAGTCCTTCGGCCGCAGGCGCCGAGAGACCGGGATCTTGCCGCCGGTCGAATCTACCCAAGGGTAGACCAAGACCGGCTGGCCCTTCCGATACTCCCACACCGGCCGCGCCGTAGTATAGCGCATCAGGCCGTTGTACCGGATTCGGTACACGCCGGGCGGGAGCTTGAAACGCCACGGGGCCATCCCAGGCGACAGCACCTGCCGCAGCGTGTCGTCCACCACCGGAACCGTGGGCACCGGCAGGACCGATGCCAGGGCGGGCGTCCGCGACGGCGAGGGGGTCGGAGTTTCCGACCTGCTTCCGCCAGGCGTCCACCCGGATGGCGGACCCCACGACGGGAGCATGAGGGACTTGGGAGCGGGCTCGACCGGCGCGGTGTCGGGCTTGGCCTGCAGATTGGCCTGGGCCCGAGCAAACGCGTCGTAATCGAACTGCGCCCCCCAGACTCCGGACCGACCACTCACCCGCTGGAAGACCCAGAAGCCGACGAGCAGGACGAGGACGACGACGGCGAAGTTCCTGACCGGATTCTTCAGGTCGAGGTACTTGCCGACGACGACGACCGCGAAAGCGATCAAGCCGATCGTCTTTTGCCACGTCGCAATGTGTCCCCAGTACGGCTGGAGCACACCGATCAACGGCCAGGCAATGGCCAGACCGCCCAGGACCAGGCGAGCAACCTGGTTCTTACTCTCACCCTCCTTCTTGGTGAGCCGGTGGATTGTCAGCTCGTACACGATGAGAATGCCCAGGATGAGCACCTCACCGAGCACGAACGCCCAGAACTTCCCCGAAACTAGGAACCCAGCTTGCTGCAGGATCCGCTGGTCGATGAATTCCTTCGCACCCGGCAAGAGCACGAGGAGAATCACCGCCACGATCCCGAGGCCGATGCTGGCGAGCGCCATCCGGGCGTGGACGGGCCGCTCCTTGACCTGGATCTTTCCACCCTCCACTTCCTTCTCGAACCGCCGGTACGCGGTTAGGAAGGGGAGGAGCGCCATGACCAGGAAGAGGCCGGCCCAGACCATCTGCTTGTGTTCGTGCCAAGGCAGGAACAGGAAGATGGCCGTACCAGCCGAGCACCAGGCGAGGATGCGCGTGGGGAAGCTGTAGGCGAAGGCCACGAACTCCTTCACCGTGTTCACCCCACCCATGAACGACTCGCCCTTCATGTCCTGGATCGTGTCCAACTGCCCGATGACCCTATCGAGCAGCTCGGGTGCTGTCCGCGCGGTCAAGTCCCGCTCGAACTCTTCTCCCAGGTGGAAGCTGGCGCGGAGCCGATCGCCAGCTTTGATGACGGCCCCGCCCAGACCGACCACGACCGCCTCGAGGAGGTGCCCTTGCCACGTCCGGAGGACGTAGAGGTACACCGTGCCCCAGATGGCCAGGAACAGCACGGCCTTAAGGCCAAGCCCGGGGATCATGGCGGCGATCAATGCGGTCAGGAACGGGGCGGCGAGCACGAGCACGCAGAAGAGGTCAGCGACCGCTTCGTTCAAATTGCGCCAGTGCCGGCGCGCCCGCCTGCGTTCGCGCCCGAGGAAGTCACGGACGTTCTCGTCCGCTTCCTCGAGCATGGCGTCCGTCAACTCCGGCCGGCTCACGCCGAACAGGAGGATGGCGAGGACGCCGAGGTTCCGGATGAAGTTCGACTGGCTCCGGAGCCAGTCGAGTGCCTGAATGCGGATGTCGTTCAGCATTTCCACCACTTCCCTTCAGGTTCAGGTGAGGTCGCTGGGGTTCGTGATACGACGCCAGAAACGAGTCCAGCGGTTACGGCGCCCGGGCTGCCAGAGCGCTTCGACTACTGCGTCGTGCTCCCGGTTGTCTCCCCGTTCTTCCCGATCCCGTTCGCGAGCTTCCGCGCGGTCGCGAGCCACCTCAGTAGCATCGCGCCGCCGAGCCGAAACCCGCTGGTGCGCATCAAGGGCCTTAAAGAGCCCCCGGAACGCACCGTGGAAGAACACGGTGAGCACTTCCATCGGACTCTGGCCAGGCTGGTACAGCCGGACCAGGCTCTCGAAGTCCCGGTTCCGCTCCGTGACCATATCCTCAGCCATGGTGCCGATAATTTCCAACGACGCGAGGTCGCTGGCGTGCACCATCTGCTCGCCGCTTTTGCGGAGCTCTACGGGGCAGAGCTGGATGGCGCGGAGGATCGCGGACCGCCGGTCCGCATCGAGAAACATGAGTCCGATCGGCAGACCGACCGGCTCCTTCGCCTGGTGCCGAGTGATCATCTCGAGGAGCCTGCTCGGGCTCTTCAGAGACGGCGGTTCATCTGTCCCCGGCAGGAAGAACTGCCAGAGCAAACTGCCTGCGCGGTACCAGGGCGGCGTCGGGTAGTCGGCCGGGAGATCCACGTCGAGCTTGAGGAAGTACCGCTCGACGATGATCGGCAAGTGCTCGAGATACTCCTCCCCGAACTTCCGGAGCGTCTCGTGCATCGGCAAGAGGTCAGTGATGACCTCCG